>NZ_WFYD01000041.1 GCF_015490265.1 Sulfurivirga sp. | reverse complement strand
CGGCGCAGGCCGCTGGCGGTGGCAAAACGGCTGCTGGCCGAGGCGGGCTATCCGGATGGCGTCGATCCTAAGACCGGTCATCCGCTGAAGATCTACTTCGAGGCGGTGGGTGGCAGCCCGGACGACAAGGCGCGGCTGGACTGGTTGCGCAAGCAGTTCGCCCGCATCGGGCTGGAGCTGGTCATCCGCGCCACCGACTACAATCGCTTTCAGGACAAGATGCGCCAAGGCAAGGGACAGCTGTTCATGTGGGGCTGGAACGCCGACTACCCGGATCCGGAGAACTTCCTGTTCCTGCTATACGGTAAGAATGGCGTGGTGGCCACCGGCGGCAACGGCGTCAATTACGCCAATTACCATAATGCGGAATTCGATCGCCTGTTCGAGGAGATGCAGCGCATGGACAATGGGCCCGAACGGCTCAGGCTCATCCGCCGCATGGTGGCGCTGGTGCAGCGTGACGCGCCGTGGATCTTCGGTTTCTACCCCCGGTCGCTGGCGCTGTATCACCGATGGGTGCACAATGCCTGGCCCAACATGATGGCCAACAACACCACCAAATACCTGCGCATTGACCCGACGCTGCGGGCGGCAAGCGAACAGGCGTGGAACCGGCCCGTGCGCTGGGCACTGTGGCTGATGGTGGCGCTGGTGCTGCTGGCGCTGGTCGGTGCCGTGAGGCTCTACCGTCACCGCCAACAGGAGAGAGGCCGATGCTGAACTACCTGATGCGCCGGCTGCTCTACGCCGTGCCCATTCTCATCGGCGTGAACCTGATCACCTTCGCGCTGTTTTTCATGGTCAACACGCCGGACGACATGGCGCGCATCCATCTGGGCGCCAAGCAGACCACACCGGAGATGATCGAGGCGTGGAAGGCGGCCCATGGCTACGACCGCCCGCTGTTCTTCAATCCTGAGGCGGAAGGGCTGGGCACGGTGACCGACACCCTGTTCTTCAATGAGAGCATGCGCCTGTTCACCTTCGATTTCGGCCTGTCAGACAGCGGGCGGGACATCGGCGAGGACATCCGCCAGCGCATGGGGCCGTCGCTGGCGCTGGCGCTGCCCACCTTTCTGCTGGGACTGTGGGTCAATATCACCCTGGCGCTGGCGGTGGTGCTGTTCCGCTATTCGCTGGTGGACCGGACGGCGCTGGTGGCGGCGGTGGTGCTCATGTCCATCTCCGGGCTGTTCTACATCATCGGCGGGCAGGTGCTGGTGAGCAAGATGCTGCACTGGGTGCCCATCTCCGGCTATCAGCCGGGGGCGGATGCGTGGAAGTTCCTCATTCTGCCGGTGCTCATCGGAGTGGTCTCCGGTCTGGGCAGCGGGTTGCGCTGGTACCGCACGCTCTTTCTCGAAGAGGTGGAAAAGGAGTACGTGCGCACGGCCCGCGCCAAGGGGCTGTCACCCTGGCAGGTGATGCGCCGTCATGTGCTACCCAACGGGCTGCTGCCCATTCTCACAGGTGTGGTGGTGGTGATCCCCACGCTGTTCATGGGATCGCTGGTCATGGAGAGCTTCTTCGGCATTCCGGGACTGGGCAGCTACACCATCGAGGCGATTCAGGGGCAGGATTTCGCCATCGTCAAGGCGATGGTGTTTCTGGGGGCCGTGCTCTATATCGTGGGACTGATGCTCACGGACATCGCCTACGCCTGGGCCGATCCGCGGGTGCGTTTCAAATAAGGAGGGTGAGATATGGCGCGCAGGTTACGGATTTTCATGCTCTTTACGCTGCTTGCGCTGCCCCTTTCCAGCTGGGCCGATCCGGTGGATTTCGTGGTGCAGTTCACCCGCGCCGATGGCCTGAACAACGGCCACAGGCGGGTGCTCTTCCAGATCGACCGGGTGCTGAGGGAGCTGGGGTCGGACAAGGTGCGCTTTACCGTGGTGGCCTATGAGGAGGGCATCCACGCGCTTCGGGCGGACAATGTCCGCACGGCAACGCTGGTGACCGATCTGGCCAACCGGGGCGTGGTGTTCAAGGCCTGTCGCATCAGCATGAAAGCCAGCGGCCTGACCGAAGATGATATGAACATGGTGGTGGATTTCGTCCCGGCAGGTGCGCCGGAGGTGCTGCGCCTGCAGATGCAAGGTTACCGATACTGGAAGCCCTGATGATGCTGACCCTGTTGTGGACCGATACGCTGGTATGGCTGCTGGTGGCGATGCTCGCCGCCTGGGGCTGGAGCGCTCGGCGTGACCGGCTGGTGCTGGAGCGCTGGCAGGCGGTGTTCACCAGCCGGCTGGCGCTGACCAGCGCGCTGGTGCTGGCGGCCTATGTGGTGGTCGCCCTGCTGGATTCGGTCCACTTTCAGTTGGCGGGTGGGCAGGTGCGCAGCCTGCTGGACCTGCTGTTCGCCCACCTGCTGGAGAACACGGAGCGCACCTACTCGGCCCCCTTCGCCACCCGTGAGTTCGTCAAGTCGGTGGTGCAGGAGGGCGGCGTCACCCGGCAGGTGCACCTGCCGCTGGCGCATGTCCATCCCGAACGGTTCTGGCCGGATGTGGGGCTGGGACTGGCGCTGGGAACGGGCCTGACCGGCCTGCTGTGGCTGGTTCGATACGGGGTCTCCCCCATTTTTAAGGGACGGATTCTTGCCCGCGCCGACCGGCGCCTTTTCTGGGCCGTCCTGTGGGCCATTCTGACGGTTTTCTGCCTGCTGTGGGCCCTGAGCCGGGATTTTCACGTCTTCGGCACCGACAAGGTGGGCAATGACGTGCTCTTTCAGGCGCTCAAGTCGATCCGCACCGGCGTGCTCATCGGCACCCTGACCACATTGCTGATGCTGCCGCTGGCCATCGGGCTGGGAGTGATGGCCGGCTACTTCAAGGGCTGGGTGGATGATGTAATCCAGTATCTCTACACCACCCTCAACTCCATTCCGGGCGTGCTGCTGATCGCTGCGGCGGTGCTGGTGATGCAGGGGATGCTGGAGAATCATCCGGAGTGGTTCGGCTCGGCGGAGGCGCGGGCGGATCTGCGTCTGCTGTTTCTGACGCTGATTCTCGGCCTGACCAGCTGGACGGGGTTGTGCCGTCTGCTGCGGGCGGAGACGCTCAAGCTGAGCCAGGTGGATTATGTGCGCGCGGCCCGGGCGCTGGGCGCCGGGCATGGACGCATTCTGCTGCGGCACATCACGCCCAATCTCATGCATCTGGTGCTCATTGCCGTGGTGCTGGACTTCAGCGGACTGGTGCTGGCCGAGGCGGTGCTCACCTATGTGGGGGTGGGCGTGGACCCGACCATGAACAGCTGGGGCAACATGATCAACGCCGCACGGCTGGAGATGGCGCGAGAGCCTGCGGTGTGGTGGTCGCTGGCGGCGGCGTTCGTATTCATGTCGCTGGTGGTGCTGGCGGCCAACCTGCTCTCCGACCGGGTGCAGCAGGTGTTCAATCCGAGGAGTGCGGACTGATGACGGAGAAGGGACAGGAAATTCTTCAGGTGGAAGGGCTCACCCTCGGCCTGCGGGACGGGAAAACGCTGGTGGAGGATGTCACCTTTACGCTGAGGCGTGGCGAAGTGCTGGCGCTGGTTGGGGAGTCCGGGTCAGGCAAGTCCCTGACGGCGCTTGCGCTGATGCGTCTGTTGCCTGAGGCGCTGTGCGTGCGTGGCGGGTCGGTGAGGCTGGATGGCACCGAGCTGCTGGACCTGCCCGAGGCGGCCATGCAGCGCATCCGCGGCCGGCGCATGGCGATGATCTTTCAGGAACCGATGACGGCGCTCAATCCAGTGATGCGCATTGGCGAGCAGATCGCCGAGGTGTTGAGGCGCCATCTCGGACTGCGCGGCAAGAAGTTGAACGACAAGGTGATTTCCCTTCTGGATGAGGTGGGCATTCCCGACCCGGATGTGCGCATGGGGTGGTATCCCCATCAGTTTTCCGGCGGACAGAAGCAGCGGATCATGATCGCCATGGCGCTGGCGTGCGAACCGGAGGTGCTGATCGCCGATGAGCCCACCACGGCGCTGGATGTGACCATCCAGGCGCAGATCCTCGATCTGCTGCGCCAGCTGCAGCAGCGCCACGGCATGGCGGTGCTGTTCATCACCCATGACATGGGGGTGGTGGCGGAGATCGCCGACCGGGTGGCGGTCATGTACCGGGGCCGGCTGATCGAACAGGCGCCGGTGAGGCACTTTCTGGAGAATCCGCAGGCGGACTACACCCGTCGACTGCTCAGGAACGCCCTGCCGTTGCGGGCGCTCAAGCCGGAACCGAAGAACAACACCCTGTTGGAAGCAAAAGGCGTCCGTGTCTGGTTCCCCGTGCGCAAGGGGCTGCTGCAGCGCACCGTGGACCACACCCGGGCGGTGGATGGGGTGGATCTGCGCATCCGCGCCGGTGAGACGCTGGCACTGGTGGGCGAGTCCGGCTCCGGAAAGAGCACGCTGGGCATGGCGCTATTGAGGCTGGTGGAGCTGACCGAAGGGCGCATCCTTATTGATGAGTCGGTGGATCTGGCCCGTCTTGGGCCGCGCCAGATGCGCCCGTGGCGCAAGGCGCTGCAGGTGATCTTTCAGGATCCCTATTCGGCCCTCAACCCGCGCATGACGGTGGGCGAGAGCATCCGCGAGGGCATGGTGACCCTTGGCGTAGGGCCGAAGGACAGGCCCGGACAGCTGAAAAGGGTGGCCGAGCTGCTGGAAAAGGTGGGGCTGGAGCCGGAGCACATGCATCGCTATCCCCATGAGTTTTCCGGCGGACAGCGTCAGCGCATCGGCATCGCCCGCGCGTTGGCGGTGGAGCCGCGGCTTATCGTCTGCGATGAGCCCACCAGTGCGCTGGATGTGAGCGTGCGGGCGCAGATCATCGACCTGCTCAACCGACTGCAGGAAGAGGAGGGGGTGAGCTACCTGTTCATCACTCATGACCTGTCCATTCTGCCGCGCATCGCCCATCGGGTGGCGGTGATGCAGAAGGGCCGCATCGTGGAGCAGGGCAGTGTGGAGCAGGTGCTGGCCGACCCCCGGCATCCTTACACCCGCACCCTGCTGGCGTCTGCTCCGAAGCTGGTGCGGGAAGGGGTGCGTCAGCTGTATGGCTGAGGGGATGGCGGATATCAGATATCAGCGTATTGATGCAGGAAGCTCGAAAGCCGTAGGAATGGCGGTGCAGTCGATGGGGCTGCACACATGGGAGCGGCCGGCCTTCTTGGCCTGATAGACCCACTGATCCGCATCGCGCAGCAGATCGTCCAGTTCTCGATGGCGTGCTCTGTCCAGCGCGACAGCACCGATGGACAGAGCGACGGGAAGCCGCTCTCCCTCATATTCCGGCAGGTTGTTCTGCAGGGTCTGGCTGAGCGCCACCAGCAGTTCATGGGCGTGCTCAAGAGGCGTGTTGGGCAGCAGCAGGGCGAACTCGTCGCCCCCCATGCGGGCGAGTATGTCGCTGCGGCGGCGAAAACGCTGATGAATCAGCGCCACCAGATGTTTCAGCACCGTATCACCCGCTTCATGCCCCCAGGTGTCGTTGACCTGTTTGAAGAAGTCCAGGTCGATGATGGCTGCCGACATGGGCATGTTTGCCTTGCGCAGATGCGTGGAGAGCATGACCTCGCCATGCTCTTCCAGCCCCTTGCGATTGAGCGCACCGGTGAGCGGGTCGTGGGTGGCCAGATGCGCAAGGCGCATCACCTGATCGCTCAGCCGCGCGATCAGCTGCTGGATGAGCGTGGCCAGCGCCAGCCCGATGAATCCGCCCAGCAGCGTGAAGATCAGGTGGTTGTAGCGCTGCTCTGCAGTCATCTGGGGCCCGCCCAGCCAGTGCGCCAGGTCCGGCAGCAGCAGCGCGAGAACCAGATTCACCAGCCCCTGCCGCCGGTTGATGAGGATGAAGGCGCCCAGCACGGGAAAGACGCTGGCAAAGAGCATGGTGTACATGTGCGGATCCGACACCACCAGCGGCGCCAGCATGGCGGTGTAGAGCAGCAGGTTGAAGGCAAACAGCGACTGCGTCCAGTTGCGCCACAGGCCGATCAGCCACCAGCTGCCCAGTTCCACGGCGGCCAGTCCCCAGAGCAGCAGGGCATGGGCATGGGACATTTCGAACAGACCGACTGCGGCCGTCAGTCCCATCAAAAGGGAACCTGCACCAATCAGCAGCAGAATCAGCCGGGCCAGCTCCGGTGTCAGCAGCGTGTTCTCCAGCGCTTCGTCGGCCTCGTAACGGCGCTTGGGTGCCAGCACCGGACGCAGGGCGCGTCCCAGCTGTTCACGCAGGGTGTCAATGAGTGTTTTCACGGTCCTTGCCGCTCACAAGCTGTTCGGCCACCGCTTCCGCCGTAGGCAGCTTGCTGTTGTCCGCGCCCGGAAACAGGCGCTGCCGCCACGGGCCCTGAAAGGCACCAACCCGCTCGATGCGGCAGTTGAGGTCGTCCCGCTCCGCCTGCAGGGTTCTGATCAGCTGTTCAAGGCCGGCCTTGGCGACGGCATAGGCACCACCAAAGGGTTGCGGATTGTTCAGCAGGGCATCAGAAATCAGCAGCACTTCCGCCCCTTCGCCCAGATGAGGGAGCACGGCCTGCAGAATGTGGAAATGGGCGTTCAGGTTCACCTGCAACACTTCATACCACTGGGTCGGATCAAAGTGACTCAGTGGCGTAAAGGCGGGCAGGGCGGCGGCATTCAGAACGAGCGTGTCCACCGGTTCGCCATGTTCGGCCAGCGCCTGTTCAAGCTGCATGAATTCGCCAGCCCCTGCCAGCCGGAAATTGAGCGGAAACAGAATCGGTTCGCAGCGTGTCTCGCGCTCAATGCGGTCGTAGAGGGGCTCCAGCGCAGCCAGCTCCGCATCATGCAGAATGATGTGACGGTGGGTTTCGGCAAGACGCCGACTAACCGCCTGACCCAGCGTGCCGCCTGCGCCGGTGATGAAGGCGGTCTCTTTCATAGCTGCTCCACGTGGCGGAGAATGTCCGCCGGGGTGTGATAGAAGAAGTGCGCCGGCCACCGCATCGGGTCCACATCCTGCGGCAGGTAGCCATAGAGCGCCGCGCCGCTCAGCATGCCGGCATTGAGCGGCGCTTCGATGTCCCGGGGATGATCACCGATGTAGAGGCAGTGTTCCGGCGCGACACCGCACTGTTCCGCGGCCAGATGCATCGGCTCCGCATGAGGTTTGCGCACCGGCAGGGTATCACCACACACCAAGGCACGGGGCTCGGCCGGCAGGGTGATTTCATCCAGCAGCTTGTGGGTCAGCCACTCAGGTTTGTTGGTGACGATACCCCAGGGAATGCCTTTTTCCTCCAGCGTGCGGATGCTGTCTTCCAGCGTGGGGAACAGACGGGTGTGCACCGAGATATGGTCGTTGTAGAGGTTGAGAAAACGGGTGCGTTTGGCTTCCAGCGCCTCGCCCTCCAGATCCGGATAGCCCAGCTTCACCACCGCACGCCCCCCCTGGGAAATGGTCTGGCGGATGCGCCAGTAGGGCACGGGCGGCAGGCCGTCCTCGGCGCGCAGGGTGTTGAGCGCCCAAGCGAAGTCATAGCTGGTGTCCAGCAGGGTGCCGTCCAGATCGAACAGCACGCAGCGTATGTCGTTCATGTCTTTTCAAACGCCATCAGATAGTTGATCGACAGGTCATCGCACAGTCGGGCGCTGTGGCTCAGCGGGCTGTAGCACAGGCCGCTTTCATCCTTCAGACGCAGGCCGCTGGCACGGGCCCAGTGTTCCAGCTCGTGGGGTCTGATGAAATGTTCGGGATCATGGGTGCCCCGTGGCAGCAGGCCCAGCACCTTTTCGGCCAGTTCCACCGCAAGCAGGCGGGCTTTCAGCGTGCGGTTGAGGGTGGAGAAGACCGCCACGCCACCCGGTTTCAGCAGGTGGGCGGCCGCGCGCACCACCTCGGCCGGTTCGGGCACATGCTCCAGCATGTCCAGACAGGTGACTCCGTCGAACTGACCGGCCATCTCCTCCGCAAGCGCTTCGGCGCTGATGGGCCGATAGTCGATGGTCAGGCCGCTTTCCAGCGCATGCAGACGGGCGACAGTGAGCGCTTCTTCCGCCAGATCGATGCCGGTGACCTGCGCCCCCTTGCGCGCCAGCGCCTCGCTCACCAGTCCGCCACCACAGCCGATGTCGCACAGGCGCATGCCCTCAAGCGGCATGTTGCGCTCGACGAATTCGACCCGTGCCGGGGTGATCTGGTGCAGGGTGGCCATCGGCCCGTTTTCGTCCCACCACTGGTGGGCCTGGGCGTCGAAATGCTGCAGGGCGTCGGGGTTGGCGTTGCTCACGGAAAGGGCTCTGTCGCACGGAAAGTCAGGCGATTATAGCGTGATATAATCAGCGCTTTCAAAACAGACACCACAAGGCTTTCAGGATCCTTTCATGAGTGAGTTCGCCAGCGAGATCATTCCCGTCTCCCTCGAAGAGGAGATGCAGCAGTCCTACCTCAGCTATGCCATGAGCGTGATCATCGGCCGGGCGCTGCCGGATGTGCGCGATGGCCTCAAACCGGTGCACCGCCGCGTGCTCTACGCCATGCATGAGCTGGGCAACGGCTGGAACCGCCCCTACAAGAAGTCGGCCCGCATCGTCGGGGATGTGATCGGTAAGTACCACCCCCATGGCGATTCGGCGGTGTATGACACCATCGTGCGCATGGCGCAGCCGTTCTCCATGCGCTATGTGCTCATTGACGGGCAGGGCAACTTCGGCTCCATCGACGGTGACGCGCCCGCGGCCATGCGTTATACGGAAATCCGCATGAGCCGCATCGCCCATGAGATGCTGGCGGACATCGACAAGGAGACCGTGGATTTCGTGCCCAACTATGACGGTTCCGAAAAGGAACCGGCGGTACTGCCCACCCGCATTCCCAATCTGCTCATCAACGGCTCGGCCGGCATCGCGGTGGGCATGGCCACCAACATCCCGCCTCACAACCTGACCGAAACCATCAACGCCTGCGTGGCGCTGCTGGATGACCCCACGCTGAGCGTAGGTGACCTGATCGAACACCTGCCCGGTCCCGATTTTCCGACCGGCGCCATCATCAATGGCACCTCCGGCATCCGCGCCGCCTACGAGACCGGGCGGGGCCGGGTGGTCATGCGCGCCCGCGCCCATGTGGAGGAGGACAAGTCCGGCAAGCAGGCCATCATCGTCACCGAACTGCCGTATCAGGTGAACAAGGCCAAGCTGATCGAGCGCATCGCCGAGCTGGTCAAGGAGAAGAAGGTGGAGGGCATCACCGCCCTGCGGGACGAGTCGGACAAGGAGGGCATGCGCATTGTCATCGAGCTGCGTCGAGATGTGGTGGCGGAAGTGCTGCTCAACCAGCTCTACAAGCTCACCGCCCTGCAGAGCGTGTTCGGCATCAACATGGTGGCGCTGGTGGACGGGCAACCGAAGTTGCTCAATCTCAAGGAGGTGATCGAGGCCTTTCTGCGCCATCGCCGCGAAGTGGTCACCCGCCGCACCATCTACGATCTGCGCAAGGCGCGGGAAAAGGCCCACCTGCTGGAAGGTCTGGCGGTGGCGCTGTCCAACATCGACGAGATGATCGAGCTGATCAAGTCGGCACCCACGCCGGCGGTGGCCAAGGAGCAGATGCTCGCGCGCGACTGGCATGCCGGCAATGTGCTGGCCCTGCTGGAGCGGGTGGAAGCGGATGACACCCGTCCGGAAGATCTGCCGGAAGGCTATGGCCTCGTGGGCGGGAACACCTACCGCCTCTCTCCGCAGCAGGCTCAGGCCATTCTGGACATGCGTCTGCACCGCCTGACCGGTCTGGAACAGGAAAAGATTCTTGAGGAATACCGGGAACTGATCGAGCGGATCGGTGAATATCTGCACATACTGCGCAGCCCGGAGCGTCTGACGGAGGTGGTGCGCGAAGAGCTGATCGAGATCCGCGAGCAGTATGGCGATGCGCGCCGTACTGAAATCGACCACAACCATCAGGAACTGGATGACGAAGACCTCATCGCCGAAGAGGAGCGCATCATCACCCTGTCCCGCGATGGCTACGTGAAGACCCAGTCCCTGAGCGACTACCGTACCCAGCACCGGGGCGGGCGCGGCAAGGCGGCCACCCAGATGAAGGATGAGGACGAGGCCGCCGAGCTGGTGGTGGCCAGCTCCCACGACTGGCTGCTGTTCTTCACCACCCGGGGCCGTGTCTACTGGAAGAAGACCTGGCAACTGCCTCAGGCCGGTCGCAACGCCCGCGGCAAGCCGATCGTCAACGTGCTGAACCTGGAAGAGGGCGAGGCGGTCACCACCATTCTGCCGGTGCGTGACTTCGAACAGGGCGGCTATGTGGTCATGGCCACGGCTAACGGCACCGTCAAGCGCGTGGCGCTGGCGGACTTCTCCCGTCCGCGCAACATCGGCATCATCGCCATCGATCTGGTGGAGGGGGACGCGCTGGTGGACACGGCGCTCACCGACGGCACGCGGGAAGTGATGCTGTTTTCCAGTGGCGGCAAGGCCATCCGCTTCGATGAGGACGAAGTGCGGGTGATGGGCCGCACGGCCCGCGGCGTGCGTGGCATGAGGCTGTCGGAAGGCCAGCATATCGTCAGCATGCAGATCGCCCAGCCGGGCACGCTCATCCTCACCGCCACGGAAAATGGCTATGGCAAGTGCACGCCGGTGGAGGAGTACAGCAAGATTCACCGTGGCGGGCAGGGGGTCATTTCCATCAAGACCAGTGAGCGCAATGGTCAGGTGGTGGCGGCCGTCACCGTCACGCCTGAAGACGAGGTGGTGCTGATCACCAACCGCGGCACGCTGGTGCGCACACCTGTCAGAGAGATTTCCGTGGTGGGCCGCAACGCGCAGGGCGTCAAGCTGATCAACCTGAGCAAGGGCGAGCAGCTGGTGGACGTGGCCAAGGTGGCCGCCGAAGACGAGAACGACGAGGAGAACGACAACGCATGAGCAGAGTGTTCAATTTCAGCGCCGGCCCGGCCATGCTGCCGGAAGAGGTGATGCGCCAGGCGCAGGCGGAGTTTCTGGACTGGCATGGCACCGGCATGTCCATCATGGAAGTGAGCCACCGGGGCAGGGAGTTCATGCAGGTGGCCGAGGAGGCGGAGGCCGATCTGCGTGAGCTGATGAACATTCCCGACAACTACCGGGTGATGTTTCTCCACGGTGGCGCCACCATGCAGTTCTCCGCCATTCCGCTCAATCTGACCCGTCCGGGCGATGTGGTGGACTACTTCAACACCGGTGCCTGGTCGAAAAAGGCGCTCAATGAGGCCAAGCGCTACGCCCGTGTGAACATCGTGGCGGAGCATGCCACCGAGATTCCCGAACCGGCCACCTGGCAGCTGTCGGATGAGGCGAAATATGTCCACTACACGCCCAATGAAACCATCGGTGGCCTGCAGTTCCACTTCATTCCCGATGTGGGCGACAAGCCGCTGATCGCCGACATGTCCTCCTGCATCCTGTCCGAGCCGGTTGATGTGTCGAAATTCGGCATGATCTACGCCGGTGCCCAGAAGAATGTCGGGCCCTCCGGCATCGCCATTGTCATCGTGCGTGAGGACCTGATCGGCAACGCTCGTGAAGATTGCCCGCGCCTGCTGGACTGGCAGGTGCAGGCGGAAGCCGGCTCCATGGACAACACCCCGGCTACCTATCCGTGGTACATGGCGGGGCTGGTGTTCAAATGGCTCAAGAAGCAGGGCGGACTGGAAAAAATTGCCTTGGTCAACCGTCGCAAGGCGAAGAAGCTCTATGACTTCATCGACGGTTCCGACTTCTACCACAATCCGGTGCGCCCACAGGACCGCTCCATCATGAACGTGCCCTTCACACTGGCCAACCCGGAGCTGGACAAGACCTTCCTTGCTGAGTCGGATGCCGCCGGGCTGAAATACCTCAAGGGGCATCGTCTGGTCGGCGGCATGCGCGCGTCCATCTACAACGCCATGCCGGAAGAGGGCGTTGACGCGCTGATCGACTTCATGGCCGATTTCGAGCGTCGATACGGCTGATCGAGCGCATCAGGGTCCGGAGGCCGTCCATGCTGAGCAAATACCGCATTCTCACGCTGAACGAGATCGCCCCGAAAGGATTGGCGCTGCTGCCGCCGGACCAGTATGAGGTGGCCTCCGAGTTCAGCGATCCGGACGCCATTCTGGTGCGTTCGGCCAATCTGCATGAACGGCCGCTCAACCCGCGTCTCAAGGCCATCGCCCGTGCCGGGGCGGGGGTCAACAACATTCCCGTCAACCTGTGTTCTCAGCGCGGCATTGCCGTGTTCAACACCCCGGGCGCCAATGCCAATGCCGTCAAGGAGCTGGTGCTGGCGGGCATGCTGGTGGCCGCCCGTAATGTGTGCGAGGCGGCTGCGTTCGTGCGCGCCCTTGATGTGCCGGCAGAACGGCTGGCGGACGAGGTGGAGCGTGCCAAGAAGCGCTTTCGCGGCTTCGAGCTGGCCGGCAGGACGCTGGGCGTGATCGGCCTGGGCGCCATCGGTGTGCGCGTGGCCAACATGGCCATCGAGCTGGGGATGACGGTCATCGGCTATGATCCGGCCATTTCCGTGCGAGCCGCCTGGCAGCTGGACAGCCGTGTCGAGCAGGCGTTGAGCCTAGAATCCCTGCTGCAACAGAGCGACTTCGTCTCTCTGCATGTGCCCCTGCTGGACTCCACCCGGCACCTGATCAACGCGGACAGGCTGGCTCACATGCGAACCGGCAGCGTGCTGCTGAACTTCTCCCGCGGCGAGATCGTGGATGAAGCGGCACTGGAACCGGCTCTGGAGCAGGGGGCGCCGGCCCGGTATGTGAGCGACTTTCCCAGCGCGCGGCTCAAGGGGCACCCTCGGGTGATCAGCCTGCCTCATCTGGGCGCTTCCACCGAAGAGTCGGAGGAGAACTGCGCCGTCATGGCCGTGCAGCAACTGCGGGACTTTCTTGAGCGGGGCACGGTGCACCGCTCGGTCAACCTGCCAGAAGTGGAACTGGGCGCCATTCCCGAGGGGGCGCATCGCATCGCTATCGTCAACGATAACGATGCCGGCATGATCGCCGCCATGACCCGGGTGCTGGGCGAAGCGAAGCTGAACATCGAGGACATGATCAATCGGGCAAGGGATGAGCTGGCCTACACCCTGATCGATGTCACGGGCCCGCTGGCCGATCAGGCGCTGGATGCATTACGGGCCGTGCCGGGCGTGCGCTCCGTGCGCGTGTGCCATTGACCCGTTCAAGGATCTTTGTTGAAGCGACAGGCATTCCATGAGCAATCAGGACGAACAGACAGCACTTCTTGAAATCCGCAATCGGATTGATGTCATCGACGAGCAGCTTCAGGCGCTGATCAGCGAGCGGGCGCGGTTGGCCCGTCAGGTAGCGGAGATCAAGACCCGGGGCGGCAGGGTGGAGGCTGTGTTCTACCGCCCTGAGCGGGAGGCGCAGGTGTTGCGCCGCGTGATCGAGCGCAATGACGGCAGTCTGCCTGCGCAGGACATGGCCCGCCTGTTCCGGGAGATCATGTCCGCCTGTCTGGCGCTGGAAGAACCCATGCGCATCGCCTATCTGGGGCCGGAGGGCAGCTACTCCCATGCCGCCGTGATCAAGCAGTTCGGCACCTTCGCCCATCCCTATGCCGTGTCCAGCATCAGTGACGTGTTCAAGGCGGTGGAACGCAAGGAGGCGCACTATGGCATCGTGCCGGTGGAAAATTCCACAGAAGGGGTGGTGAGCGAGACGCAGAACGCACTGATCGAAACCCCGCTGCAGGTATGCAGCGAGGTGGATCTGCCCATCCATCACTGCCTGCTCTCCCGCAGCGAGAAGCCGGAGCAGATCCGCAGGGTGGTGGCCCATGCGCAGGCGCTGGCCCAGTGCCGCACCTGGCTGCAGAACAACCTGGCCCATGCGGAGCTGGAGGCGGTGGAGTCCAACGCCCGCGCAGCGCAGCTGGCGCAGGCTCATGACGACTGGGCGGCGATTGCTTCCGAACAGGCGGCGCAGATCTATGATCTCCATATTGTCGAGAAGCACATCGAGGACAATCCCAACAACACTACCCGGTTCTGGGTGATGGGGCACGAGCAGTCCCAGCCCAGTGGCGAGGACAAGACGGCCATGGTGCTGACGGTGCCCAATCGTGCCGGCGCCCTGCTGGAAGTGCTGGAACCCTTCTCCGAGCGAGGCATCAGCATGAGCCGCATCGTCTCCCGTCCCGCCCAGCACAAGACGTGGGACTATCTGTTCTTCATCGACATCATCGGTCATGCGCAGCAGGATGAAGTGCGCGAGGTGCTGGAAGAGGTGGCCGAGCGCAGCGCCTGGTTCAAACTGCTGGGCTCCTTTCCAATCTCTCCCCTGAAATGACCATGTTTGAAAATCGGATTCTGCCGCAGATCGACGCACTGACACCCTATCAGCCCGGCAAGCCCGTTGAGGAACTGCAGCGGGAAATGGGACTGACCCATGTGATCAAGCTGGCCTCCAATGAAAATCCGCTGGGCTGCAGCCCGAAAGTGAAGGAGGTTCTGACAGAGGCGCTTGATGGTCTGGCCCGCTACCCCGACGGCAATGCGTTCTACCTCAAACAGGCGCTGGCGGCCTTTCATGGTGTCGAACCCGAGCAGATTCTGCCCGGCAATGGCTCCAACGAGGTGCTGGAGCTGGTGGTGCGCACCTTTGCCGGCCCCGGCGACGAGGTGATCTACGACCAGCACGCCTTTGCCGTCTATCCTCTCAGCACGCAGGCGGCGGGGGCGACGGGGGTGGCCGTGCCCTCAAGGGACTTTGCCCATGATCTCGACGCCATGGCAGCGGCCATCACGCCGCGCACCAAACTTATCTTTCTGGCCAACCCCAACAACCCCACCGGCACGCTGTTCGACGATGAGGCCTTCGAGCGCTTCATGGAAAAGGTGCCCGGGCATGTGCTGGTGGTGCTGGATGAGGCCTATTACGAGTATGCCTCGGCCCATGAGGGGTATCCGGACGGACTGGACTATCTCGGCCGATACTCCAATCTGCTGATCAGCCGCACTTTTTCCAA
This sequence comes from Sulfurivirga sp., assembly GCF_015490265.1. Lineage (GTDB taxonomy): Bacteria > Pseudomonadota > Gammaproteobacteria > Thiomicrospirales > Thiomicrospiraceae > Sulfurivirga. Next base: position 918 of record NZ_WFYD01000041.1, on the reverse strand, counting down.
GGCCTATGGTCTGGCCGGACTGCGGCTTGGCTACTTGATTGCCGATGCGGAAATCATCAGCTACATCAATCGGGTGCGGGAACCTTTCAATGTGAATGTTCTGGCACAGGCGGCCGGCATCGCCGCACTGGAGGATCAGGATTTCGTCGCCGAGGGCGTGGCGCTCAATCAGCGCAACCTGAATCATTTCGAGCGCTTTCTGGCGGAAGAGGGGCTTGCATTCCTCCCTTCCCATGGGAATTTCGTCAGCGTGCGCTTTGACGATGCGGCGGCGGTCAATGACTTTCTGCTGCGTCACGGCGTGATCGTACGACCACTCAATGGTTATGGCATGGCCGACTGGCTGCGCATTTCCATCGGCACCGATGAGGAAATGAATCTGTGCATGGCACGGCTGAAGGAGGCGCTGCATGTTTGAGCGGGCGGTCATCATCGGTGTCGGGCTGATCGGCGGTTCACTGGCGCTGGCGTTGAAAAAAAATGATCTCGTCCGTGAGGTCATCGGCATCAGTCGCAGCCCGGATACGCTGGCCGAAGCCGTGCACCTGGGCGTCATCGACAGCGGGGGAACCCGGCTTGAACAGGCGCATGTGGATGGTGCCGACCTGATCTTCATCGCCACACCGCTGGGCGCCTTCCCGGCCGTGTTCGACCGGCTTGCCTCGCTTGAGCTTGAGGCGGACGTGCTCATTACCGACGGTGGCAGCGCCAAACAGCATGTCATCGATGCCGCCCGGGCAGCCTTTGGTGATGCCTTGCCGGGCGGCTTCGTGCCCGGACACCCCATTGCCGGCAAGGAGCTCAGCGGTGTGGCGGCCGCCGATGCGGAACTGTATGTGGACCATCGGGTCATCCTCACGCCGGCCGAGTCGTCGGATGCCCGGGCGGTGAAACGGGTGGAGAGCATGTGGCAGGCCG
>NZ_WFYD01000040.1 GCF_015490265.1 Sulfurivirga sp. | reverse complement strand
CTGGATGTGTGGCTCAGCTTTACCCGCGAGCTGTGGCAGAACATTCCGGTGCTGATCGGGTTGGCGAACTGAGTGGTCTTCAGCTATCAGGAATTCCTGCAGTATCTCGGTCTCTACTTCTGGCCGTTCGTGCGCCTCGGTGCGGCCATGGTCATGATTCCCGTCTTCGCCATGCCGGCGGTGCCGGTGCGCACCCGCTTGCTGCTGGCACTGTTCATTACCTTAGCCGTGGCGCCGCAGCTTGATCTGCCCCCACCGATCGATCCCTTTACCGCCGCGGGGGTACTGACGCTAATGCAGCAGGTGGTCATCGGGCTGGCCATGGGACTGGTGTTTCTGATCATCTTTCAGGCCTTCGTGGTGGGCGGGCACTTCGTCTCCATGGGCATGGGGCTGGCCTTTGCCTCCATGGCGGATCCCACAAGCGGTCTCAACTCGCCGGTGGTCAGTCAGTTCTTCACCATCATCGCCACCCTGCTTTTTCTGGCGCTCAACGGCCATCTTCTGGTCATTCAGATCGTAGTGGACAGCTTCAGGCTGATGCCGCCGGGCACGCACATGCTCAGTCACGACAGCCTGTGGCAACTGGTCAAGTTCGGCGCCTGGATGTTTTCCGCCGGTGTGCTGATGGCGTTGCCGGTGGTGACCACGCTGCTGCTGGTCAACTTCGCCTTCGGCATCATGTCCCGTGCCGCGCCGGCCATGAACATCTTCGCCGTGGGCTTTCCCATCACGCTGCTGACAGGGTTGGTGCTGCTGTCGTTCATGTCCCCGTTTCTGCTGGAGCATCTGCGCACGCTCATCGAGCAGGGCGTTGAGCTGATCCGAACCTTTCATCTGGAGGCGGCCTGATGGCGGAGAATCAGGAAGGTCAGGAAAAATCCGAACAGCCGACGGAAAAACGCCTGCGCGAGGCGCGGGAGAAGGGGCAGGTTCCCCGCTCCAAGGAGCTGGCCACGGTGCTGATGATGCTGGCGGCCGGCACCTATTTTCTGGTGCTGGGACCAAGTGTCATGACCCGCTTCGATGCACTCATGCGCGAGGGGCTGCTGCTGGATCGGCAGACTGCCTTCGACATGCACAAGGCGTTCGATCACATCATCGCCCTGTTCGTGGAAGCGTGGCACATCGCCTGGCCGTTTCTGCTCATCATGACGGTGATCGCCATCATCTCACCCATTGTCATCGGAGGCTGGAACTTCGCGCCCAAGGCGCTGGCGCCCAACTTCTCCAAACTCAACCCCATTACCGGTTTCGGCAAGCTCTTTTCCCTGCGTAACCTGCTGGAACTGGTCAAGGCACTGCTCAAAGTGCTGCTGATCGGCACCGTCTCCGTGCTGGTCATCCTGCAGCTGGAATCTCAGATCTTTCAGTTGACGAAACTGAGCCTGCTCAACGCCCTGGCCAACGCCGGCGAACTGATCGTGTGGGCCTTCATCATCATCAGCCTGTCGCTGATCGTCATCGCCCTGATCGACGTGCCTTACCAGCTGTGGGAGCACACCCGCCAGCTGATGATGACCCGCCAGGAAGTCAAGGAAGAGTTCAAGCAGCGGGAAGGGGATCCGCAGGTCAAGGGGCGCATCCGCCAGCTCCAGCGGGAAATGGCGCAGCGGCGCATGCTGCAGAAGGTGCCGGAGGCGGATGTGGTCATCACCAACCCGACCCACTTCGCCGTCGCCCTCAAATATGACCCGGACACCATGCGCGAGCCGATCGTGCTGGCCATGGGTGCGGACCTGATCGCGCTGCAGATGCGCACGCTTGCCCGCAAGCACCATGTGCCTGTGGTGGAGGCGCCGGCGCTGGCCCGGGCGCTATACTATAATGCCCGGGAAGATGCGCCCATTCCCTGGCAGCTGTTCCGGGCCGTGGCCGTGGTGCTGGCCTACATCTATCAGCTGCGTGAGGGCCGGGCCGTGACACCGCCCAGATTCGACCAGCTGCCCGTGCCGCCGGAGATGACTCAACCGACAGGACAGGCCCGATAATTCATGACCCTCCATCAGCTGCTGGACAAGTTGCGCGCCGGGCTCTCGAGCGGACTGGGCATTCCCATCGCCATTCTGGCGTTGCTGGGACTGATCACCATTCCTCTGCCGCCGTTCCTGCTGGATGTCTTCTTCACCTTCAACATCGCGCTTTCACTGGTGGTGCTGGTGGTCACCCTCTATGTGCGCCGCCCGCTGGAGTTTGCCATCTTCCCCACCATCATTCTGGTGGCCACGCTGTTTCGTCTGGCGCTCAACATCGCCTCCACCCGGGTCATTCTGCTGGAAGGCCATCAGGGCCCGGATGCCGCCGGGAAGGTGATCGAATCCTTCGGAGAGTTCGTCATTGGCGGCAACTATGCCGTCGGCCTGATCATCTTCGCCATTCTGGTGGTCATCAACTTTGTGGTGGTCACCAAGGGCGCTACCCGCGTGGCAGAAGTCAGCGCCCGCTTCACGCTGGATTCCATGCCCGGCAAGCAGATGGCCATCGATGCCGACCTCAACGCGGGGCTGATCACGCAGGAGGAGGCCCAGCAGCGCCGGCGCGAGATCGCCATGGAAGCGGATTTCTACGGCGCCATGGACGGTGCCAGCAAGTTCGTGCGTGGAGACGCCGTGGCTGGCATCGTCATTCTGTTCATCAACATTCTCGGCGGGCTGTTCGTGGGGATGGTGCAGCATGGCCTGCCATTTTCGCAGGCGGTGGAAACCTACACGCTGCTGACCATCGGTGACGGACTGGTGGCGCAGATCCCGTCCATCCTGCTCTCCACCGCCACGGCCATCATCATCACCCGCATCAACAGCGACGAAGAGGGCGACATGGCCCGGCAACTGCAGCTGCAGCTGTTCGCCAGCCCCAGAGTGCTGGCGGTCACTGCCGGCATTCTCGGGGTGATGGGTGTCATTCCGGGCATGCCCAACGTCGCCTTTCTGTCATTGGCCGCGCTGGTGGGCGCTCTGGCCTGGTGGGTGGCGCGGCAACAGCAGCAGAAGGCGGAAACGCCGGTAGATGAGGTGCTGGAAAACGAGGAGGCGGCCAAGCCGGCCGATGTGACCTGGGATGATGTGGGTGAGGTGGACCCGCTGGGTCTTGAGGTGGGCTACCGCCTCATTCCCATGGTGGATCAGCAGCAGGGTGGGGAGTTGCTGGACCGCATCCGGGGCGTGCGCCGCAAGCTGTCGCAGGAGTTGGGTTTTCTCATTCCACCGGTGCACATCCGGGACAATCTGGATCTCAAGCCCACGCAATACCGCATTCTCATCTATGGCGTCAGTGCCGGCGAGGGTGAGGTCTACCCTGACCGTGATCTGGCCATCAACCCGGGACAGGTGTATGGGGAAATCAAGGGCATTCCCACCAAGGATCCCACCTTTGGGCTGGATGCCCTGTGGATCGATCCGGCTGACCGGGATCAGGCCCAGGCCATGGGTTACACGGTGGTGGACGCCAGCACCGTCATCGCCACCCACCTGAGCCATCTCATTCAGGAATACGCCTGGCAGCTGCTGGGGCCGGATGAGGTGCAGACGCTGCTGGATCGGGTCAAGCAGCATTCGCCCAAGCTGGTGGAGGAACTGGTGCCGGACAAACTGCCGCTGGCCGTGGTGGTCAAGGTGCTGCAGAACCTGCTGCGGGAGAAGGTGCCCATCCGCAACCTGCGCACCATTCTGCAGGCGCTCAATGAGCATGCCGCCCACACGCAGGATCCGGAAGAGCTCACCATGCATGTGCGGGCGGCGCTGGGACGCGCCATCGTGGATGAGCTGGTGGGGCCGGACGGTCCGCTTCATGTGATCACGCTGGAACCCTCTTTGGAGCAGCTGCTGTTGCAGGCTGCGCAGAATTCGCCACAGGGCCAGCTGACCATCGATCCGGGGCTGGCGGAACGGCTTTACAGTGCCCTGAACGAACAGGTGCAGAAGCTGGAGGCGGAAGGCAGGCCGGCGGTGCTGCTGGTCGCCCCGCAGATCCGCGCCCAGCTGGCGCGCCTGCTGCGCTACAGTCTGCCCAACCTGCATGTTCTGGCCTATACTGAAGTGCCGGAAGATCGCCAGATTCAGGTAGTGGCGGCGGTCGGCCAGGCCAGTGACCAGTCACAGGGGAGTGACGGATGAAGATCCGCCAGTTTCAGGGACGCAACATGCGCACCGTCATGGCGCAAATTCACGCCGAACTTGGCGAGGAGGCCGTCATTCTCTCCAGCCAGACCCTGTCGGATGGCACTATTGAGGTGACCGCCGCCGTGGATGATGCACCGGGACACCCCTCTCCGGCGCCTGCTCAGGTGCAGCCCTCCCATTCCGTGAGCGCGGCGGAAGCGCGTCAGATCGAGCGCATGAGCGAGGAGCTGGCACGCCTGAGAGCCCTGGTGGAGCAGCAGCTGTCCGGGCTGGCATGGGGGCAGGCGCAGCAGCAGACCCCTGAGCGGGCCATGCTGTTGCGCCGACTGTTGGCCATGGGGTTGGGCTGGGAGTTGGCGCAGAGCTTGCTTGATGCGCTGCCGGAAGGGGTGACAGGAGACGCCGCCTGGACACAGTTGCTTGGACGGCTGGGGGAGCGTCTCCACATTACCGAGGAGGATATTCTCAAAAGCGGAGGCATTGTGGCGCTGGTGGGGCCGACCGGTGTGGGCAAGACCACCACCATCGCCAAGCTGGCAGGTCGCTTTGTGATGCGCCATGGCGCCGGTCAGCTGGCGCTGATCACCACCGACTGTTATAAAATTGGCGCGCAGGCGCAGCTGCAGACCTTTGCCGACATGATGGGCGTGCCGGTGCATGTGGCGCAGAGCCGCAACGAGCTGGAGACCCTGCTGATCGGACTTCGGGATCGCAGGCTGATCCTCATAGACACCGCCGGCATGAGCCAGAAGGACATTCGCATCACACAGCAGCTGACGGCCGGTTACAGCGGGCTGGTGCCGCTTAAGAACTATCTGGTCATGTCGGCCGCCAGCCCGCTCAAGGTGATGCGGGAGGTGTATCGGGCCTTCTCCCGCATGGGACTGAAGGGTCTGATCCTCACCAAGCTGGATGAGGCCGTGCAGCTGGGCTCAGCCCTGACATTGATGGCCGAGACGCAGCTACCGCTGGCGTGGCTGTCCGAAGGGCAAAGGGTGCCGGAAGATATCGAACGAGTGGATGTGGATCATCTGATCGACCGGGCGATGGTCATGCTGGACCAGAACGGACAGGATGCCATTGACGGCGCCATGCGGCTGGGCGTGGGCAAGGAGTTTTTCGATGCACAATGATCAGGCAGCGGGACTGCGGGCACTGAAACAGGCGGGTCAGCCGCAGCAGGCTGATAAGGTGACAGCCCGGCCGGCAGGTTCGGCTGCCGGCAGCCCTGTGCGTGTGCTCGCAGTCACCAGTGGCAAGGGCGGCGTGGGCAAGACCAACGTGTCGGTCAATCTGGGGGTGGCGCTCAGCCAGATGGGGGAGCGGGTGTTGCTCATGGACGCCGACATGGGGCTGGCCAATGTGGACATCATGCTGGGGCTGACACCCAAGTACAACCTGTCCCATGTGTTGGATGGTGAGAAGACGCTGAAGGAGGTCATCGTCCCCGGGCCGGCCGGCCTGCGCATCATTCCGGCAGCCAGCGGCGTCAAGCGCATGGCCGAACTGTCGCCGCTTGAGAACATGGGTATCGTGCATGCCTTCGCCGAACTGGGCGACGAGCTGGATGTGCTCATCGTGGATACGGCGGCAGGCATTGCCAGCAGTGTGGCCACCTTCTGCCAGGCGGCGCAGGAGGTGGTGGTCGTCGTCTGTGACGAGCCGGCCTCCCTGACGGATGCCTATGCCCTGATCAAGGTGCTCAACCGTGACTATCAGCTGACCCGCTTCCGCGTGCTGGCCAACATGGCTCAGGATGAGCGGCATGGCCGTAAGCTGTTTCTCAAACTGGCCACGGTGACGGAAAAGTTCCTCAACATTCAGTTGGAATACATGGGCACGGTACCCTATGATGCCGCGCTCAAGGCGGCCGTGCAGAAACAGACGCCCGTCACCCTCTACGATCCGGCCAGCCGGGCAGCCAGTGCTTTCCGTGAGCTGGCACAGCAGGTGATGGACTGGCCTGTTCCACAGGGGCCAAGCGGTCATATCCAGTTTTTCATTGAAAACCTGTTCCAGGGGTAGTCGTCAGGCATGAATCGCGGCGTACAGGCCTACACCTCCGTTGCCCGCACCCGGGATGAGATCGGGGATGTGGAAAGCTATCTGCCGCTGGTCAAGCGCATTGCCTGGCATCTGAAAGGGCGCCTGCCGGACAGCGTGATGGTGGAGGATCTGATTCAGGCCGGACTCATCGGGCTGATTGAGGCGATGCAGAATTTCCGCGATGATCAGGGCGCCAGCTTCGAGACCTACGCCGGCATTCGCATCCGCGGCGCCATGCTGGATGAAATCCGGCGAGGCGACTGGACCCCCCGTTCCGTGCATCGCAAGGCGCGGGAGGTGTCTGAAGCGATCGCAGCGGTGGAAGCCCGCACGGGACGCGAGGCCCGTGATGAAGAGGTGGCCGAGGAACTTGGCCTGAGCCTTGCTGAGTATCACAGGATTCTGCAGGACACCAACAGCGCGCAGCTGCTGTCCATCGACGAGCCGGACCATAGCGAGCTGGATGAGGATCAGCTGGTCAGTGACATGCCGGCGCCGGTAGCGGAAGTCATGGAAGAAGGATTCCAGCAGGCGCTGGCGCAGGAAATCGACCGACTGCCGGAGAAGGAGAAGCTGGTGATGGCCCTCTATTATGACGAGGAGCTCAATCTCAAGGAGATCGGTCAGATTCTTGGAGTGAGCGAGTCGAGAGTCAGCCAGATCCACAGTCAGGCTGTCAAGCGGTTGCGGGCAAGACTGAAGAATTGGTTATAAGGAGCGTGATATATGAGTGATATCAATCGAGACATCAACATCCTGGTGGTGGATGACTTCTCCACCATGCGCCGTATTGTCAAGAACCTGCTCAAGGAGCTTGGCTTCAAGAACTTTGACGAGGCCGACGATGGCGCAACCGCCTGGCCCATGGTGCAGACCGGCAAGTATCAGCTGATCGTCTCCGACTGGAACATGCCGAAAATGACCGGCATTGAGCTGCTGAAAAAGGTGCGTGCAGATGAGAAGCTGAAGGACACCGCCTTTCTGCTGATCACCGCAGAAGCGAAGAAGAGTCAGATTCTGGAAGCGGCGCAGGCCGGGGTGGATGGTTACATTGTCAAGCCCTTTACGGCGGCGACCCTTGCGGAGAAGCTCAAGAAGGTCTTCGAGCGTTACAACGCACGCATGGCCAAGAAGAAGCAGGCTGGCTGAGTCTGCCTCTGATTTTTACCCGACCGGAAAAGCGACAGAGCGATGAAACTGACGATGGATGTGCTCAAGCCCCGTGTGGAGGCCCTGTGCGAAGCCATGCAGGCGGGCGACATGGAACGGTTCGAGGAGCATCTCGACTGGCTGACCGTGCTG
>NZ_WFYD01000039.1 GCF_015490265.1 Sulfurivirga sp. | reverse complement strand
TCCGCCAGCACGGTCAGGTTGGTGCTCTTGCCGCTGCCTTCGACCCCTTCAAGGGTGATGAATCTGCCGCGCATGCTCAGCCCTCTTTCGCTTTTTCTGATAGCGCCGCACCGCCCGGTTGTGTGCCTCCAGTGTGGCGGAAAACTCATGGGTGCCGTCCCCGCGGGCCACGAAATAGAGTGCGTCCTCATGGGTCGGGTGGAGTACCGCGTCAATGCTCGCCCGGCTCGCCAGACAGATGGGCGTGGGCGGCAGCCCGTTGATCCGATAGGTATTGTAGGGCGTGCGCCGACGCAGATCGGCCCGGGTCAGATTGCCGTCGAAGGCATCCCCCAGCCCGTATATGGTCGTCGGATCCGACTGCAGGCGCATGCCCTTCTGCAGGCGGCGAATGAACACACCGGCGATGCGAGGCCGCTCATCGGCCCGTCCCGTCTCCTTCTCCACAATGGAGGCAAGAATCAGCGCCTCATAGGGACTCTTGAGCGGCAGCCCCTTATCCCGCTGCGGCCATGCCTTCTGAAGATAGACCCACAGAGCCCGATGTGCCCGCTTCAGCACGCTGGCGTCGCTGTCGCCGGCCTGATAGAAATAGGTTTCCGGCAGCAGCTGTCCTTCCTCATGATCCACGCCCAGCAGTTTGCGGGCCTGTTTTACGTCCCTGATTTCATGTCGCAGCTTGGGCGCCCGGGCCAGCTGCCGCAACGCATCGGCGAAACGCTGTCCCGGAATGAAAGTGATGCGGTACTGCACCCGCGGGCCACTCACCATGGCATTGGCCAGCTGCGCCATGGTCCAGTCACTGCGCAGCCGGATCTCGCCCGGACGCACCCTGCGATCCTCCCCGCTCAGACGCAGATAGAGCCGGAACAGTCCCTCATGCCGCAATCCCGCGACCTTCAGGCGCGCCAGGCTCTCCGGCACGGAAGTGCCCAAAGCCACCACACGCCCCTCTGCCGCAGGCGCCAGCGGCTGCCGCCATGCCTGCCACAGGTAGAGGCCGGCGACCATGGCTGCCAGCACGGCGATCGCGATACCCATAATGATCAGCCGTCTTGCGGACACCACGCCTGCTCCCTGAAATAGGCTTCCAGCCGCTGCGCCAGCGGCTGCCACACATTCGGGTCAAACCGACACGGTGCCCGGGCTCCCACCTCGACCACCGGCCGCAACCCCCGCACGGCATTGAGCAGTGCCATCCCCTGCATGTCACAGGCTCTGCCCAGAGAAACTCGCGTCTTCCGCCAGTCGTATCCGAGCTGTCCGGCCACCTGCTGCAGGGCTCGCAGACTCGTGCCCCACACGCCGGCATGATCCAGACGCGGCGTGTAGAGCGTGCGCTGCTGCAGAAACACCACATTGCTGTATAGGCCGCCGACGATGGCCTGATCCTCGTCCAGCATCAGCACCTCCCTGCCACCGCTTTCCCGCGCCGCCAGCACCTGAGTCAGCTGACACAGATGCTTGATGCCGGCCAGCTGAGGCTGGGTCATGGCCACCACTGGACTGATGTCCAGCGACAGCGCCCCCTCTTTGGCCTGTGGCAGTCCGGGGAAAAACTGCACGATGCGGGTGGCCACTCCTTCACGGGGCACATACCCGCGTGACCCATCACCACGCGTCACGATGCATTTGAGCACCCCCTCCCCTTGTCCAAAGTGTGCGGCAATCCCGGTCAGATCCGCTTCCAGCGCCTCCAGCAGCTCGGGCGCAAAGCCAAGACGGTCAAGGCTGATGCGCACACGCCAGCGATGCGCCGGCCAGTTGAGCAGCTTCCCCTGCTCCACCCGCACCGTGGTAAAGAAGCCGTCCCCATATAGCAATCCCCGATCAAAGATGGACACATGGTCAGACGACTGGCCGTCAACCCAGCAGTGCGCCTTCATTGCAGCGCCCTCAGCAGTCCCGCTGCCTTATGGCGAGTCTCCTTCAGCTCCTGCTCTGCGCTGGCATCGGCTACGATGCCCGCGCCTGCCCGGAAGCCGAGCAGTGTGCCCCGCAACTGAAAAGTGCGGATCAGGATGTTCAGATCCATGCGTCCATCCCAGCCCACATAGCCCAGACTGCCCGTATAGGCCTCCCGGGGTGCCTGTTCCAGCTCGGCGATGATCTCCATGCAACGCACCTTGGGACAGCCCGTAATGGTGCCGCCGGGAAACAGGGCATGCACCACGTCCAGCGGTGTCAGATCCGGTTCGGGTCGGCCACGCACATTGGAGACGATATGGTGCACATGACGGTAGCTCTCCACCACCATCAGCTCATTGACCTCCACGGAACCGGAGCGGCAGATGCGCCCGAGATCATTGCGTTCCAGATCAATCAGCATGATGTGCTCGGCCCGCTCCTTGACCGTCTCCAGCAGCTCCCGTCTCAGAGCAGCATCCCGATCGTCCCGCTCGTCCCGCCGTCGGGTGCCGGCGATGGGGCGGGTCTCCAGCCAGCCATCCTGCCAGCGTACCAGCCGCTCAGGAGAGGAACTGATGACCTGCCACTCGCCGAAGTCCGCCAACGCCGCGAAAGGCGCAGGATTGGCCCGGCGCAGACGGGCATGGAGTGCTGCGGGATCGGGCGCATGACTGAACCGGGCCTGCCACAGGCGGGACAGGTTCACCTGAAACACGTCACCCGCGAAGATATAGTCACGAATGCGCGCCACACTGTCGAGAAAGCGCTCCGGCGCCTCCTCCTCAAGCTCAAATGTCGGCAGTACCTCCTCGACGGGCGACAGGGCGGCAGTTTCCGCCCAGTCCGCCTGCATCTGCGCCAGCAGTGCTTCCTGCCCCGGTTCAGCCACAAACAGCAGTTCCCGCCTGAGATGATCAACGATCACTGCGGCGGGACAGTGCACCAGCATGGCCAGCGGCCCTTTCGGGGTCGGCAGGTTCAGCACAGGCTCGATCACCTTGGCATACTCATAGCCGAACCAGGCAAACCAGCCGCCGGAAAAGGGAACATCCACCACCGGTTCCACCTCCGGCCGCGCCCGCCAGCGTTGGCGCACGGCGGAGATGAATGCTTCTGCATCATCTCCCTCACCCAGAGTGAGTGGCTCGTCGGGAAAGGCGAACAGAATGTCGTAACGGCCCAGCGGCCCCTGTGCCGTGCTCTGCAGCAGAAACGGATACCGCGCCGGAAAGGCGCGGTAGAGAGCAAGCAGATCAGGCGCGGCGCCCTCAAAGGGCCGGCCTGCGATGACAGGCTGCGTCACGTCTCGGATCAGACCTTCGCCAGAACCAGCGTGCCGTTGGTGCCACCGAAGCCGAACGAGTTGTTGAGGGCGTAGCGGATGTCCGCCTCGCGCGCCTCATTGGCCACATAATCCAGGTCACAGCCCTCGTCCGGATTTTCCAGATTGATGGTGGGCGGCAACACGCCTTCATAGATGGCCAGCGTAGTGAAAATGGTCTCCAGCGCGCCGGCCGCACCCAGCGCATGGCCGGTCATGGACTTGGTGGAGCTGACCGCCAGCTTGTAGGCATGGTCGCCGAATGCGGTCTTGACCGCCTGCGTCTCACACAGATCTCCCGCAGGGGTGGAGGTGCCATGGGCGTTGATGTAGTCGATCTGCTCCGGATTCAGGCCGGCGTCCCGCAGGGCGTTCTTCATGCAGCGGGCCGCCCCCTCGCCCCCCTTGGCCGGCAGGGTCATGTGGTAGGCGTCTCCGCTCATGCCGAAGCCGACCACCTCGGCATAGATGCGCGCGCCACGCGCCCTGGCGTGCTCATACTCTTCCAGCACCACGGCACCGGCGCCATCGGCCAGCACGAAGCCGTCTCGATCCCGGTCCCATGGCCGGCTGGCGCCCTGCGGGTCATCATTGCGGGTGGACAGCGCCCGGGCAGCGGCAAAACCGCCCAGACCCAGCGGATTGGCCGCCTGCTCGGCCCCGCCGGCGATCATCACGTCCGCATCACCATGCTGGATGAGCCGTGCTGCATCGCCGATGGCATGGGTGCCGGTGGCACAGGCAGTCACCATGGCCAGATTGGGGCCCTTGATGCCATACATGATCGACAGGTTGCCGGAAATCATGTTGATGATGGCGCTGGGCACGAAAAAGGGTGAAATACGCCGAGGCCCCGACTCCATCAGTACCTGATGCTGTCGGGAAATGGTGTCGATGCCGCCGATGCCGGAACCCATGTGCACCCCGATGCGCTCGGCATTTTCCTCGGTCACCTCAAGACCGGAGTCTTCCATCGCCTGAATGCCGGCCGCCATGCCGTAATGGATGAAGGGGTCCATCTTCTTGGCTTCCTTGGGCTTGATGTACTGGCTGACATCAAAATCCCTGATCAGACCACCGAACTTGACGGAGAAGTTGCTCACGTCGAAAGTGTCGATGGTACGGATGCCACTGCGGCCGGCCTTGATGCCCTCCCAGCTCTCGGCCACGCTGTTGCCCAGCGGTGAGACCATGCCCAGACCGGTGATGACGACACGTCGCTTGCTCAATGTTCTGTCCTCGGTAGTGCTTTTTCAGTCCCTTGATACGAAAAGAGCCGTCTTGGCAACGGCTCTTTTCTTCACGGGGTCACGACTGCATTACTTCTCGCAGTGCTCTTCGATGTAGGCCACTGCCTGACCCAGTGTCTGAATGTTCTCGGCCTCTTCGTCCGGAATCTCGCAATCGAATTCTTCTTCCAGCGCCATGACCAGCTCTACGGTGTCCAGAGAGTCGGCTCCCAGATCGTCCACGAAAGAGGCGTCAGCTGTCACCTGGTCTTCTTCGACACCCAGCTGCTCAACTACGATCTTCTTGACGCGTTCTTCAATGCTGCTCATTGACAGTCTCCAGTTTGTGGTTGAAAAAATCTCGGTTTATTTTGCGCGCCGCCTGCGCAATTTGCAAGCAGCAGCACTCAGGGCATCACCATGCCGCCGTTGACGCTGAGCGTCTGGCCGGTGATGTAGCCGGCCTCGTCGCTGACCAGAAAGGCCACGGCAGCAGCGATGTCCTCCGGCTCTCCCAGCCGCTGAAGCGGGATCTGGCTGGCCAGGGCGTTGCGCTGCTCTTCCGGCAATGCCCGGGTCATGTCCGTGTCGATGAAGCCTGGCGCAACCACATTGACAGTGATGCCACGCGGCCCTACTTCCCGTGCCAGCGACTTGGAAAAACCGATCATTCCTGCCTTGGCAGCCGCATAGTTGGTCTGACCGGCATTGCCCATCAGGCCCACGACGGAGCCGATGCTCACGATCCGCCCCCAGCGCGCCTTCATCATGCCGCGCAGAACCGCCTTGCTCATGCGGTAGATGGAGGTGAGATTGGTGTCAATGATCGCCTGCCACTCTTCGTCCTTCATGCGCATCAGCAGGTTGTCGCGGGTGATGCCGGCGTTGTTGACCAGTACCGTGGGTACGCCGAACTGCTCATTGACCCAGGCCACCAGCGCCTCGATCTGCTCCGGACAAGTGACATCCAGCACACGGCCAGCACCCTTGCAGCCGGCCTCTTCCAGATAGGCGCTGATCGCCTCGGCACCACTGTCGGATGTGGCCGTGCCGATCACGGTCATGCCGTCACGCGCCAGCCTGAGTGCCGTCGCCTTGCCGATTCCGCGGCTGGCGCCGGTCACGATTGCAATCCGTTCCATAAAGCTTACGCCTCCTCCATGGCCGCCACGGCGGTTTCCACCGAGGCGGGATCGAACACGGGCGTGATGGGCATGCGCCGGTCAATGCGGCGGTTGAGGCCGGTCAGCACCTTGCCGGGACCGATCTCGAACAGCTGTGCCACACCCGCAGACTTCATCGCCAGTATTGTATCGACCCACAGCACTGGACGATAGAGCTGTTCAACCAGTGCCTGGCGGATCGCATCCACCTGGTCCCGGGCACCAGCATCCACATTGTGCAGCACCGGCACCTCGGGCACACACATGTCCACTTCGGCAAGCGCCTCACCCAGCTTTTCAGCCGCCGCCTTCATCAGCGAGCAGTGAGACGGCACGGACACCGGCAGGGGCACCACCCGCTTGGCGCTCCGGGCCTCTGCCAGCGCCTGCGCTCGCTCCACGGCGGCACGATCGCCGGCGATGACCACCTGTCCCGGAGAATTGAAGTTGACCGCCTCGCACACCTGATCACCGGCCGCTTCGGCGCACAGCTCACGCACCGCGTCATCCTCAAGACCTAGAATGGCGGCCATGGCGCCTGCACCTTCCGGTACCGCCTGCTGCATCAGCCGACCACGCAGCGCCACCAGTTTCACCGCATCCGCCAGCGACCACGCGCCCGCAGCCGTCAGAGCGGTGTACTCGCCCAGCGAATGTCCAGCCATCATGGCAGGCGCCAGGTTCGTCTGGCTGTCCAGCACGCGATAGACCGCCATGGCGGCCGTCAGCATGGCGGGCTGAGTGTTTTCCGTGCGGTTCAGCGCCTCTTCCGGCCCCTGGCTGACCAGCTGCCACAGATCCATGCCGAGGGCATCGGAGGCCTCTTCAAAGGTCTGCTCCACCTGAGGATAGACCTCAGCCAGCGCATCCAGCATGCCGACGGACTGAGACCCCTGACCGGGAAAGACAAATGCGTAGCTCATTACATCCATTCCTCTCTTTTACATCCGCACCAGCGCCGAGCCCCAGGTAAAGCCGCCACCGAAAGCCTCCATGAGAATCAGGTGGCCGGGTTTGATGCGCCCGTCACGCACTGCCTCGTTCAGCGCCAGCGGCACGGAGGCAGCGGACGTATTGGCATGGCGGTCAACTGTCACCACCACCTGCTCAGGCGGCAGCTTGAGCTTGCGCGCCGTGGCATCGATGATGCGGCGGTTGGCTTGGTGCGGCACCAGCCAGTCCAGCTCCTCGGGCGAGACATCATTGATCCGCAGCGTCTCGGTGGCCACCTGACTGAGGGTATTGACCGCCACCTTGAACACCTCGCTGCCGCGCATGTGCATGCTGCGTTCGGACACACTGTCGGTCACGGGCTTCTTCGATACGCCGGACGGTACATGCAGCAGGGTTTCATACTGACCATCTGCGTGAATGTGGGTATTGATCACGCCGGGCTCATTGTCAGCACGCAGCACGACGGCGCCGGCGCCATCGCCAAACAGCACGCAGGTGTTGCGGTCACTCCAGTCGGTAATGCGCGAAAGCGTCTCGGCACCCACCACCAGCGCGGTGGCGGCACCACCGGAACGGATAAAGCGGTCGGCCACACTGAGGGCATAGATGAAACCGGAACAGACTGCCTGAACATCAAAGGCCGGCGCACCATGATTGCCGAGGCGCTGTTGCAGCAGGCAGGCAGTGCTGGGAAAGATCTTGTCGGGTGTGGTGGTCGCCACCACGATCAGATCGATTTCATCTACGCCGACATCGGCACTCTCCAGCGCCGCGCGGGCGGCGGCCTCCGCCAGATCGGATGTAGTCTGATCGTCGGCGACGATGTGACGCTGGCGGATGCCGGTGCGCTCCCGGATCCACTCGTCCGAGGTGTCCACCATCTTTTCCAGATCGTGGTTGGTGAGGATCTTCTCGGGCAGATATCCACCCGTTCCGATGATGCGGCTATACCGCTGCGTGTTCGGGTTCATCCACACAG
>NZ_WFYD01000038.1 GCF_015490265.1 Sulfurivirga sp. | reverse complement strand
GCCATGCGCCACCCCAGCGCCGACCAGTTGTGGGCCAGAATCTGCACCCAGTTGAATGCCCAGTTACCGTACATGCCTGCCTCATCCATTAAAATGACGCCCCATTTTATACACTGACACCACCATGCATGACGCCCCGCACCTGACCGACGCATTCAGCCAGCCCCTCAAGGGGGAGCGCAGCCGCTGGGCCCCCTTCAATACCACCCGCACCGCCCGCCTGCTGGCGCACTGGGTGCCGCACAAGCCCGGCATCACTCTGCTTGTGGCCGATGATCCCCACAGCGCCCATCAGCTTGAAGCGCTGATCCGCTTTTTCGCCCCCGATCTGGAGATCCTCCAGCTGCCGGAATGGGAGACGCTACCCTATGACCGCTTCTCCCCCCATCAGGAAATCATCTCCGAGCGGCTGCGCACCCTCTACCGCCTGCCCCGCAGCGAACGGGCGCTGCTGATCGCCACCCCTGCCACGCTGATGCAGCGACTGCCCCCCGTGGATTTCGTGCAACAACGGACCCTGCTGCTGGCCACGGGCGACCGGCTCGACCCGCAGGCCTTCGCCGGCGCTCTGGAAGAGCGCGGCTATCAGCGGGTGGCGCAGGTGATGGAGCCGGGCGAATTCGCCGTACGCGGGGCCATCATCGATCTCTTTCCCATGGGCAGCCCCCTCCCCTACCGCATCGACCTGTTCGATGACGAGATCGAAACGCTGCGCACCTTCGACCCGGACACCCAGCGCTCGCTGGACAGGGTGGAACGCATTGAGCTGCTGCCGGCGCGGGAGTTCAGTCTGGACGAGGATGGCATCACCCGCTTCCGCCAGCAGGCCCGTCAAGTGTTCGGCCCCGAGGTGCGCACCAGCCAGCTCTATCAGGACATCTCCGAGGGCCGCCCATTGGGCGGGCTGGAATACTGGCTGCCGCTGTTCCATGAGCAGACCGCCACCCTGTTTGACTACCTGCCGGCGCAGACTCATCCATTCCTGTTCGGGCAGGTAATCAAGGCCGCCGAGGCCAACTGGCACGCTTACGAAGAGCGCTACGACACCGCCCGCCTCAACCGGGATTTTCCGCCCCTGCTACCGGAGCGGCTCATCCTGAGACCGGACGAAATGATAGCCGCGCTCAAACGCTGGCACACCATTGAGCTGCAGGCGGACACGGAACAGGCCGATGCGGTCTTCGACCACCTGCCCCTGCCGGATCTCACCATCCAGCAGGATCACGACCACCCGCTGGCCCGGCTCAATGCCTTCGTGGACCGTTACGAGGGCCGTGTCTGTCTTGTGGCGGAAAGCCCCGGACGCCGGGAAGCCCTGCTGACACTGCTGCGCAGACAGGGACTCAAACCCCAACTGATTGAAGACTGGGCGGCTTTCGAACAGGGTGATGCACCACTGGCGCTGTGTGTCGGCCCCGTGGACGAGAGCGATGCCGACCACCGCCTCGCCCTGATTGCTGAAAGCGCCATCTTCGGCCAGGCCCTTGCCGGCCGCCGACAGAAGGTGCAGCGCCCCCATGAGGATTTCGACACGGCCATCCGCAATCTGGCCGAACTGGAGCCGGGCATGCCGGTGGTGCACATCCAGCACGGTGTCGGGCGTTACGAGGGGCTGACCACGCTTGAACACGGCGGCCATGCCGAGGAATTCCTCGTGCTGCGCTACGCCAATGATGACCGCCTCTATGTGCCCGTGACCCATCTGGAGCTGATCAGCCGCTACACCGGCGCCAGCCCGGAAAACGCCCCGCTGCACCGGCTCGGCACGGACAAGTGGCGCAAGGCCAAGGAGAAGGCGGCTCGACAGGCACGGGATGCCGCCGCTGAACTGCTGGATATCTACGCCCGCCGCGCCGCCCGGGAAGGCACCTGCTACGAGATCGACGAGGTGGACTACGCCCGCTTCGCCGCCGGCTTCCCCTTTGAGGAGACGCCGGACCAGCAGGCGGCCATCGAGGCGGTGCTGGCGGACCTCCAGTCGCCGCAGCCCATGGATCGACTGGTGTGTGGGGACGTGGGCTTCGGCAAGACCGAGGTAGCCCTGCGCGCCGCCTTCGTGGTGGCCAGCGCCGGGCGACAGGTGGCCGTGCTGGTGCCCACCACCCTGCTGGCCCAGCAGCACTATGACACCTTCGCCGACCGCTTCGCCGACTGGCCCATTCGTGTCGGGCTGCTGTCACGCTTTCAGAGCCAGAAGGAACAGAAGGAGACGCTGGCGGCACTGGCCGAAGGCAAGATCGACATCATCATCGGCACCCACCGCCTGTTGCAGAAATCGGTCAAATTCCGTGATCTGGGGCTGGTCATTCTGGATGAGGAGCACCGCTTCGGCGTTCGCCAGAAGGAGCAGCTCAAGAAGCTGCGCGCCGAGGTGGACGTGCTCACGCTCACGGCCACCCCCATCCCTCGCACTCTCAACATGGCCATGAACGACCTGCGCAGCCTGTCGATCATCGCCACGCCGCCGGCACGTCGTCTCAGCGTGGAGACCTTCGTGCAACCGTGGCGGGATGAGACGGCCCGCGAAGCCTGCCTGCGCGAACTGCGCCGCGGCGGTCAGGTCTATGTGCTGTTCAACGATGTGGACAGGATCGACGATTTTGCCGAGCACATTCGACAGCTGGTGCCGGAAGGCCGGGTCGGCATCGCCCACGGCCAGATGCCGGAGCGCCAGCTGGAGCGGGTCATGCACGACTTCTACCACCAGAAGTTCAACATTCTGGTGTGCACCACCATCATCGAAACCGGCATCGACGTGCCCAGCGCCAACACTATTCTCATCCACCGGGCCGACCGTTTCGGCATGGCCCAGCTGCACCAGCTGCGTGGCCGGGTGGGCCGCTCCCACCACCGGGCCTTCGCCTACCTGTTCACGCCGCAGGATCCGGCGCAGATGACCCCCAACGCCCATAAACGGCTGGAGGCCATCGCCCGGCACACCACCCTGGGCGCCGGCTTCCTGCTGGCCAACCACGACCTGGAGATCCGCGGTGCCGGCGAGCTGCTGGGGGAAAAGCAGGCCGGACAGATGCAGGAGGTGGGCTTCTCCCTCTATCAGGAGCTGCTGGAACGGGCGGTCAGAGCCTACAAGGCCGGTCAGGTGCCGGATGAACTGCCACCGGAACCCACACCCATCGAAATCGATCTGGGCGTCCCGGCGCTCATTCCAGAAGACTACCTGCCCGATGTAGCCACCCGACTGGTGCTCTACAAACGCATTGCCTCGGCCGAGAACGAGCAGGCTCTGGATGCCCTGCAGGTGGAGATGATCGACCGCTTCGGGCTGCTGCCGGAACCTGTCAAAAACCTCTTTGCCATCACCGCCCTCAAGCTCAGGGCGCGCCAACTGGGCCTGACCCGCATCGACGCCGGCGAAGAACAGGCTCGCATCGTCTTTGCCGAACAGCCTCATATCGATCCGCTCAAGCTGATCCAGCTCATCCAGAACGCCCCACAACGCTACCGCCTCAAGGGGCAACAGCAACTGACCATCTTCGCTAAAATGCCCGATATCCAAACACGACTGGACACGCTGCATGACCTGTTCAAGAAACTTGCGCCGGACGCTTGAATGGCTGTTGGTCGCCCTGCTGTGCTGGCCGTTGACCGGTCGTACACAGACGGATCATCCACCGCTCTACCAGGTGGAAGTGGTCGTCTTCACCACAGGCGCGCTGGCAGGCTGGACCGAAGAGTTCTGGCCCTGGCCGCCGGAATTGAAAACACTGCTGACCCCTGCAGCCGAACATGACACGAACGCAGTGGAGAATTCTGAAAATCCGGGCGAAAACGCCCCTCAGGACGGTACAGGCACCCTTAATCCTGCTTTTGCGCCGGGCGCGGAAAATGACGACCCTGCAAAATTGGGGGAGACCCCGTCATACAAACGCCCTCGGGCGGCACTTCTGAACGCGCTACTCAACGGTCAACCGCCCGGCTGGGCGCCCGGATGGATGGAACAGGTACGCCCCGTCTCCCCGGCGCAGCGCCTGCTGGATGACGCCGTCGCCCGCCTGAGTCCGAAACGGGGCTACCGGGTGCTGCTGCACCGGGCATGGATCCAACCCGCAGTGCCGGACGCGAAGAGCCGTTTTATCAGGGTGACAGGCGCCAATGCCTATGGCGACAGCGCCGATCTGCGCGTGCGCTTCCACCTGGATCGCTACGCGCATGTCAATCTGGACCTCGAAGTCAACCGGCGCATTCCAAAGGCCGCACGGGAAGCCTTTGCCGCCCATGAGAGTGTCCCGCTGGAGCAGCTGCCCGAGTTCTGGACCTTCCATCAGACGGCCCACCGCAAGCTGAAATCCGGAGAATGGCACTATATCGACCACCCCCTGTTCGGCACGCTGGTGGTCATCAACCGGGTGCGGCCATAAGCCGCACTCCTTTGCCGTCCCCGAGAACGGCGAACAAAAGCGGGTGGCTTCACCGTTCCGGGACGCCGCCCTTATCCCGAAACGAAAAAACCGCCCGCAGGCGGTTTTTTCTTCATGCGTCAGCGAAGCCGCCACTCAGCCTCGCTTTTCCGGAATGACCACATTCAGCTCCAGCACTTCATAGCCGTCGCTGCGATCCAGATGGATCTGCAGCTGTTCCTGATCGATCTCCACGTACTTGGAGATCACCTGCAGGATCTCCTCACGCATCTGCGGCAGAAAGTCCGGTCCGCGGCGGCGTGCGCCCTCATGAACCAGAACCATCTGCAGCCGCTCCTTGGCCTGCTGCGCGCTGTTTTTCCTCCGCCGTCCGGTCAGATAGTCCAGTATGCTCATGGTCACTTCCCAAACAGCTTCTTCAACAGGCCCTTCTTCTCCACCGTCAGGAACCGTTGCGGCCGCTCCTCTCCGAGGAAGCGGGCCACGATGTCCTCATAGGCCGCCGCCGCATCGGATCCCTTCTCGCGGATGACCGGCATGCCCGCATTGGAGGCGTTGAGCACGTCCTCGGATTCGGGCACGGCACCCAGCAGATCCACCCCCAGCAGCTCGACAATGTCGTTCCAGGCCATCATCTCGCCCGCTTCGACCCGTTCCGGGTTGTAACGGGTCAGCACCAGAT
>NZ_WFYD01000037.1 GCF_015490265.1 Sulfurivirga sp. | reverse complement strand
TCCCTGCTCAAGCCTGTTCTGACGGGGTCTCCCCCGTTTTTGCGGTGCGCCGTCGTGCCGGGCGGGAAAAACGCGGGTTTTTCCTGTCTCTGCGATGCCTGAAATGGGGTCTCCCCTGATTCTGGACGGTCGGCATCCAATCGCCATGCCAGGCGTCCAGGAAATCCTCCCGCAAGGCGGTTGCTGAAGCCTTTCTGACGGGGTCTCCCCGGATTTCGCATGGTCGTCGTCCCGGTCGGTTGAAAATTCAGCGCCTGTTCGCTTCTTTGTCCATATTTGCCGTGTCTTACCCCATTGCTTATCGGCTCCGTGCGCCTGCTGCTTCCCTGCCCCCGGCCTCTGAACAGGCTGTGGCGATACGGGGTCTCCCCCATTTTTGCAGGTTGCTGCTGCATCCGCGCCACGGCGGGCGGGAAAATGGAGGGTTTTCCGGGGGATGATGCCCGACAGGGACTTTTCCGGGCGGTCAGGCCTGTGGGGTGTCGGGCTGGGGGACGCGCTCGCAGATGACGCGGTTGCGACCGGCTTGCTTGGCAGCGTAGAGGTTCATGTCCGCCTGGCGGATGAGCAGGGCGGGGGCGTCATCGGGTCTGGGAATGTGGCAGGCCACACCGATGCTGACGGTGACGGGATACTCCAGCTCGGTAAAGGGGGTCTGCGCTACCGTCTGACGCAGTTTTTCCGCCAGGGCGCAGGCGCCTTCCAGCGGAGTGTCGGGCAGGAGGATGGCGATCTCCTCGCCGCCGTAGCGGGCGATGAGGTCGCTGCCCCGCTGGACATGCTGGCGCAGGATGTCGGCAATGGCCTGCAGCACCCGGTCGCCGACCTGATGGCCGTGAGTGTCGTTGATGCGTTTGAAGTGGTCGATGTCGAGCATCAGCAGGCACAGGGGCTGGCCGGTGCGTTGGGCCAGCGCCCACAGCTGGTCCAGCGTGCGGTCGAAGCAGCGGCGGTTGCACAGGCCGGTGAGGCCATCATGCAGGGAGAGGTGCTGGAGCCGGGTGGTGAGCTGATGCAATTGCACCAGCAGACCCTGTTCGCGCCGCAGCTGGCGCAGCAGCAGGCCGGCCAGCACCCAGTAGAGCAGGGTGAAGACGGTGCCGGCCAGCAGGTAGGGTTGACCGGCCTGCTGACGGATCTGGGTCATCAGTGCCGGGGTGGCCAGCTCCAGCAGGCGCCAGCGGGTGTGGGGAATGGGCGCCTCGCTCAGGGTGCGTGTGGCGTGATCCTCGGGCTGGATGAAGACGGACAGGCCGGCCTTTTCGATCTGCTCCCGGGTGAGGTGGCTGGTGAATTCGATCAGATCGCCCCGTCTGGGGTCATGCAGCACCACCACCAGCTCATGGCCCGGGGTGACGAAGTGCTTGAGCGTCTGCTGCAGGCGCTTGAGGGTGAAGCTGGTGAAGATGACATAGTCCTGTTCGGCCACCTTGATGTGGGTGTAGAGGTCGTAGTGATGGTGGTGCAGGTTGGGGTGCACGCGGATGATGTCTTCATCCGGGTGGGCGATGAAGCGGCGGGTGTCGGCATAGCAGATCTGCTCGATGCGGCCGTCGAGGGCGTCGCCCACCAGCAGGAACTCGCCACTGCGGGGATCGACGATGCTGAAGGCGAACAGGGTGGGAAAGAGCCGGTTGAGCAGGGTGCGCAGGCGTTCTTCGGTGTCGGCGTCGTCCGGGTCGCTCACCAGCCGGTGCAGGTCGGTTTCGTGGTCTTCTAGCACGGTGCGGATGATGCGGTGCTGGTCGGCGAACAGCTGGGCAAAGTCGTTCTGAATGGCGCGAGCATGGGCGGCAGCCATGTCTCGATGGTGGTTCATGAGCAGCTGGGTGGCGTGGCGGTAGCCCTGCCAGAAGACGGCAAGGGTGAGCAGCCAGAGCACCGTCAGCAATACCGGCACCCGCCAGAAAAGATGACGGGTGGAGAGGGAGAGCTCGGCGGTGCCGGCCTGATCTGAAAGGCGCGCGTCCATAGGCCTCATTCTAAACTTTTTGAATGCAAAAAACCCGGCGGAAGCCGGGTCAATGCAACCGATGATGGGCGGTGGTCAGAACACGGCCTGCAGCTGCACGGTGAGCCGGTTGCCGAAGGCGCCGACAATGTCATCCGCCTTGGGCGCATGGGGCGCGCGGGCATTGCGGATTTCATAGTTGAGCGCCAGCCGGGTCTTCTTGTTGAAGTGGTACTGTGCCGCCAGCGTCCAGTTGCGGAATTCCCGCAGGGCGGTGGGCGTTTTTGTGCCGCGGTCGAGGCTGTCGTAGCGCACGCTCACGTCCCAGCGCGGGTTGATGATGTAGCCCAGGTCCACATACCAGCCGTTGGCGCGGTCCTTGGTGAGCGGCGCGTTGAAGCTGTCGGCCGGGCGCACGCAGTGGTCGGCGGTGGAGCTGGCGCCGCAGACCGGGTTGAGGCCGTTGAAGATCATGCCGTCGGCCTCGATGTATTCCCCCATGATCCGGTAGCGGCCATCAAACCAGGTGATGCCCACGCCCTGACGGGTGCGGTTGTAGTTGCTGCCGTTGTAGAGGCGTTTGCCATCCTGCCGCCACAGGTAGGCCTTGACCTCGTGGCGGAAGGCCTTCTTGCCGCCGCCGAGCAGCCAGGTGCTGGCCCAGTAGAGGGTGGTGTCGCGGTTGCCGTCGGTATCGTTCATGTCGATGCCGTTGCCGTTGGAGTACATGAGCGCATAGCTGTGCTCCCACTTGCCACGGGTGAAGGTGCCGAACAGCTCCACCCCGGTGTCGCGGAAGGCGCCCACTGAGCCGACCCGGTTGGCCTTGCCCGGTGCGGTGCCCGGGGTGAGGAAGCGCTCCAGCAGCAGCTGGTTGGTCACCGCGGTGTAATTGATGTAGGGGCTGATGAAGATGGCCTGAATGGACTCATCCCCCATGGGCAGGCGGAACAGCCCGGCACGCAGGTGATGGTTCGGGGTGATGTTGTAGGTGATGCTGGCGTCGGTCACCTTGACGAAATCCCGCCCCTTGTCGGTGTTGGTGATCCCGTTGTTGCCGAACTCCGCCAGCAGGAAGTAGTTGAGCTTGTTGTCCAGTGGGAAGGGATTGCCACGCACGCCGATGCGGGCGCGTTTGATGTTGAAGCCGCTGTGGGTGGTCAGATCCGGCGCCACCTGGTTGGGCACGATGTAGCGGCCGTCCAGCGCGGCGGAGGCCGGCACGGTGGATTTGATCTTTTTGTTGTCGATCTGGCTGTATTCAAACTGAATGAAGCCCCACACATGGGCGCGCTTGGCGGTGCCGGGTGCTTCGGTACCCTGCAGCACCAGCCAGTTGGCTGCCTGGGCGCCGGTGGTGGTGCCGAGGGTCATGAGGGTGGCCAGGGCGATGGGTCTGATCTTGAGCATGTCTCTCCTCCTTGCGCGTGGGCGCACGTGTTTTTTCGTTTTGGGGGTTCAATCAGGGTTTGATGGTGATCCAGCCGTGCTCGTTGAGCTGCAGGATGCGCACGGCGCCGGCGGGCACGATGCGCGCGCCCTCGATCACCTGCGGGCGGTAGCCGAGCTTCTTGCTCATGTTGGTCAGCGTGTTGTTGCACACGCTGAAGCGGATGCCGGCGGCCATCAGCCGCTTGATGCGCGGGGTGTTGGCGTTGCCCTTGAGCAGCAGGCGCGCGCCGGGACCGAAGGCGACCACTTCGATGTCCACCTTGGTGGTGTCACCGTAGTGTTTGAGCACGTTGCCGGCCACATTGAGCACCAGCGTCTGTTTGAAGGGGTTGGGGTCGGAGATCTGCAGCACCACCTTGTGGTTGGCGAAGGTGTCCGGGATCTCCATGTTCCCGGTCATGTCCTGCGCCGCGAAGACGGCGGAGACCGGCAGCATCAGGGTGAGCAGCACCCTCAACATAAGTTGTTGATACATAAGCGGTTTCCTCTATGATGTCATAAAAGATTTCAGGTTGTGAGCAGCGCTGCCCCTTCGTAGCCTATGACGCAGGCTGGGGCGGATTTATTCCCCCGGCAGCGTAATTTTTTCCGGAGGTGCACATGGGCTGGTTGACCTGGCTGCGGGGCAGACCAGGCGAGCGGGACGCCTGCGAGGCCTGTCTGGCCTGCCGCGAACGGCTTTACCGGCTGGCGTTCAGCTGGACGGGCGACGCCCAGCTGGCGGACGATCTGGTGCAGGCCACCTGCGAGCGGGCGCTGAAGCAGTGGGCGCAGGTGAAGGACGTGGACAAACTGGAGCAGTGGGCCTGCCGCATCATGCGCAACCTGCTGCATGACCACTACCGCCGTCAGCTGCCCACCGAGGACTGGACGGAATATTCCGAGGTGCTGGCCAGTCATGAGAATGTGGAGGTGCAGATCGAACGGGACGAGCGCCACCTGCGCCTGCACCACGCCATGCTGAGGCTGTCGCTGCCGCTCAGGGAGGTGGTCACGCTGGTGGACCTGGAAGGCTACAGCTATCAGGAGGTAGCCGAGATTCTCGACGTGCCCAGGGGCACGGTGATGAGCCGGCTGCACCGGGCGCGCACCCGGCTGCGCCAGCTGCTGGAGGACGACGCAACCCTCAAACCGCTGAAGGTGGTCAACGATGACTGAACTGATGCACGCCTATGTGGATGGCGAACTGAACGAGCTGGAGCGCATCCGCTTCGAGCGGCGCATGGCCGCCGACCCGGCGCTGGCCGAGGAGGTGGCGGCGCTCAGGGCGCTCAAGCGGCAGGTGCAGGAGACCTATGGCGTCACGCCGGACACGCCCCGGAAGGAAGCCTCACGCCCCGTCCGCCGCAGCGGCGCGGCCCTGCGCTGGGTGGCGGTATGGCTGACCGGCGTGGCGCTGGGGCTGCTGGGTGGCTGGCAGCTGGAGCGGGTGCTGCCGGCGCACCAGAGCGGCTGGCAGCAGTTGGCCGCGCAGGGGCATGTCATTCTGCACATTGATCGGGACGACCCCGCCCGGCTGAACAAGTTGATGGAGACCGCCGACCGGCTGGCCCGTGAGGGTGTCCGGGTGACCGTGGTGGCCAATGCCGAGGCGGTGAGGCTGTTCAGCCTCGGCCACTCGCCCGATCCGCAGGGTATCGAGCGGCTGGTGCGCAACGACCATGTGAGTCTGGTGGTGTGCCGGCGTGCGCTGCAGAACATGGCCCGCCGCGGCATTCATCTCACGCCGCTGCCGGTGGCACGCAGCGATGTATTCGCGCTGGACTACATCGTCCGGCATGTGGAGCAGGGCTGGCGTTATCAGAAGATCTGACTACAGATGCAGTTCCAGCTGCAGGTTGAACAGGGTGGCGTCCCGGTGGGCGTAGCGGTCCAGTGTGGCCTCGCCCGCCAGCGTCGCCACGCGGTTGAACTGATGCCGCAGCCCAGCTGACCAGCGCTGGCGGGGCAGGCCCAGTGGCGCGGCGTCCCGGCTGCCCTGCCAGCTGACCGCCGCGCGCCAGTCCTGCCAGCTATATTCCCCTTCCAGCTGCCACGTGGCCGGGTATGCCCCGTCCAGCGGTTCCAGCGCCGCCACCCCTTCCGCCAGCAGGCGCCATTGGCTGCTGTTGATATCCACATGGGCGTTCCAGCCCGCCGGGCCTTGGGCTGTCACGCCGCTGGCGTCCATGGCGCTGATCCAGCCGGCGTGCACAGTGGTTTCAGCCTGCCCAAACGGCAGCGTGTAGCCGGCACTGCCGCCCCAGCGGCTGCCGTGGCCGTCCCAGTCCGGGCGGGCGAACAGCACCAGCTGGCGGGTGTCGTCCTCCCAGCCGCCCTGCACGCCTTCGATGCGCGTCTCGCCCAGATAGAGCGGCAGCGGGTCGTTGAGCAGCAGGGTGTCGTAATGGCCGAAGGCGGCGTAGAGGCGGCCCGCCTGCAGCGTCCAGGGCTTGTTGCGCCAGCCCAGCTGCAGTTCGTCGAACTCGGGCGGTTCGGTGATCTGGTGCTCGTAGAGCAGGTTGCCATAGAGAGAGACCTGCCGGTGGCTGGCGGAGAAGTTCCACTGCAACGTGCGCAGGCGTACATGATCGGTTTCGCCGTCCAGTGGCTGGGGGCTGCCGGCACGCAGGTGCAGGTTGAGCGACTGGGAGAAGCCGCCCGCCTGAGTCAGGGCGGGCAGCAGCAGAAAGAGAAGCGTGCGGAAAAAGGACATGGGCGCTTTATGGGCCTGCGGTGCAGCTTTTCAAGCTCAGGCGACCAGAAACCACAGATTGAGCGCGATGATCAGCCCTGCGCAGGCCCAGGCCAGCGTCAGTATCCACGCCGGCGGGCGGAAGTCGCCCATCAGCCGCCGGTCGGCCACCAGCAGTATGAGCGGCACCAGCGTGAAGGGCAGCTGCATGGAGAGGATCACCTGCGACAGCACCAGCAGGCTGAGCGGCTTGGCGGTGAGCAGAATGGCGATGACCGCAGGGATCATGGTGGCCAGCCGCAGTCCGAGGCGTACCCTGGCCATGTTGACCTTGCGGCCCAGCAGGCCCTCGAACACCACCTGTCCGGCCATGGTGCCGGTGGTGGAGCTGGCGATGCCCGCCGCCAGCAGGGCGATGCCGAAGGTGAGCGCCGCCGCCTCGCCGAACAGCGGGCCGAGGGTGACATAGGCCTGGTCGATGTCGGTGATCAGCAGCCCCTTCTCATGAAAGGCGGCGGAGGCGGTGATCAGGATGGCGGAGTTGACCAGCCAGGCGGCGGTGAGCGCGCCCACCGTGTCCCAGCGCATGATGGCCAGAATGCGCCGTTTGTCGTGGTCGCCCTCGTCCGCCATGCGGGTGAGCACCTGCGAGCTGTGCAGGAAGATGTTGTGGGGCATGACTGTGGCGCCGATGATGCCCAGGGCGATGAACAGCGCCGTGCTGTCGGCGATGACCCCGTTGGGCACGAACCAGTCATGGGCCACGGCGCCCCAGTCCGGTCGCACGATGCTCAGCTCGATGACATAGCCCAGCCCGATGGTGGCTACGAAGGCGATGATGGTCATTTCCACCCAGCGGAAGCCGTAGCGTTCCAGCCACAGGATCAGCAGCACGTCGAATACCGTAAGCAGGATGGCCCACACCAGCGGAATGTCCAGCAGCAGATTGAGCGCCACGGCCACGCCGAGGAACTCAGCCAGGTCGGTGGCCATCATGGCCAGCACGGCGGTGGAGAGCAGGCCTTTCGCCCGCCAGCCGCGCCAGCGCTCGGCGATCAGCCGGGCCAGGTCCCGACCGGTGACCACGCCGAGGCGCGCGGCCAGCAGCTGCATGAGCACGGCGATGGCGGAGGCCAGCGTGATGACCCACAGCAGGGCGTAGCCGTAGCGGCTGCCCGCCTCCAGCGAGGTGGCCCAGTTGCCGGGGTCCATGTAGCCCACGGAGACGAGAAAGGCCGGGCCCAGATAGAACCAGACCGGCCGCCGTATTGAGTTGTTCATTTTTACGGAAGACTCATCCTGTTTTTAGTCTTGGCTAAATTTTATGTGTGGTCGGCCTCAAAGGCAATGTTGGCTACAATGACGCCATGCCCAATCAGCCCCTCGACCTCAACAGCCGCAGCGTGCAGGACTACCTGAAGGCGCTGTACAAGCTGCAGCAGGGTGACGCGCCCGTGGCCACCAACGCGCTGGCGGAGCGGTTGCAGCTCGCGCCGGCGTCGGTGACGGCCATGGTGAAGAAGCTGGCCGAAGCCGGGCTGGTGGATCATGTGCCCTATCAGGGCACACGGCTCACCGAACAGGGCCGGCGCGAAGCGCTGCGCATGGTGCGCCGCCACCGTATCATCGAGCAGTTTCTGCAGCAGGTGCTCGGCTACGCCTGGGACGAGGTGGACGAGGAGGCGGAGGTGCTGGAGCATGCCGTCTCAGACCGACTGGTGGAGCGCATGTGGCAGGTGC
The DNA here is from genome assembly GCF_015490265.1 of Sulfurivirga sp. GTDB lineage: Bacteria > Pseudomonadota > Gammaproteobacteria > Thiomicrospirales > Thiomicrospiraceae > Sulfurivirga. The sequence goes on along the minus strand of NZ_WFYD01000037.1, from coordinate 2,129 downwards.
TCGGCCAGCCGAGCCACGATCCTCACGGCTCGCCCATCCCCACCGTGGAGGGCGAGCTGCCGGAGGACCGCACACGCGCCCTGACCGAGGCGCCCATGGGCACGCCGCTGGTGGTGCGGCGCATTCAGGAGCGCAGCCCGGACGAGCTGCGCTATCTGCAGTCGCTGGGGCTGGCGCCCGGCGTGACCGTCACCGTCACCGCGCAGGCGCCCTTCGACGGGCCGCTGACGCTGCAGGTGGCCGGCAGCACGGTGACGCTGGACGCGCGCATGGCGGCGGCCATCCGCGTGGAGCCGGCCGAAGCGTGATTCCGGCCCGTTTCTTGCTGACACTTCTCTGATTTCAAACGGATGGACGGATTCATGGCACAAGGCGAGGTGGCCCGGAACATCGAGCGCCTGTCCCGCGGGCTGGGGAGCAATCAGGTGGAACTGCTGCTGTTCCATCTGGACGACAGCGCCCAGCTGTATGCCATCAATGTGTTCAAGGTGCGCGAGATCATGCCCCTGCCGGCATGGAGTCCGGTGCCCCGTTCCGACCCGCGGCTGGTGGGGCTGGCCCACCTGCGCGGCGAGATGATCTCACTGATCGACCTGCCCTTCGCGCTGGGCCGCACCCCGCCGCTGACCGAGCGGCAGCGGGAAGGGGTGATCCTGCTGACCGAGTTCTTCCGCCACACCCACGCCTTCTGCATCGACCGGGTGGAGCGCATCGTCTACCGGGCGTGGGACGAGATCGAACCGCCGCCCGAGGCGCTCAGCGCCGAGACGCCGGTGACCGGCGTGACCCGTTATGAGGACAGGCTGGTGCAGATTCTCGATCTGGAAAGCCTGCTGATGGATATCACCGGCACCGAGCTGACGGTGGAAGGCAGCGTCACCGCGCTGGAGACCGGCCGGCGGCGCGAAGCGCTGCCGCCGGTGATCGCCGTGGACGACTCGCTCTCGGCGCGGCGCTTCATGGAGAAGCTGCTCGATCAGCTGGAGGTGCCTTTCCAGATCTACGAGAACGGTCAGCAGGCGCTGCGGGCCATCCGTGCCCTGCCCGACTGCCCGCTGGCGGTGATCACCGATCTGGAAATGCCGGTGATGGACGGCTATTCGCTCATCCGGCAGATCCGCGAGCACTCCAGCTGCCCGCAGGTGCCCATTGCCGCCAATAGTTCCATTTCCGGCAGCTTCAACGACCGGCTGGTGGCGCAGGTGCGCGCCGACACCCTCATCCACAAGTGGGACGCCCGCGCCCTGACCGATTTCATCCAGCAGGCAATCAGCCGCCTCGACTGACGGGGTCTCCCCCATTTTTGCAGGCTGCCGCGCCGGCGCGCGGCGTGCGTGACGCGTTTTCACACGGAAAACGCCCCCTGCAGGACGGTCATTGGCTGGAAGCCGTGTCTCGGGCATCCAGCTGGTCGAGCACCCGCAGAGCATCTTCCACATCGCCCTGGGCCGCCATGACCCGGAAGTGGTTTTCCGCATCCCAAGCAGAGAGCATGCGGGTGCTCATTTCCTCAAACAGCTTGTTGACGCTGAGACCGCGGCTCGCTGCCAGCTGTTTGAGGCGCTGAGCCGTATCATCGGGCAGTCGGATGGTCAGTGTTCGCATGGATACACCTCCAGACAGTGTGCGGGTGAAAGGATTTTCAGGTGTGGAAAGTGCAGCTCTCCGCCTTTGAGGTCACGCAGGTTGTGGGTGACGACGGCCTGTGCGTTGCCGGCGAGAGCCAGTTCGATGAGGTGATTGTCGCCTTCGTCCGGCAGGTTGGGACGCCAGCCGAAATAGATGTGAACCCACTCGCCCCGGGCAGCCAGTGCACGCAGAACCGTCAGGCGTTCTTGCGGGTCTGACAGCTCGTCCCAGCAGCTTTCACGGTGGAGCAGGGCGCTGTATTCCTGCCACAGGGCGGTGCCGAACAGCGGCAGATAGTCGCCGTTCAGGCAGCATCGCAGAACCGCACGGGCGGCACCACCTCCGGAGCGCATGCCAGCGACGAAAACGCTGGTATCGATCACCACTCTGACCATGGTGACATTATATATGCAGTCACAGGGGCGGCAGTCAAGGTTGAAGCAGTGTCTTTGTGAATGGAGGGCGCCCGGTTCAGCAATGTGAAGAAACGGGGTCTCCCC
>NZ_WFYD01000036.1 GCF_015490265.1 Sulfurivirga sp. | reverse complement strand
GTCCTCCACCTCCTGCTTCAGCTGCAGGGCGGTTTCCATCTCTTCCAGCGCCTGGGCAGCCAGCTGGGCGCCTTCGCCATTCGCCTCTGCTGCTGTTTCGACGGGCGGCTCGTCCGTTTCGGCATCAACCGTTTCAACGGCGCTTTCGTCGGTCGTTCCGGCAGGCTCTTCAATACTTGCCGCCGTCTCCGCTTCAGGTTCGGGGGCCGGTTCCTCGGCTGCCTCGACCATGTCAGCCGGTTCTTCCGGCACGGCGTCGGTCAGACCTTCTTCCATGGCCGGCGGGATGGCGTCTTCCAGCATCTCCCCGGCGGGTTCGGGCGCAGCCGCCGGTTCGGGGGCCGGTTCTTCGGCGGATTCGGGTTCCGGTGCCGGTTCTGCTGCGGTCGGTGCCGTGTCCTCGGCGGGCTCGGCTTCTGCCGTTGCCTTGGCAGGTTCGGCCGGTGCCTGCAGCACATCAGCCGGGGAGATGTCCTGTTCATCGTCCAGTTCGTCGTCGGCCAGCTGCAGCATCTGTTCCAGGTCGTTCAGTTCGTCGGGCAGTTCCTGAGCCACCTCGTCTTCGGCCGGCTCACCGCCTTCGGAGTCTCCCTTTTCCAGCGCATCCAGCATGGCCAGCATCTCTTCGGTGGCCTGGGCGTCCTTTTGCGGGTCGATGGTTTCGCTCATGACGGTGCTCCTTGCAGGTCAGGTGACGGAGAACAAGCATTTACCATGCCAAATTCCGGTGGGACGGGGCTGAGAAAGGTCATCCACTGGCCGGTGCGCGGATGGGTAAAGCTCAGTTGCCAGGCATGCAGCATCAGCCGGGGGGCGCTGGCGGGGTTCGGATGGTAGAAGGGGTCGCCCAGCAGCGGATGGCCGAGGGCCTGCATGTGCACCCGCAGCTGGTGGCTGCGGCCGGTCTCCGGCATGAGACGCAGCAGGCTGCTGTCGGGCCGGCGTTCGAGCACTTCCCAGTGGGTACGGGCCGGACGCCCCTGTTCGGTGTCAACCTTCTGACGGGGACGGTTGGGCCAGTCGCAGCGCAGGGGCAGATCCACCGTGCCGCCGTCTTTGGCCGGCTGGCCGGCGCATTCGGCCAGGTAGAGCTTGTCCACCTGTCGCTGCTGAAACTGGCGCGCCAGGTGGGACAGGGCCCTCTTGTTGCGGGCGAAGACCATCACGCCGGAGGTGTCCATGTCGAGCCGGTGCACCACATGCACCTCGCCCAGCCACGCCTGCAGGCGGGTGGTCAGGCTGTCGGGTAGGGTGCGGCCGGGGACGGCCAGCAGCCCTGCGGGCTTGTCGGCGATAACCAGATCGCCGTCCAGATAGAGCACGCAGTTGTGCAACGGGTGTTCCATGGCGTCAATGTAGCAGGAGGCGGGGCCGGAACCAAGCGTGATGCGCCGTTGAACCGGGGCGGGGGCGGTGGTAGGATTGCCGGCCGTTCGTGAAGCGTTCAAGGTGTCAAGTCAATGAAAAACAAGGACAAATTTCGCGTTCTGTTCGTGTGCATGGGCAATATCTGCCGCTCGCCCACGGCCCATGCGGTGTTCCGCAGGCTGGTGGAGGAGGCGGGGCTGGAAGATGTGATCGAGATCGATTCGGCCGGCACGCACGCCTACCATGTGGGGGAGGCGCCGGACCCGCGCTCGCAGCAGACGGCGGCGCGTCGTGGCATCCGCATGCATGACCTGCGTGCCCGCAGGGTGGATCTGGGAGATTTCTACCACTACGACCTGATTCTGGCCATGGACGAGGACAACCTGGCCATTCTGGAGGAGATGAAGCCGGAGGACGCCACGGCGGAGGTGAAGCTGTTTCTGGCCGAATACGCGCCGGAGCATGGCCGGGTGGTGCCGGACCCCTACTATGGCGGACCGGAAGGCTTCGAGCGGGTGTTCGACATGGTGGAGGCGGCTTCTGTCCGGCTGCTGGAGGACATTCGCCAGCGGCTTGAGCGGGTCTGACCACGGGGTCTCCCCCATTTTTGCGGCGTGCCGCCCCGCCGCGCCGGCGACGCACCGGAAAATGCCCGCCATGGAGGCGGAAAAGGGGCATGACTGCCGGCAACACGGATAAGGTGCGGAAAGACGGGGTCTCCCCGGTTTCTGGCGGTGCCGCGCCAGCGTGCCGACGGCGGCGCGGAAAAGAGCCGCATCAGAATGCCATGGCGCTGACATTGGCTCACAGGGGGCCTGAATACGGGGTCTCCCCCATTTTTGCAGGGTGCCGTCGTGGTCGCCCGCGGCACGGCGGTTTTTTGCCGGCCTGAGGGCGGTTTTCTGTGTCAAAATGCGTCCGGATGAGCGACAAACCCTTCATTCACGTCTCGATTGCCCGCCAGCGCCTGCAGTTGCGCGAGGGGCGGCGCGTGCTGTGCGAGTATCCGGTGAGCACGGCGCGGGCGGGGGTGAACTGTCGCGAGAACAGCGGCGGCACGCCCGTCGGGCGTCTGAGGGTGATGGCCCGCATCGGGGCGGGGGCGCCGCTGCATGCCGTGTTCGTGGGGCGGCGGCCGACCGGGGAGATCTGGACGCCGGCGCTGTCGCAGGCGGCGCCGCAGCGGGACTGGATTCTGGGGCGCATCCTGTGGCTGGGCGGGATGGACTGGGGACGCAACCGGGGCGGCGGGGTGGATACCCTGCGCCGCTACATCTACATTCATGGCACGCCGCCTGCGGAGCCGCTGGGCGTGCCCGCCTCCCACGGCTGCATCCGCATGGCCTGCGAGGATGTGGCGGCGCTGTTTGACCGGGTGCCGGTGGGCACTGCGGTGAGGATCGTGCCGTGAGCCGCCTGCTGCGTTTCGCCGTCCATCTGCTGTTCACTCTGTGGGCGGTGGGGTCGCTGGTGTTTCTGGCGCTGCATCTGATTCCGGGCGATCTGGTCTCGGTGATGCTGGGTGAGGGGGCCACGGCGGCGGACCGGGCGGCGCTGCGGGCGCAGCTGGGGCTGGATCTCCCCCTGTGGCAGCAGTATGTGAACTACTTTTCCGGCCTGCTCCATGGGGATCTGGGACAGTCGCTGCTGCTCAAGCGCCCGGTGGCGGAGCTGATTCTGGAGCGTTTTCCCTACACGCTGGAGCTGGCGCTGCTGGCGCTGGCGCTGGCGGTGCTGATCAGCCTGCCGCTGGGCGTCGCGGCGGCGGTGCATGCCGGGCGCTGGATCGATCAGCTGGCCATGGGGGTGTCGCTGCTGGGGGTGGCGGTGCCCAATTTCTGGCTGGGGCCGATGCTGATTCTGCTGTTTTCCCTGTGGCTGGGGTGGCTGCCGGTCAGCGGGGCGGACCAGCCGTGGGCGTGGGTGCTGCCTGCGGTGACGCTGGGCACGGCGCTGGCGGCCATTCTCACCCGCATGGTGCGCGCCAGTCTGCTGGAGGTGCTGCATGAGGATTTCCTGCGCACGGCGGCGGCCAAAGGGCTGGGGCGGCAGCGACAGCTGTGGCGCCACGCCCTGCCCAATGCCCTGCTGCCGGTGGTGACGGTGCTGGGGCTGCAGCTGGGCACGCTGCTGGGCGGCGCGGTGATCACGGAGGTGGTGTTCGACTGGCCCGGTCTCGGGCAGCTGCTGATCGAGTCCATCCAGCGGCGCGACTATCCGGTGGTGCAGGGGGTGATGCTGGTGGTCACCGCCGCCTATGTGATCGTCAATGGCCTGACCGACCTGCTCTACGGCTGGCTGGATCCGAGGGTGAGGCTGACATGAGGCTCTGGCTGGGCATTCTGCTGGCGTGGTCGCTGATGGCGCTGGCGGGCGTCTGGCTGGGCGAGGCGGACACGGGCGTGCATCTGGAGCGGATGCTGGCCGGGCCTTCGCCCGACGGCTGGCTGGGCTTTGACGAGCTGGGGCGGGATGTGGCGCTGCGTCTGCTGGCCGGGGCGCACAATTCCTTTCAGGTGGCGGTGAGTGTGGTGGCGCTGTCCGCCGCCATCGGCACTGCGGTGGGACTGGTCAGCGGCTATTTCGGCGGCTGGGTGGATCGGCTCATCTCCGGGGTGATCGACATCTTTCTGGCCTTTCCGGGGCTGCTGCTGGCCATCGGCATGGCGGCGGTGCTGGGGCCGGGGCTGGAGAATGTGGTCATCGCGCTGGTGACGGTGGGCTGGGTGAGCTACGCGCGGCTGGCGCGGGCGCAGGCGCTCAGCCTGCGGCGGCGCGAGCACGTGCTGGCGGCCCGGGCGCTGGGCGCCGGCACGGGGCGCATTCTACTGCGGCACCTGCTGCCGCTGATGCTGGCGCCGCTGGGCGTGGAGATGTCCTTCGGCGTGGCCGGCGCGGTCATCAGCGAGGCGGGGCTGTCCTTTCTGGGGCTGGGCGTGCAGCCGCCGGAGGCCTCCTGGGGCAGCATGATCCGCGAGGGCACCCGCTACATGCTGGTGGCGCCCCATCTGGTGCTGGCGCCGGGGCTGGCGCTGGTGCTGGTGGTGCTGGCGGCCAACCGGCTGGGGGATGCCTGGCGTGACCGACTGGACGTGAAACAGAGCGAGGTGCACCCATGAGCGTGCGGGCCATGCCTTTGGGACAGGTGATGGTGGATCTGGCCGGCACGGCGCTGACGCCGGAGGAGCGGGAGCGGCTGCTCCACCCGCAGGTGGCCGGCGTGGTGCTGTTCAGCCGCAATTTCGAATCCCGTGAGCAGCTGGCGAGCCTGTGCCGGCAGATTCACGCCCTGCGCGAGCCGCGCCTGCTGATCGCGGTGGATCACGAGGGCGGGCGGGTGCAGCGCTTCCGCCAGCCGGATTTCGTCCACCTGCCGCCCATGGCGAGACTGGGTGCGCTGCACGCGCTCAATCCGATGCAGGCGGACGAGGCGGCTCGCCGGCTGGGCTGGCTCATGGCCGCCGAGCTGCTGGCGGTGGGGGTGGATTTCAGCTTCGCGCCGGTGGTGGACGTGGATCATGGCCGCAGCGAGGTGATCGGCGACCGAAGCTTTCACGGCGATCCAAACACGGTGGCGCGGCTGGCGGAAAACTTTCTCGCCGGCATGCATGCAGCCGGCATGGCTGGAGTGGCCAAGCACTTTCCCGGCCATGGCTGGGCCCGGGCGGACACCCATCTGGCGGTGGCGGAAGACCCGCGCCCGCCGGCGGCGCTGGAGGCGGACATGGTGCCGTTCGAGGCGCTCATCCGCCACCATGTGGAGGGCATCATGCCCGCCCATGTGGTCTATCCTAAGGTGGATCGCCTGCCGGCGGGTTTCTCCCGCGTGTGGCTGCAGGAGATTCTGCGCGGGCGGCTGGGCTATGAGGGGGTGATCATCAGTGATGACCTCAACATGGCGGCGGCGGCGGCGCTGGGCGACCTGCATCGCCGGGCCGAGCTGGCGCTGGAGGCGGGCTGCGACCTGCTGCTGGCGCTCAATGATCCGGAGGGTGCGGCGCGGCTGCTGCAGCGGCTCGACCGGCCGGTATCGCCGGTGAGCCATGCGCGCATGATTGCGCTGCACGGGCATCCGCGCTTCCGCACGGACCGACTGCACCGCCTGCCCGAGTGGCGGCAGGCCTGTGACTGGGTGGAGAAACTGGCATGAATGACTTTCTCGCGTTTCTGCAGCACTACTGGCCGCAGGGCTTTGAGGGTGCCAACGCGCTCATCGGCCTGTTCGGCGGCCATGTGTGGCTGCTGGTGATCACTTCCGTATCCGTTGGGGCGCTGCTGGCCGACAGCATCGCCCGCTTTCTGCTGCATCGGGTCATCCGGCGCTGGTCGGTGCGCCACCCGTGGCTGAACGCCTTCGTGGAGGCGCTGCCGCTGCCCCTGTCGCTGGCCATCTGGCTGCATGCGCTGGTGGTGATCGTGGTGGTGCTGAGCACCGAGTTTCAGGTGGGCACGGGCTGGCTGGATCGGGTCTATCAGCTGCGTGAGGCGCTGCTGACGCTGATCCTGGCCTGGTATGTGATCCGCGTGGTGGGGCGGCTGGAGGTGCACCTCAAGCAGGTGGCCGACACGGATCCGCGCTTCGACCGTTCGCTGGTGGCGGCGCTCGGCAAGGTGATCCGCCTGACGGCGGTGGTCATCGCCGGGCTGATTGCCCTGTCGGCCTTCGGTGTCAATGTCACCGGCCTGCTGGCCTTCGGCGGCGCCGGAGGTCTGATCGTCGGTCTGGCCGCCAAGGACATGGTCAGCAACCTGTTCGGCGGCCTGTCCATCTATCTGGACCGGCCCTTCGCCGAAGGGGACTGGATCCGCTCGCCCGACAAGGACATTGAGGGCGTGGTGGAGCATATCGGTTGGCGGCGCACCATCATCCGCCGTTTCAACAAGAACCCGCTGTATGTCCCCAACGGCATCTTCACCACCATCGTGGTGGAAAACCCCAGCCGCATGAGCCACCGGCGCATCTACGAGATGTTCGGCGTGCGCTATCTGGATCTGGAGAAGGTGCCCCAGATCACCGAACAGATCCGCGCCATGCTGCGACAGGATCCGGACATCGACCAGAGCCAGACCATCATCGTCAACTTCAACCGCTTCGCCGACTCGTCGCTGGAGTGTTTCATCTACTGTTTCACCCGTACCACGGTGTGGACGGAATATCATCAGGTGAAGGAGCGCATCCTCATGCGTATCGCCGAGATCGTGCACGCCCATGGTGCCGACATGGCCTTCCCGAGCCAGAGCGTCTATTTCGAGACGCCTCTTGAGCTGAAGCAGCCTGCCGAACAGGCATGAAGAACGACGAGGCGCTGCAGGAGTTTCTCATCCATCTGCGCCTGCAGCGGCAGCTGTCTGCCCACACGGTGCAGGCCTACCGGCGCGACCTGACCCATTTCTTTTCCGTAGTGCGCCGCCCGTTCGACCGGGTGGATGACGGCGCGGTGGAGGCCTACCTCACCGCGCTGGAGACACAGGGAGCCAAGGCTTCCACCCGGGCGCGGCGCACCTCGGCCCTGCGTCAGTTCTACCGTTTCTGCGTGCGGCAGGGGTGGTGCGAGCGGGATCCCACCGCGCTGCTGCGGCAGAGCCGCCGCGTGCGCGACCTGCCCCGTGTGCCGGAGGAACATCAGGTGGAGGCGCTGCTTGAGGCGCCGGAGACGAACACGCCGCTGGGGCTGCGCGACAGGGCCATTCTGGAGACGCTCTACGCCACGGGACTGCGGGTGTCCGAGCTGGCGGCCCTGCGCATCGACGAGGTGAACTTCAACTTGGGTGTGGTGAAGGTGGTTTCCGGCAAAGGGGACAAGGACCGGCTGGCGCCGCTGGGGGAGGTGGCGCTCAAGTGGCTGCAGCGCTACCTGGCCGACAGCCGCCCCGTGCTGCTGGGCGCGCGTCAGTGCGACACGCTGTTCGTCTCGCGGCAGGGGCGGCCCATGACCCGCCAGACCATCTGGCACCGCATCAAACTGTGGGCCGGGAAGGCGGGCATTGAGAAGGTCTCGCCCCACAAGCTGCGCCATGCCTTCGCCACCCATCTGCTCAACCATGGGGCGGACCTGCGAGTGGTGCAGAGCCTGCTGGGGCACGCCAACCTGTCCACTACGGAGATCTACACCCATGTGGCCGACGCACGGCTGCGCCAGCTGCACCGGCAGCACCACCCCCGCGGCGGTTAGAATGAGCGGCTTCACTCACAGGAGATATGGCATGAAACGATGGATGCTGGCCGGCGCGCTGACGGTGCTGGCGACAGGCGCGCTGGCGGATGCCGCCGCCGATCTGCAGAAGAAGTTGGCCGAACGGCTCGGTCCCACCGCCCAGGTGGAAGTGGAGAAGACGCCCATCAAGGGACTGCTGCAGGTGATCGCCGACGGACAGGTGTTCTACATGACCGAAGACGGGCGCTACCTGTTCAAGGGGCAGCTGCTTGATCTCAAGACCCGGCAGGACCTGAGCGAGCCGGCGCTGCGCAAGGCGCGCATCAGGCTGCTGCGCAGTCTGCCGGCCGACCTGACCATCACCTACCCGGCCAAAGGGAAGCAGAAGCGGGAAATCTGGGTGTTCGACGATCTGGACTGTCCCTACTGCCGCAAACTGCACAAGGTGTTTCCCCGGCTGCAGGCGGCGGGCGTGACCATCCATGTGCTGTTCTTTCCCCGCAACGGGCTGGGTTCTCCCAGCTACTACGGCGCCATCAGGGTGTGGTGCAGCAAGGATCGCAGGAAGGCCTTCGACGAGGCGATGGACACCGGACAGGCGCCGACGGACGGTCAGGTGTGCCGCCATCCCATCAACCGGCATCTGGCGCTGGCGCAGAAGCTCAACGTGACCGGCACGCCCTACATGTTCCTCGACGACGGTGAAGTGATTCCCGGCTTCGTGCCGCCGAAGAAGCTGATCGAGTTTCTCACAGCCGGGCGCTGAGCCGCCCGCGGCAGCCTCTCAGCTGCTGCCGTGGAGGATGATCACTGTCGCCAGCCCCAGCAGGGAGAAGAAGCCCATGGTGTCGGTGACGGTGGTCAGCATCAGGCCGGAGGCCAGCGCCGGGTCGATGCGGAAGCGCTCCAGAATGATGGGGATCAGCGCCCCGGCGATGGCGCCCACGGTCAGGTTTATCAGAATGGCCGCGCCGAAGACGATACCGAGGGTCAGGTCACCGAACCACCACCAGGCGAAACCGCCGGTGAGCACCGCCCACAGCAGCCCGTTGAGAAAGCCGACGGTGACCTCCTTCATCACCAGCGAGCGCATGTTGGAACTGGTCAGCGTGCCGGTGGCCATGGCGCGGATGATGATGGTGGCCGTCTGGGTGCCGCCGATGCCGCCCATGCTGGCCACGATCGGCATCATCAGCGCCAGGGCGACGATCTTGTCCAGCGTGTCCTCGAACAGGCTGGCCACCCAAGCGGCGAACACGGCGGTGAGCAGGTTGACGCCCAGCCAGAAGGCGCGGCGGCGGGCGGACACCAGCGGCGGCGCGAAGATGTCCTCATCCTCGTCCAGGCCGGCCTGCGCCATCTGGCGGTGCTCGGCCTCTTCGCGGATGATGTCGACCACATCGTCAATGGTGATGCGACCGAGAATGCGGTTGTCGCTGTCCACTACCGCCACGTCGATCCAGTCGTTCTGCTCGAACAGGCGCGCCACTTCCCTGACCGGCGTGAGCACGTGCACCGCCGGCTTGCTGGCGTCCAGCAGCGCTTCGATCAGGGTGTCTTCCTCGTGGGTGAGCAGGTCGGTCAGGCGCACCACGCCCAGATAGTGATTCTCACGGTCGCGCACGATGAGGTCGTTGAGGTGGTCCGGCAGCTCGCCCAGCTGGCGCAGGTAGCGCAGCACCGTCTCCACGGTGACGTCCGCGCGCACCGAGATGACGTCGGTGTTCATCAGCCCGCCGGCGGTGTCCTCCGGATAGGCCATGGCCTTCTCCACCTCGACGCGCTCTTCTTCCTCCAGCGCGTCCAGCAGGGCGGACTTGTCCTGTTCCGGCAGGGACTGGGCCAGATCCACCAGGTCGTCCGTCTCCAGCTCGTCGGCGATGTCCTGAATTTCCTGGCTGTCGAGCGTCTCGAACAGCTGGGTGCGCACCTCGTCGTTCAGGTGGGCGAGCACCTCGCCATGGTATTCGGACGGCACATGGGCCCAGATGATGTGACGCAGATCCGGCGGGGTGGTCTCGAGCATTTCGGCCACCTGTTCGGGCACCAGCTCGCGCAGCAGCGTTTCAAGACGCTGAATATCCCCCTCCCGCGCCGCCTGCAGGATGTCTTCAATCAGCTGTTCGGTCTGCTGCGTATTCAGCGCCGTATCGGTCATGCATCGCTCCCTTCTGAATGCGTGGATATTCTAGTGGCCCCGGCGGGCAAGAATTCAAATAGTTGGGGCGGAAAGCTCGAATTCAAGTCCTATTCCCGTCGGTGCTGCGGCGGGGTTGCGGTATCATATTGCAAATTTGTCCGGAGGCAGACATGACGCTCAGATACTCGCGCATTTTGCTCAAGCTCAGCGGCGAGGCGCTGCAGGGGCCGGAGGCGTTCGGGCTGCACGCGCCCACGCTGGCGGGTGTGGCGCGTGAGATCGTCCGTGTGCGCCAGCTCGGCGTGGAAGTGGGGCTGGTGGTCGGCGGCGGCAATATTTTCCGGGGCGCGCAGATCGACAACGCCCAGATCGATCGGGTGACCAAGGATCAGATGGGCATGATGGCCACGGTCATCAATGGCCTGGCGCTGCGGGACGTGCTCATGGCCCATGGGGCACCGGCGGTGCTGATGTCCGCCATTCCCATGCAGGAGGCCGCCCGGCCCGTGGATGTGATGGCCGCGCGGGAGGCACTGGCGGCCGGGCAGGTGGTCATCTTCGCCGGCGGCACGGGCAACCCCTTCGTCACCACGGACACGGCCGCCACCCTGCGCGGGGTGGAGATCAATGCCGACGCCGTGCTCAAGGCCACCAAGGTGGACGGCATCTACAGCGACGATCCGGTGCGCAACCCCGCTGCCATGCGCTACGAGCGCCTCACCTACGAGGAGGTGATCGCCAGAGATCTCAAGGTGATGGATCTGGCCGCCTTCGCCATGAGCCGGGAGCAGCGCATGCCCATCGTGGTGTTCGACATGTTCAGGGAAGGCGCACTGGAGCGCATCGTGCGCGGAGAAAACGAAGGAACGCTGGTAACAGGAGAGGACGCATGATCAAGGACATTCTCAAGGACGCCGAAGCGCGCATGCAGAAGAGCATCGAGAGTCTGGAGAGCCAGTTCTCCAAGATTCGCACCGGCCGGGCGCACCCGAGCATTCTCGACACCATCAAGGTGGAGTACTACGGCTCCGAGGTGCCGGTCAGCCAGGTGGCCAACATCACCGTGGAAGATGCCCGCACCCTGGTGGTGCAGCCGTGGGAGCAGCAGATGGTGCCGGTGATCGAAAAGGCGGTCATGACCTCCGATCTGGGCGTCACGCCGGTGACCGTGGGCAATGTGATGCGCATTCCCATGCCGCCGCTGACCGAGGAGCGCCGTCGCGAGCTGACCAAGATCGCCCGCGCCGAGGCGGAGAACGCCCGTGTGGCCATCCGCAACATCCGCCGTGACGCCAATGGCGACATCAAGGATCTGCTCAAGGAAAAGGAAATCAGCGAGGACGAGGCGCGCCGCGCCGAGGAGCAGGTGCAGAAGCTGACCGACCAGTACATCGAAAAGGTCGATGCCCTGCTGAAGGAAAAGGAAGCCGCGCTGCTGGAAGTGTGACCGGGTGAGCACAGAGGTCTCCGTGCCGCGCCATGTGGCCATCATCATGGATGGCAATGGGCGCTGGGCGAAAAAGCGCATGCTGCCGCGCTTTGTCGGCCACCGCAAGGGGGCCGGCGCGGTGCGGGAGGTGGTGCGCGAAAGCGCCCGGCGTGGCATCGAGGTGCTCACGCTGTTCGCCTTCAGCACGGAAAACTGGCAGCGCCCCCCCGAGGAGGTCTCGGCGCTGATGCAGCTCTTTCTGGACGCGCTGCGCCGTGAGCGGGACACCCTGCACGAGAACAATATCCGTCTGCGGGTCATCGGCGACCGCAGCCGTTTTGCCGCAGAGATTCAGGCGGCCATCGACGAGGCGGAACGGCTGACGGCCAACAACAGCGGTATGGTGCTCAACGTGGCCGCCAACTATGGCGGGCGGTGGGACATCCTGCAGGCGGTGCGCCGCTTCTGCGCCGAGGGCGGCACGCTGGACAGCCTCGACGAAGCGGCGCTGGCAGGTCATCTCTCCACCGCAGGTCTGCCGGAGCCGGATCTGATGATCCGCACGGGCGGCGAGCACCGCATCAGCAACTTTCTCATCTGGCAGCTGGCCTACACCGAACTCTACTTCACCGATGTCCTGTGGCCGGATTTCGACGCCGTGGCCTATGGCGAGGCGCTGGCCGATTACGCTCGACGCCAGCGCCGCTTCGGGCGTGTGGAGGCGGACGATGCTTAGGCAGCGGGTCATCACTGCCATGGTACTGGTCGTCGGCGTACTGGCGCTGCTGTTTTTCGGCAACACGACACTGTGGCGCTACGCGCTGGCGCTGGTGAGCGGGCTTGCCGCATGGGAGTGGGCACGCCTGAGCGGCCTGACGCAACCTCTGCACAGCTGGGGCTATGCGCTGGCGGTGGCGCTGTTCGTCTGGTGGGGGCTGGTGGTGGATGTGCAGGCGCAGCTGCCGCTGTGGCTGGTGCTGGTGTGGGGGGGCGTGGTGCCTTTCGTGCTCTATCACTTCGCCCGCACCGAAGGAGCCTGGCGGCTGGGGCGGGCGCCGCTGCTGATGCTGGGACTGGTGGTGCTGTTTCCCTTTGCCTGGGCGCTGTTCCATCTGCTGGTGCGTTTCGGGCCGGGGGTGACCCTGTGGCTGATGGCACTGGTGTGGCTGGCGGACAGTGGCGCCTACTTTTCCGGTCGTGCCTTCGGTCGCCACAAGCTGGCGCCGCGCATCAGCCCGGGCAAGACCTGGGAGGGTGTGGCCGGCGGGGCGCTGCTTGCGCTGGCGGGCGCCTATGGCGGCGTGCTGCTGCTTGAGCAGCATGGTGTGGAAGCGGCGCTGCCGGTGGCCCTGTGGCTGGGGATGGTGGCAGCCTTTTCCGTGGTGGGCGATCTGTTCGAAAGCGCTCTCAAACGCTGGCGGGGCGTCAAGGACAGCAGTCAGCTGCTGCCCGGCCATGGCGGCGTTCTTGACCGCATTGACAGCCTGCTGTTTGCACTGCCGCTGATGTGGCTGGCACTCACCTGGAGGCCGCTGGCATGAGTTTTCTGACCAGCCTGCTCGGCTTCGCCATCATGCTGGGCGTGCTGGTGTTCGTGCACGAATGGGGGCATTTCATCACGGCACGGCTGCTGGGCATCAAGGTGCTGCGCTTTTCCATCGGTTTCGGTCCGGTGGTGTGGCGGCGGCAGTGGGGGGAAACAGAGTGGGCGCTGAGCGCTCTGCCTCTGGGTGGCTACGTCAAGATGCTGGACGAGCGGGAGGGGCCGGTGCCGGTGCGCGAGCAGCACCGGGCCTTCAACCGGCAGCCACCCTGGAAGCGCATGCTGGTGGTGGCGGCGGGTCCCATGATCAATCTGCTGTTTGCCTGGCTCGTGTTCGCTTTCGTCTATTGGGCCGGCTTCGATACCCTCCGTCCGGTGGTGCAGAAGCAGGATGAGCAGTCGTTGCGCATCATCACCCGGGTAAGCGATACACCTGTGTGGAGCTGGGGGGATGTCAGTCGGGAGGTCATGGATGAAAAATTGTCCGATCGGACGCAGGTCATCTTTGCCGGCGAGGTATGGCCGGTGCAGGAACCGCTGGACTGGGCGCTGCCGCTGATTGATCTGGGTCTGGATGAAGCGGATCCTCTGCCAAGCTGGCTGCAGCGTCATGGATTCCAGCCGGCCATGCCGCCCCTGCTGCCCCGCATCGGCGTGGTGAAGTCGGGCACGCCGGCCGCCCGGACGGGGTTGCAGCCCGGTGATCTGGTGGTGGCGGTCAATGGCGAGCCGGTGGACAGCTGGCAGACACTGGTGCAGATGATCAGCCGACATCCGGGAGAACAGGTGGTGCTGACCGTGCGTCGCAACGGTATCGAACAGGCAGTGCCGGTGAGGCTGGATGCCCGCACGGTCAAAGGCGTGCGCAAGGGGTTTCTCGGCGTGGGGCCGGACATGACCCAGGGCGTGCCGCCGGCTTTCGTGGCCCATGTATCGCTGCCGGCTGGTCAGGCGCTGGTGGCGGGGTTCGAGCGGGGCTGGCAGCTGCTGGAAATGACGGTGGAGATGATCGGGCGCATGCTGACCGGGCAGGCCGGTTTGCAGAATCTTTCCGGGCCCGTTAGTATTGCCCAGTTTTCCGGGCAGGCGCTGCAGCAGGGGTGGGTGAACTTCCTGCTGTTGATGGGGCTGCTCAGTCTGAGTCTCGGTGTGCTGAATCTGCTGCCGGTTCCGATTCTGGATGGTGGCCATCTGCTGTTTGATCTGATCGAGTGGGTGCGGGGGCGACCGTTGCCCGAATCCGTCCTGCTGGCCGGTCAGAAGGTGGGCATGGTGCTCATACTGATGCTGACCCTGCTGGCGCTGACCAATGACATGGTGCGACTTTTCAATGAATAGAGTTTTGCTCAGAACGGCATTAGCCATTTCTCTGTTGCTGGCCACCCTGGCCGCACAGGCCGGTTTTGCGCCCTTCAAGGTCTCCGACATCGAGGTGCATGGTAACGCGCGCATCGGCACTGAGACGGTGCTCAACTATGTCCCCCTTTCCAAAGGACAGATGGTGGATGCCGCCGCGGCGCGGCAGATCCTCAAGTCCCTCTATGCCACAGGGTTTTTCAAGACCGCCGCGCTGTTCCGGGAAGGCAACAGGCTGATCATCAAGGTGGTGGAGCGTCCGACCATTGCGGAGATCAGTGCCGAAGGCAATGAACTGATCAAATCCGAAGACCTGCTCAAGGGACTGGAGACCGCTGGCATCGCCAAGGGCAGGGTGTATGACGAAACCAGGATGGCGCGGGTCGCACAGGAACTTCGGCAGCGCTATCAGAACATGGGCTATTACGGCGCCACGGTGGATCTGAATGTGACTCCTCTGCCGCGCAACCGGGTCAAGGTGGTCATTCAGGTGCATGAGGGCAAGCCGGCGACCATCGGGCGGATCGCTTTTGTAGGCAACCGGGCCTACGCGGACTTTCAGCTGCGCCGACTCATGCAGCTGGCAGAGGGTGAGCAGTATGCCAAGGAGCAGCTGCAGGGCGATCTGGACCGCATTCGTGACTACTACATGAACCGGGGCTTTGCCGAGTTCCGCATCCGCTCCACCCAGGTACGCCTGTCGCCGGACCGTCAGAAGGTCTATCTGACCATCAACCTGACCGAAGGGCCGGTCTATCACATCGGCAAGGTCAGCCTGGAAGGCGATCTCAAGCTGCCGCGCAAGCAGCTGGAATCCCTGCTGCTGGTCAAGCCGGGGCAGCGCTTCTCCCGCCAGAACATCGTTGACAGCATGAACGCGCTGCTGGACCGCTACAGTGAGAACGCCTACGCCAATGCGGAGGTGGTGCCGGAGCCACGGCTGGATCACGGGCGGCGCATTGCCGATGTGGTGTTCCACATCGCACCGCACCAGCGCGTTTATGTGCGCCGCATCGTCATCGAGGGCAACACGCGTACGCGTGATCACGTCATCCGCCGCGAGCTGCGCCAGATGGAGGCGGCGCCCTATTCACTCGAGTATGTGCGGCTCTCCAAAAAGCGTCTGCAGAAGCTGGGCTTCTTCAAGATGGTGGACATCCAGCCGAAGCCGGTGGCGCCGGATCTGGTGGATCTGCATGTCAAGGTGGAGGAACAGCCCACCGGTTCCCTGACGGCGGCCATCGGTTACTCACAGCTCTACGGGGTGACCCTGTCTCTGGGTATCAGCGAGCGCAACGCGCTGGGCAGCGGTAACACGGTCAGTCTGAAGCTGGATACCAGCGGCTACAACAAGACGGCGGATCTGACGCTGGTGAACCCCTATTTCACACCCAACGGAGTCAGTCTGGGGGCGGGGCTGTTCTGGAGCGAGATCGACGCCTCCCAGCTGACCATCGGCAACTACTCCATGAACACCCTGGGGGGACAGCTGTTCAGCACCATTCCCCTCAATGAAGATGACAGCTTCACCTATGGCTTCAAGCTGTCAAAGGACACGCTGGTGTGCGGCAGCAGCTTTACGACCTGCAATACCTTCGCTGACCGCTTCGGCAAGGACTACCTGTTCCCCATCTTCAATGCGGGCTGGAATCACAATTCCACCAACGCCTTCTACTTCCCCACCGAGGGCAGCCGGGTCAGTGTTGGTCTGAATGTGGCGCCACCGGTGGGCAATGACTTCGGCTATGCCAAGCTGTC
>NZ_WFYD01000035.1 GCF_015490265.1 Sulfurivirga sp. | reverse complement strand
CCTGCCGGCGAGCTGCGTGAGGCCATTGACAGCACTTTCGGCAGCTTCGACGACTTCAAGCAGCAGCTGATTCAGGCCGGCCTGACCCGCTTCGGCTCCGGCTGGGCATGGCTGGTGATGGATGACAGCGGCAAGCTGGTGGTCACCTCCACCCCCAACCAGGACAACCCGCTGATGGACGTGGCCGAAGTCAAGGGCACGCCCATTCTTGGCGTGGACGTATGGGAGCACGCCTACTACCTGCGTTATCAGAACCGCCGTCCCGACTACCTGCAGGCATGGTGGGACGTGGTCAACTGGGACAAGGTGGCGGAAAACTACGCCAACGCCAAAGGTTGATCCACCCTTTCGACCACAGCGAAAAGCCGGGCCCCAGCCCGGCTTTTTCGTTTCTGCCGGCGTGCAGCCCTGCGCCCGATCCCGTAAAATTCCCCTCTCATCATCAGGGCCCGCATTTCATGTCGAACGCACAACTCATTCTGCTGGACAAACGCTCCCAGCCCCTCAAGGACTATCTGGTGGCCGTGGCCGCCTCCGACGGCCTCACCCTGCGCGGCGTGGAGGTGATGGCCTCCCCCGCCAAGGGTGAGACCGCCCTGCTCAAGGCGCAGCTGGTGCTGCCGCCGCTGGAAGATTACGACTTCAACCTGAAAAAGATCGTCGAGGCCACCCTCAACCGCTTCGAGATCGAACCGGAGCAGCCGGTGCCGCTTGATGCGCTGATCGAGCAGGCCAGCGAGGACGAAGCCGTGCGCGAGGCGCTGCGCCGCTCCATCCCCAAGCTGCGCCAGCAGGTGGAAAAGCTGGTGAAGGAATTCCTCGCCAGCGAGGCCATCGAGCTGATCCGCCAACGACGCAATGACGCCCTCTACAAACTCAAGCAGCTGGCCCGTGATCTGGATGGCAAGAAGCTGCTGTGCATCGACATCGAGGCCACCGACGTCTCCACCAAGCCGGAGGCGGACATCATTCAGGTCTCCCTGTGCGATGAGAAAGGCGATGAGGTGCTCAACCAGCTGATCAACCCGGGCTACGACATTCCGGAGAACGAAAAGCACAACATCACCACCGAAATGGTGCAGGACGCTCCCTACGCCACCCAGATCTGGGACCGCCTCCACCAGCTGCTGCTGGACGCCGACCACGTGCTCGCCTACAGCACCGAAAGCGACTTCGCCTATCTGGAAAACACCGCCGGCAAGAAACAGCTGCCCTTCGAGCTGGACTACGCCACCTGGATCGACGTGGCCGAACTGGCCCGGGACCTGGTGGGCGCCATGCGCTGGCACAGCGAGCGCCAGTACTGGTTCTTCAAGACACCCAAACTGACCGATGCCTACGAAAAGGTGCTGGGCCGGCCCTTCCCGGGTGACGCCCACGACGCGCTGGATGATGCCCGCGCCACCATGGAACTGTTCCACGCCATGCTTGAGCGGGGCCGCAAGGCGGACATCCAGCCCAAGAAGAAACCGAAGAAGAAGGAGCCGCAGGTGAGCAACAACCTGCTGGCGCTTGCCTTCGCCCAGGCCAAACAGAAGTCATGAACGCGCACGATCGGGAAAAACTGCCCAAAGGCACCCAGCTCAATCCGGACGCGCTGATCGCCAGCCTCAAATGGGACGCCAACGGGCTGGTGGCCGCCATCGCCCAGCAGCATGACACCGGTGAGGTGCTCATGCTCGCCTGGATGAACGAGACCGCCCTGCGCGAGACGCTCGCCACCGGCCGCGCCTGCTACTGGTCCCGCTCCCGGCAGAAGCTGTGGCGCAAGGGCGAGGAATCCGGCATGGTTCAGCATGTGAAGGAGATCCGTATCGACTGCGACGGTGACGCCGTGCTCCTGCGGGTGGATCAGACTGGCCCCGCCTGCCACACCGGTCGAAAAAGTTGCTTCTACACCCGCCTGTGGCCGGAGCCGGCCGCCATTCTCACGGACCCGGATATAGACCCGAACACCCTCTACGGCGCCAAAAACACCGACAAGTCATAAATTTCCCTAAAAACCGCCCCAAACCTGATAAATATCAATTATTCATCAGTCTTTTTTGGAGCAGTGCCGAGCCCACCCGGTAAAATCAGGGGAGACCCCATGTTTTGGTGAGGCTGTGAACCACAGGTGGGCTTTTTCAACCTCCATTCCATTCGCTTCAGACTGCTGGCCGCACTGGTGGTGGCGCTGGCGCTCATGCTCGTCTGGGTCACCCAGTACCAGACCCGCCAGACCGAAGCGCTGATTCACCGGCACGCCGCCGAGCTGCTGTGCCAGATCGCCCAGCGCATGAACGACCAGCTGGTGGCCACCCTGCGCACCCACGCCGATCAGGTGCAACTGCTCAGCCAGCTGCCCCGCCTGACCGACCCCGACATCTCCATGGCCGACCGGCGGAAACTGCTCGAACGGATACGCGACACCGACCCCACCATCGCCTGGATCGGCATGACCGACGCCAACGGCACCATCATCGTGGACACGGGCAACCTGCTCACCGGCAAGAACGTCGCCCATCGGGAATGGTTCATCGAAGGGAAGAAAGGGCTGCATTTAGGCAATGTGCACGACGCCTTTCTGCTGGCGAAGCTGATGCCCAAACCCAAATGGGACGACCTGCCCCTGCGGCTGATGGACATCTCCGCCCCCGTGCTCGACAGCAACGGGAAGCTGGCTGGCGTGCTGTGCATGCATCTGGGCTGGGATTTCGCCTTCGCCGCCCGCCACCGCATTGCCGAACTCAGCCACATCGGCGACAGCGAAATTCTGGTGCTGGACCACACCGGCCGCCTGCTCATGGGCACCGAAAAACTGCCCTCCCACGCCATGACCTTTGACGGCATGACCGCCTTCCGTCAGGCCGTGCTGCGCGGCGGCTGGAGTGGTGTGACCGTCTGGCCGGACGACAACCGCCCCTATCTGACTCAATTCCTCTACAAGGCGCACCACGAACTGCCCGGACTGGACTGGATCATCGCCGTGCGCCAGCCGGTGGAGAGCGCCTTTGCCGAAGCGCGGAGCTTCGTGGAAAACAGCACCGCCGTGCTCATCGTCGCCCTGGCCACCATCACTCTGCTGTTTTTCGTGCTGGTCAACCATTTCTTTCATCCGCTGGAAACACTCACTGAACACGCCCGCCGCATCCTCGCCGGGCACGAGCCGCTCAAGCTCCCCGAACTGCGGCGTAAGGACGAAGTGGGCGTGCTCAGCCGCACCCTCAGCCAGCTGCTCAGCCGCACCCGCGAGCAGATCGACCAGCTGGAGCAGCAGAAACGGCAGCTGACCATCTACGCCCAGCTGTTCGAACACGCCCCGCTGGCCATCATGATCACCGATCCCGACAACCGCATCGTCGCCGTCAACCCCGCTTTCGAGCAAATCACCGGCTACCGGGAGAAAGACGTGCTGGGCAAAAGCCCCACCCTGCTCAAATCCGGCCGCCATGACAAAGCCTTCTACGAACGCTTCTGGCAGACCCTCTGCCGCGAAGGCAGCATCTCGGTGGTGCTGTGGAACCGCCGCGCCAATGGCGAAATCTACCCGGAACGGCTCACCGCGGCCGTGCTCCAGGACGAGCGGGGCGAAAAGATCGGCTATATCGGCATCTTCTCCGACATCACCGAGGAAGAACGGGCCCGCGCCGAAATCGAGCGGCTCAGCCGGCTGGACCCGCTCACCGAACTGCTCAACCGCCACACCTTCATTGAGCAGCTGCGTCGGCAGATTGAGCAGAAACGCCCCTTCTGGCTGCTGTTTCTTGATCTGGACAACTTCAAGGCCATCAACGACAGTCTCGGCCATCCGGTGGGCGATCGCCTGTTGCAGGAACTGGCCCATCGACTGAAAAACCTGCTGCCGGAAGATGCCTTCGTCGGCCGCTACGGCGGGGATGAGTTCCTGCTCTGCTGGCCCGGTGATGCCGACACGCCGGATACACTGGCCGCCCGCATTTCTGAAGCCGTGCGCGAACCCTTCGCCATCGAGAAGATGACCCTGCAGGTGGGCATCACCATCGGCGCCGCCGCCTGGCCCCGACACGCCGACGACTGGGTCACCCTCATCAAGGCCGCCGATGCGGCCATGCTCTCCATCAAGCACAAGGTGCGCGATCAGGACTGGCGCGTCTATGACGCCTCCCTGGCACAGGATCTGGACCGACGCAGCCGCCTGCTGGCCGGGCTGCGACACGCCCTGCGCACCGACGGTTTCCAGCTGGCATGGCAGCCCAAGGTCAATGCCCGCACCGGACGCTGGGAGAGCTTCGAGGTGCTGCTGCGCTGGCAGCATGAAGGGGAATGGGTCTCACCTGCGGAATTCATCCCGCTGGCGGAAGAGACCGGACTGATCCGCGGCATTGACGAATGGGTGCTGCACACGGCGCTGGCCACCTGGAGCCGCTGGCAGCAGCAGGGCTGGACCCGCGGCCGCTCGCTGGCGTTCAACCTCTCCGCCGCCACGCTGCGCAGCCGCGCCTACATGGCGCAGATCTGCCCCACATTGGAAAAGCACGGCATCGCTCCGGCCGACGCCACGCTCGAGCTGACCGAAACCATGGTGGCTGAGGACAGCCCGGAGGTGAACGAGGCTATCCACCTGCTCGACCAGATGGGCTGTCACCTGTCGCTGGACGACTTCGGCACCGGCCACGCCAACCTTGACCTGGTCAGCCGCCTGCCGCTGGATCAGCTCAAGATTGACCTGCGCTTCGTCAAAGGCATGCTCCACAGCGACAAGGACCGCATCATCGTGGAACACGCGGTCAACTTCGCCCATGCGCTGGGTCTGGAAGTGGTGGCCGAGGGTGTGGAGACCGAAGAGCAGGCCGAGGCCCTGCACCAGCTGAACGTGGATCTGCTCCAAGGCTACCTGTTCAGCAGGCCACTGCTGACCGAAGAAATGGAAGCACGCCTGCAGGCAGACGACAGCATCTGACCGGCCCCGGAACAGCGCCCGACCAGCGCGATGCCGGCCGGCTCAGCGGCGGAACAGCCCCCAGTAATAGGGCAGACTGAGCAGCAGCCAGCCGGTCAGCCCCACCGGCCCCAGCGTCATCACCGCAACCTGCCACAGCGGCATGCCGTCAAACACCTTTTCCGGCGCCATGAGCACATTGACGCTGATCCAGCCATACACCGCCAGCCCCAGCAGCACGCCGATCAGCCACCAGCGCAGCCGCCCCACCCGACCGGGCAGGCACAGCTGACAGATCCATGCCAGCACCGACACGCTCATGGCGATCATGGCCGCCACCACCAGCATGTCCATGGCGGAACCGGTGCCCCGCGCCAGCCCGAATTGCACGATCTGCACGACCCACGGCAGGCTCATGGCCCACAGTATCAGTCCCGTCAGACCGATGCCGATCTGCCGCCGGCGTTCATTCATGGGCACGCACCCACTGCTCGAAGCGCCCCCTCACCGTAATCCACGCCCGCTCGACGCCCAGCACCAGCAGAACCAGCACGAACACGCCGCCGAAGGTCCACAGATAGGGCCAAGTGTACTTGTGCCACGCGGTCGCGATGGCCACCCTAATCTCGTTGTAGACCAGCGCATACTCCATCCACGCGGCGAAGATGAGCACGCCGGCCACGCCGAGAATACTCCAGAAAGCCACGAACCAGAACCGCCCCAGCCAGCGGTAGCCCCGATGGTCCAGCCCCAGCCGGCGAGTGCGGCGCCACTCGGTCCAGGCGATCCACGCCGACAGCAGCGCCAGAATCACCGGCGCGAAGGCCATCAGCGCCAGCAGCAGCACCGCCAGCAATACCACGCCCACCATGGTGAGCAGCACCGCAAGGCCGATGTCCAGCTTGACCTCCGTCTCCCGGTTCGGTTCAGGTTTCATGGCCCCCTCCTTCAGGATTTCCTGCGTGCCACGCGACGCCCGCGACGCTTCGGCTCCGGCGCTTCATCCAAGCGCTTTCGGCACTCTTCCAGCGTCAGCGCCAGGGGATCTTCGTTCTTGGCGATCTTGGCGTTCTTCTTCGTTTCCGTATCGGTGATGTAGGGTCCCCAGCGCCCCTTGAGAATCTTGATGCTCGTGCCCGGGAAACTGCGCACGATCTTGTCCGCCTGCGCCGCCAGATGAGCCTTGACCACATCCACCGCTTCCTCCAGCGTCATGGAAAGCGGGTCATAGCCCTTGAGCGGCGCATACTGTTTGGGGCCGAACTCCAGATAGGGCCCGAAGGGCCCGCGTTTGGCGGTCAGCGTCGCCCCTTTCTTCACTTCGAACAGGGTGCCGTCGGCGGCGGTGACGGAAAAATCCTCCGGCATCCGGCCGATTTCCCGCGGCAGCTTGAACAGCTCCAGCGCCTCCTCCAGCGTGAGCGTGTCCATGCGCTGACCGGGTTTGAGGCTGGCAAAGACCGGCTTTTCTTCACCATCCTCGCCCCCATCGCCCAGCTGAACATAGGCCCCATAGCGGCCCACCTTGACCATCACCGGCTTGCCGGTCTTCGGGTCGGTGCCCAGATGACGCACCTGACCCGCTTCCTCGCGGGAGACATGCTCGGCGGCCTCCACCTTGGGATGGAAGCGGGCGTAAAACGCTTCCAGCATCCTGCGCCAGGCCAGCTCGCCGGCGGCGATCTCATCCAGCTCCTCCTCCACATGGGCGGTGAAGTGGTAGTCCATGATCTCGCCGAAGTGCTTGACGAGAAAGTCGGTCACCACCCCGGCGATGTCGGTGGGGAACAGCTTGGCCCGCTCGGCGCCGGTAGTCTCAGTGCGGGTCTCCGAGGTCACCTGCCCACTGTCATCCAGCGTCAGCACCCGGTAGCTGCGCTCGACGCCTTCGCGATCCTCCTTGACCACATAGCCGCGCTGCTGAATGGTGTCGATGGTAGGCGCGTAGGTGGACGGCCGGCCGATGCCCAGCTCCTCCAGCGTGCGCACCAGCGCCGCCTCGTTGTAGCGGGCAGGCGGGCGGCTGAAGCTCTGACGGGCGCTGAGGGTGCCCAGCGACAGCGCCTCCCCTTCGGTCAGCGCCGGCAGCAGGGTGTTTTTGGCCTCCTCATCCCCATAGGCGCGCATGAAGCCGGGAAACTGGATCACCTCCCCTTTGGCCACCAGTTTCTCGGGTCGCTCCGACAGGGTCACCTGCACCGTGGTGCGCTCAAGACGGGCGTCTGCCATCTGGGAGGCCAGCGTGCGACGGCGGATCAGCTCATACAGACGCTGTTCATTGCGGTCGGAGGAGACGACCTCTGCGGCCAGATCCGTGGGTCGGATGGCCTCATGGGCCTCCTGCGCATTGGCGCTCTTGCTCTTGTAGTGGCGCGTCTGCACGAACTCAGGGCCATACTCGGCGCTGATCACCTCCCGCGCCTGCGCGATGGCCAGCTCCGACAGGTTGACCGAGTCGGTACGCATGTAGGTGATCTTGCCCGCCTCATACAGCCGCTGGGCCAGACTCATGGTCTGACGCACGGAAAAGCCCAGCTTCTGCGCCGCCTCCTGCTGCAGGGTGGAGGTGGTAAACGGTGGTTTGGGGCTGCGTTTCGCCGGCTTCTTCTCCACGCTGGCCACGGTCATGCGGCTGAGTCCGGCTGCCTCCAGAAAAGTGTGGGCCGCGGATTCGGAGTCAAAGGCCGCATCCAGCCGCACGGGCACCACCTCGCCGCTGCCATTGAGCAGCTCGCCGGCCACCTTGAAGCTGATCTCCGGCTCGAAGGCCTGAATCTCCCGCTCCCGCTCCACGATCAGGCGCACCGCCACCGACTGCACCCGACCGGCGGAAAGCCCCGTGCGGATCTTCTTCCACAGAATGGGTGAGAGTTCGAAACCGACGATGCGGTCGAGAATGCGGCGCGCCTGCTGGGCGTCCACCAGGTTCATGTCAATGGTGCGCGGCGCGGCCACCGCCTGCTCGATGGCCGGCCTGGTGATCTCATGGAACACGATGCGCCGCGTGGTCGCCTTGTCCAGCTTGAGCGCCTCGGCCAGATGCCAGGCGATGGCCTCCCCCTCGCGGTCCTCATCCGTGGCCAGCCAGACGGCCTCCGCCTCCTTGGCCAGCTTGCGCAACTCGGCCACCACCTTCTTCTTGTCCGGCGAGATCTCATAGGTGGGCTTGAAGCCGTGTTCAATGTCCACCCCCATCCCCTTCTTGGGCAGATCGCGGATATGCCCGTAGCTGGAACGGACGGTGAAATCCTTGCCGAGGAATTTCTCGATGGTCTTCGCCTTGGCGGGCGATTCCACAATGACCAGATTCTTCATAGACGCTTCCAGATAGTGATCATGGCGCAGCATGCGCCTGCGTGTTTATTTAATAAGGTAGCGGAAAAACGCACCGCCACAAGCGCCGATCAGCAAATTCTTCGATACTGCCCGCCGGGGAGCGCCTCCACACAGCCGGCCAGCTCAAGCTCCAGCAACGCCCCCTGCAGACTGGACACCGGCCAGCGGGTGCGCACTGCCAGCTCGTCCAGCGACACCGGGTCGAAGTCCACCTGATCCAGCAGCTGCCGCGCCTCGGTCGAAAGCGATGCCGTATCCACGGCAGGCGCCGTCTCATCAAGCGCCAGCCGCGCCTGCAACTGGGGAAAGACCTCTTCGAGAATGTCCTGCGCCGTCTCCACCAGCTTGGCGCCCTGACGGATCAGCCTGTGACAGCCCCGAGCCATGGGGTTGTGGATGGAGCCGGGAATGGCGAACACCTCCCGCCCCTGCTGGCTGGCCAGCCGGGCGGTGATGAGCGAGCCGCTGCGTTCGGCCGCCTCCACCACCAGCGTGCCCACGCTCAGGCCGCTGACGATGCGGTTGCGGCGGGGAAAGTTCTGCGCCCTGGGCGGCGTGCCCAGCGGAAACTCCGACACCAGCGCACCCTGTTCGGCAATCTGGTGAGCCAGCTCGCGGTTGGCCGCCGGATAGACCCGGTCCGGCCCGGTGCCCACTACCGCCACGGTGCCGCCCGGTCCTTTCAGCGCCCCCCGATGGGCGGCCGCATCGATGCCGTGCGCCAGCCCGCTGGTGACGGCGATGCCCGCCTGCGACAGCGCCTCGGCGAAGGTTTCCGCGTTGCGCAGCCCCTCTCGGCTGGCATGGCGCGCCCCCACAATGGCGATCTGTGGATCCGACAGCAACGCACGGCTGCCCAGCCCCAGCAGCATCGCCGGTGCGTCGCTCAACTGCGCCAGCAGCGGCGGCCAGTCCGCATCCAGACAGGTCATCAGCCAGTGATGTTCCTGCCCCAGCCATGCCTCGAAACGGCCCAGCGCCTCATCATCCACCTGCCGGAAACGGGCCGCCTGACTGTCCGTCAGCCCCTGCGCCACCAGTTCGGCCACGGGTACCTCCACCGCCGTCGCCCCCCATGTCTGCCACAGCGCCTGCGCCTGTGGCGCGGTCAGTGCAGCCTGCAGCGCCTGATGCCAGAAGATGCGGGTCATCTCGTCCATGGCGCCTATAATAAACGTCCGGACAACGAATTGAACACACCGCCCCATGGACAAGCTGGACATCCGCCTCTACCCTGACGAAATCCTGCGCACCCAGTGCAAGCCGGTGGAGATGTCGGACGAGATCGCCAATCTGATCGACGACATGCTCTACACCATGTACGACGCCCCGGGCATCGGCCTAGCCGCCCCGCAGGTGGGTCGTGACATCCGCGTGCTGGTGGCGGACGTCACCGAGGACAAGAGCCAGCCCATTGCGCTGGTCAATCCGGAGATCGTCGCCAGCGACGGGCTGATCGAATACGAAGAGGGCTGCCTCTCCCTGCCCGGCATCTACGCCAAGGTGCGCCGCCCCTCCAAAGTGAAGGTGCGCGGGCTGGACCGTGACGGTCAGCCGGTGGAGATCGAGGCGGAAGACCTGCTGGCGGTGTGCCTGCAGCACGAGATCGACCATCTCAACGGCGTGCTGTTCATCGACCACCTCTCTGGCCTCAAGCGCAACCGCCTGCTGCAGAAATACCGCAAGGAACGGAAAGCGTGAGAGTTGTCTTCGCCGGCACGCCCGAATTCTCCGTCGCCCCCCTGCGGGCGCTGATCGACGCCGGCCACCAGATCGTCGGCGTCTACACCCAGCCCGACCGGCCCGCGGGCCGCGGCATGAAACTGCGTCCCAGTCCCGTCAAGCAGGTGGCGCAGGAACACGGCCTGCCCGTCTTTCAGCCGGAAACCCTGAAAACACCCGAAGCGCGGGCGCAACTGGCCGCCCTCGAACCGGAAGTGATGGTGGTGGTGGCCTATGGCCTCATCCTGCCCCGTGCCATTCTGGACACGCCGAAAAAAGGCTGTCTCAACATCCACGCCTCGCTGCTGCCCCGCTGGCGGGGCGCCGCGCCCATTCAGCGCGCCATCGAGGCGGGCGATGCGGAAACGGGCGTGACCATCATGCAGATGGACGAAGGCCTGGACACCGGTCCCATGCTGCTGAAAAAGACCACACCCATCACCCCGCAGGACACCGCCCAGACCCTGCACGACCGCCTGAGCGCGCTGGGCGCCGAGGCCATCGTCGAGGCGCTGGAAAATCTGGACCGGCTCACGCCCGAACCGCAGGACGAAAGCCAGGCCACCTACGCCAAAAAGCTCACCAAGGCGGAAGGTGAGATCGACTGGTCTCAGCCGGCCGAAGTCATCCGCCGCAAGATCCATGCCTTCAGCCCCTGGCCGACCGCCTTCACCCAACTGGACGGCAAGCCGCTCAAGCTGCTGACCGCCACCGCCCTGCCCGGCCCGCACCATGACACCCCGGGCGAGGTCATTCTGGTGGAACGGGACGGCATCGACATCGCCTGCGGCGAAGGCCTGTTGCGGGTGCACACGCTTCAGCCCGCTGGCAAGCGCCCCATGCCCGCCGCCGACTTCGCCAACGGTCACGCCCTGCTCGGTAAACGACTGGGAGGCTGAACCGTGCCCAAGCTGTTCAGGTATCTTGGGGTGCTGGTTTTCTTCTACAGCAACGAGCATGAGCCCGTTCATGTGCATGGCCGTTTTCAGGGCTGTGAAAACAAGGCCGTCTTCCACATCGAAAATGGACAAATCCGCAGCATCGAGATTCTGCCCGTCCGTGGCAAACGCCCGCTACCGCCAGCCAAATGCAAGGCGTTCGAAACGGTCGTCAACGCCTTTGCTGATACAATTGTCAGAAGCTGGGTGGACTATTTCGTCTACCACCGCCCGCTCAAATGCATCGAAATTGAGGGTAGCATCCGATGAACGCGCCCTATCTGGCCATCACGCATGCAGAACAGACCGGACCGCTCAAACTGCGGCTTACATTCAATACGGGTGAAAGCCGTGAGGTGGACTTTGCTCCCTTCCTGGTACGGCATCCCAATCCTCTGATCCGCCGTTATGCCGAGCCGGAACACTTTACACGTTTCCGCATTACGGACGGGGATCTGGAATGGGACGACTTCGAACTCTGCTTCCCCATCATTGACCTGTACGAAAACACGCTGACCGCCGGCAGCGACTCACACGCCGCATGAATGCCCGCGCGTTGGCGTTCGAGGGTCTGAAGGCCGTTCTGCTTGAGGGGCGCTCGCTGAGCGCCGTGCAGTCCGAACTGCTGTCCCGCTGCCCGCCGCAGGCGCGCCCGCTACTGCAGAAGCTGCTGTTCGGCGTGCTGCGCTGGCACGGCAGCCTGCAGGCGCTGCTGAAGCCCCTGATGAAACGGCCCCTCAAGGCACGGGACGCGGACATCGGCCTGCTGCTGGAACTGGGCGCCTTTCAGCTCCACTTCATGGATGCCATTCCCGCCCACGCCGCCGTCAACGAAACCATCCGCCTGCTGCCGAAGAAGAAACAGTGGGCGCGGGGGCTGATCAACGGCGTGCTGCGCAACCTGACCCGCACCGATGAAGCAGAACGCGCCCGCTGGCTGGCCTGCTGCGACCGCGCCCGCTACAGCCACCCCGACTGGCTGATCGACCGGCTGAAACGGGACTGGCCCGACCACTGGTCGCAGATCCTTGAGGCCAACAACGAAGACCCCCCGCTGACGCTGCGGGTCAATCCGCTGAAAATCGAGCGTGATGCCTTCATGGCCCTGCCGGATGTGGCGGCGCTCGATCCTCGGCCCCATCCGCTGGCGCCTCAGGCGGTGGTGCTGCGGGAAGGCACGGACGTGCGCCGCCTGCCCGGCTTCGATGAGGGCTGGTTCTCGGTGCAGGACGCCGCCGCCCAGCAGGCGGCCCACCTGCTCGATCCGCGGCCGGGCGAGCGCATTCTGGACGCCTGCGCCGCGCCGGGCGGCAAGACCACCCACCTGCTGGAACTGACCCGCGATCAGACCCATGTGCTGGCGCTGGAGAAGGACCCCGCACGCATCGAGCGGCTGCAGGAAAACCTTGAGCGCCTGCGCCTGCACGCGCAGGTGCGCCAGGGAGATGCCGCCCGCCCCGACGACTGGTGGGACGGCGAACCCTTCGACCGCATTCTGTTGGACGCCCCCTGCTCGGCCACCGGCATCATCCGCCGCCATCCGGACATCAAGTGGCACCGCACACCCGAAGACATTGAAGCCCTCACCCGCACGCAGGCGGCCATTCTGGACGCCCTGTGGCCGCTGCTCAAACCGGGCGGCCGGATGCTCTACGCCACCTGCTCGGTGCTGGCGGCTGAAAACAGAGGACAGATCAACGCCTTCCTGACACGCACGCCGGATGCCCGCCTCGTGCCCATCGATCACCTGCCCTGCCACGGCACGCCCGGCTGCCAGCTGCTGCCCGGCGTGCAGGAGATGGACGGATTCTTCCATGCGCTGCTGGAAAAGTCTCCTTAGCGGCCTGCTGCTCACACTGGCGCTGATGCCTGCCCGGGCGGAGCACGAGCACCTGGCGCAGGTCACGGTGCTCTTTTTCCAGCACCATATCGAACAGCGTCAGCTGATGGTGGACGCCCGGGTGCGCATCAAGCTCTCCACCACCCAGCGGGACGCGCTGGAACATGACATCCCCCTCTACTTCATCACCCGTTTCCGCCTGGTGGAGCACAGCCCGCTGATGGGGTTCATTCCCTGGCAGCGCACGGTCATCGAGCGGGAGGTGCCGGTGCGGCTTCAGCGGGCGCGCCTGCAAGGGCGCTGGCTGCTGACCAATCTGCGCAACGGCCGTCAGAGCGAGGCGGAGACCCTGGAAGAAGCGCTGGACATTCTCGGCACTTTCAGCGACATTCATCTGGTGGACCAGGCGGAGCTGCACCCTGGCATCGACTACCGCCTGCGCCTGCGGCTGCAGCTGGACCGCAACC
This sequence comes from Sulfurivirga sp., assembly GCF_015490265.1. Classification (GTDB taxonomy): domain Bacteria; phylum Pseudomonadota; class Gammaproteobacteria; order Thiomicrospirales; family Thiomicrospiraceae; genus Sulfurivirga. Next base: position 28,135 of record NZ_WFYD01000035.1, on the reverse strand, counting down.
GTCTGCCGGCCGCCCTGTGGCTGGAGAGCCTGACCGACCCGACCTGGCGGCTGGACAGCGGCTGGGTGGAGGAATCCGTGGATCAACGCAAACTATGGCAACGCTGAGATGAATCCGCTCCGTCTTCTGCGCCAGTACGGCCCGGTCAGCGCGCTTACGGCGGTGACGCTGGTGGCGCTGGCGCTGTTGAGCAGCAGCCTGCAGCAGGCGGCCAGCTTCGCCGGCACCTATGCCACACTGCTGCTGACCGCCGCAGGCGGCCTGATCGTACTGCTGGCGCTGCTGGTGCGCACCCTGTGGCGGCTCATCCGCCAGGTGCGCGAGCACCGCCCAGGCAGCCGCATCACCCTGCGCCTGTCACTGCTGATCACCTCGCTGGTGGGCGCACCGGTGCTGGTCATCTACCTGTTCGCCCTGCAGTTTCTCTATCAGGGCATCGACGCCTGGTTTGACGTCAAGACGGAAACCGCCCTGCAGAACGCCGTCAGCCTCACCCGCATGACGCTGGACAACCAGACGCGCACCCTGCTCAACCTGACCCAGTCCAGCGCTCAGACCTTCGCCACCGAGCTGGATCAGACTCCCGCGCTGGCGCTGGACCGCCTGCGCAAGCTGCTCAATGCCGAGGAAGTGGCCCTGTTCAGCGACGACGGCCAACCCATCGCCTTCAGCACCACCAGCCAGACCGCCAGCGCCCTGCCCCACCCGCCGCCGGAGAACATCGTCCAGCAGGTGCGCAAGGGTCTTACCTACGCCGCCATTGAGGAAGAGGGCAAGGGGGAACTGCGCCGCGCCTTCTACCGGGTGATGATTCCGCTGAAGCTCGGCCCCCGCCCGCGCATGCTGCAGGCCATTTTCCCCATCCCCGCGGAACAGACCCAGCTGGCCGAAACGGTGCAGACGGCGCTGGCCCAGTATCAGCAGCGCGCCTATCTGCGCCAGCCGCTCAAGACCGCCATGGCCGTTTCCCTCACGCTGGTGCTGCTGCTGGCGCTGCTGTCCACCCTGCTGTTCACTATTCAGCTGGTGAGCAACTTCACCCGCCCGATCCGTCAGCTCACCCGCGCCACCCGCCGCGTCAGCGCCGGCGAGATGGAACCCATCCGCCACGAAGGGCCGGACAACGAACTGGGCGAGCTGATCCGCTCCTTCAACGACATGGTGCGCCAGCTCAGGCGCGCCCAGCACACCGCCCGGGTCAACCACCAGCAGGTGGAGATCCAGCGCGCCTACCTGCAGGCGATCATCTCCAGCCTCACCAGCGGCGTCATCACCCTCGACAGCCAGCTGCGCATCCGCCTTTTCAATCAGCGCGCCGAGCAACTGCTGGGCGCTCCGCTGGAGGAGGCCGGCCAGACGCCGCTGCCCCGGCTGGTGGAACAGGGGCCGTTTCTGGCGCTGCGCCCCTTCTGGCAGCAGATCGCCCCGCTGATCCATGAGGCTCATGGCCACTGGCAGCTGCAGCTGAACCAGTCCACCCCGTCGGGCGAGCGCATCCTGCTGGTGCAGGGCACACCGCTGACCAGCAGCCATACCGGCGGGCATGTGGTCATCTTCGAGGACATCACCGATCTGGTGCAGGCGCAGCGCCACGCCGCCTGGCACGAGGTGGCCGTGCGCCTGGCCCACGAGATCAAGAACCCGCTCACCCCCATCCGCCTGTCAGCCGAGCGGCTCGCCTTCAAGCTGGGACGCCAGCTGCCCGAGGAGGAACGGGCGCTGCTGGAGAAGCTCACCGGCACCATCGTGGATCAGGTGGTCACTATGCAGACGCTGGTGGACGCCTTCGCCGACTACGCCCGCTCGCCGGAGCTGGCGCTGGAGCCGGTGGACGTCAACACGCTGCTGGAGCAGATGATCCAGCTCTACACCCGCCCCGGCCTGACCCTGCAGCTGGACACCGATCCCGCCTGCCCGCAGGTGGAGGCGGACCCCAACCGCCTGCGTCAGCTGCTGCACAACCTGATCAAGAACGGCATCGAGGCGTGCGAGCAGCAGCCCGAACCGACCCTGTGGCTCGCCAGCCGCTGCGAAGGCGGCGTGCTGACCCTGTCGGTGTGCGACAACGGCCCCGGTCTGGGCGAGAAGGAGCTGACTTGGATCTTCGAACCCTACGCCACCGACAAGCCCAAGGGCACGGGGCTGGGGCTCGCGGTTGTCAAAAAAATCGTCGAAGAGCATAATGGAACGATACAAGTCACCCGCAGCGGACAGCGAACCTGCTTTATGATCACCTTGCCCCTCACCCACACCCGATGAGCAGTCACCGCGGCGACATTCTGGTCGTGGATGACGAACGGGACATCCGCGAACTGATCGGCGAAATCCTCCAGGACGAGGGCTACCGGGTCACCACCGCCGCCAACGGCGTGCAGGCCCGCGAGGCGTGGCGCCAGCAGGTACCGGACGTGGTCTTTCTCGACGTATGGATGCCCGACATCGACGGCATCACCCTGCTGCGGCAGATGAAGGACGAAGGGCTGCTGACCCACACCAACGTGATCATGATCTCCGGCCACGGCACCATCTCCACCGCGGTGGAGGCCACCCGCCTCGGCGCATGGGATTTTCTGGAAAAACCCATCTCTCTCAATCGCCTGCTGGTGGCCACCGAGCGGGCGCTCAAGCACCTGAAACTGGCCCGGCGCGAGCGTCAGCTGGACGGTCAGCGCCACTGGGACAGCGAGCTGATCGGCAAGAGCCGCGCCATGCAGGCGTTGCGGGCCGATGCCGAGCGGCTGGCCCGCTACACCATGCCGGTGCTGCTGCTGGGCGAGCGCGGCAGTGGCCGCCACCAGTTCGCCCGCGCCGTGCATCGACAGAGCCCCCGCAAGGAGCGTCCGCTGCTGGTGGTGGACGCCCAGCAGCTCAATGCCGAAAAGACCCACTGGCTGGGGCAGGCCGGTGAGGACGGCGCCCTGCAGCTGGGTGAGCTGGCCCGGGTCAATGGCGGCACGCTGGTGATCAACGACATCCACCGGCTGGATGCCGAGTGGCAGAGCACCCTGCTGGGCCTGCTGCAGGACGGGACGCTCAAGCGACCGGGCACGGAGGCTCCCATGCAGCTGGATGTGCGTCTGTTCGGACTGAGCGATGCGCCCCTGTCCCACCACGAAGATTTTCTGCCCCAGCTGGCGCAGCGCTTTGATCTGACCACCATCGAAGTGCCGCCGCTACGCCAGCGCCTCGACGACCTGCCGGAGCTGGTGGAATACTTCACCGATCGGCTGGCGCGCACCCAGGGCCTCACCTGGCGGCCCTTCGACATCAGCGCCCTCAACGCCCTGCGCCTGCACAGCTGGCCCGGCAACCTGCTGGAACTGCAGAACCTCATCCAGCGCTGTCTGCTGCAGGGAGAGGGGCCGGTGACGGCTGAGGAAGTTCAGGGCCTGCTGCAGGCGCCGCAGGCGGAGCCCACCGCCGGCGCCATTGACACCAGCCTGCCACTGAAAGCAGCCCGTGAGGCCTTCGAGGCGGCCTACCTGCGCCAGCTGCTGCGGGAGACCGGCGGCAACATGTCGGAGACCGCCCAGCGGGCCGGACTGGAACGCACGCACCTCTACCGCAAGCTCAAACAACTCAACATCGACCCCAAAGCGCCATGAACATCATCATTCTCGGCGCCGGACAGGTGGGCACTTCACTGGCAGAGATGCTCGCCCGAGAGCCGGATAACGACATCACGCTGGTAGACCTTGATACGGTCTACCTGCAGAAGCTGCAGGACCATCTGGACATCCGCACCGTCACCGGCCACGCCTCCGACCCGGACGTGCTGGAGGAGGCCGGGCTGGAGATGGCCGACATGCTCATTGCCGTCACCCGCTCCGACGAGACCAACCTGGTGGCCTGCCAGCTGGCCTATATCCTGCACCGCACGCCCACCAAGATCGCCCGGGTGCGCAATACCGCCTATCTGAACCACCCGGCCCTGTTCCGCCGTGAGGAGAACGACGCCGCGCTGGCGGTGGACGTGCTCATCAGTCCGGAGAACCTGGTCACCGAGCACATTCTGCGGCTGGTCAGCCATCCGGGCGCACTGCAGGTGATCGACTTCGCCGACGGCAAGCTCCGGCTGGTGGCCTTCCGCGCCGAATACGGCGCCCGCATGGTGGACCACACCATCGCCGAGCTCAAGCAGCTGCTGGACAAGGGCATCGAAACCCGCATCGTGGCCATCTACCGGGACAACGAAGTGGTGCTGCCCCGGGGCGATACGGTCATCCGGGAAAACGACGAGGTGTTCTTCCTCGCCCGTCCGCAGGACATCGACGCCATCTCCCGCGCGCTGCGCCGCCAGAAGAACCGCCGCAGCGACTCGCGCAACATCATGATCGCCGGCGGCGGCAATATCGGCCTGGCGCTGGCACGCCAGCTGGAGCACGACCACAATGTCAAGGTGATCGAGCATAACCTGCAGCGGGCGCGCTTTCTGGCCGAACAGCTGGACAACACCATCGTGGTGCACGGTGACATCACCGACAAGGCGCTGCTGCAGGACGAGAACATCGACGACATCGACCTGTTCATCACCGTCACCAACCGGGACGAGGCCAACATCATCTCCAGCCTGCTGGCCAAGAAGCTGGGGGTCAAGCGGGTCATCTCGCTGATCAACAACCAGTCCTATGTGGACCTGCTCCATCTGAACCAGATTGATGTCGCCATCTCCGCCGACCGCATCACCACCAACCGGCTGCTGCACTACCTGCGCGCCGGCGACACGGTGCGCGCCGTCACCCTGCGCCGCGGCACGGCGGAGGCCATCGAACTGGTGGTGCATGGCTCCGAAAACACTTCACGGGTGATCGGCCGGCGCCTGATCGACATTCCCTGGCCGGAGGAAGTCACCGTCGGCGCCATCGTGCGCGAGGGCCAGGTCATCTTCGCCCGTAAGGATCTGGTGATTGAAGCCGAAGACCACATCGTGCTGTTCGCCGCCAGCAAGGCAAGCCTGGAGGCGGTCTACGAACTGTTCGCGCCCGAAGAAACCGCACGGAAGCACTGGTGGCTGTGACATGCACCTGAAGATGATCCTCAAAATCATCGGCATCCTGATCACCGTCTACAGTCTCAGTCTGGTGCCACCGATCGTGGTGGCGCTCATCTACGGCGACGGGGCGCTGTTCTCCTTTTCCGCCACCCTGCTGCTGACGCTTACGGTGGGCGGGCTGCTGTGGTACCTCACCCGCCATGCCCGCGCCGATCTCAAGATCAAGGACGGCTTTCTGGTGGTCATCACCTTCTGGACGGTTCTGGGACTGGTGGGTGCGATTCCGCTGCACTTCGCCCGGGGCGTGGAGCTGAGCATCACCGACGCCATCTTCGAATCCTTCTCCGGCCTAACCACCACCGGCGCCACTGTCATGACCGGGCTGGATGACCTGCCCCACGCCATTCTGTGGTACCGCCAACAGCTGCAGTGGCTCGGCGGCATGGGCATCATCGTGCTGGCGGTGGCCATCCTGCCCATGCTGGGCATCGGCGGCATGCAGCTCTACCGCGCCGAAACCCCCGGCCCCATGAAGGACAGCAAGCTGGCCCCGCGCATCAGCGAGACGGCACGCACCCTGTGGCTCATCTACGTAGCCCTCACCGTCCTGTGCGCACTGGCCTACTGGGCCGCCGGCATGAACACCTTCGACGCCATCGGACACGCCTTCTCCACCGTGGCCATCGGCGGCTTCTCCACCCATGACGCCAGCATCGGCCACTTCGACAGCGTGGCCATCGAGACCATCGCCATGGTGTTCATGTTCATCGCCGGGGTCAATTTCGCCCTGCACTTCACCGCCTGGCGGCATCTGAGCCTGCGCACCTACCTGCTGGATCCGGAGTTCCGCGCCTACGCCTTCGTGCTCAGCGCCGGCATTCTCATCAGCACCGGCTATCTGCTGCTGACCCACACCTACCCCGACTGGCAGACGGCGCTGCGCTACGCCAGCTTCCAGACCATCTCGCTGGCCACCACCACCGGCTTTGCCAGCACCGACTACCTCAGCTGGCCCGCCTTCGTGCCCGTCATGCTGGTGATGATGAGCTTCATCGGCGGTTCCGCCGGTTCCACCGGCGGCGGCATGAAGGTCATCCGCGTGCTGCTGCTCTACCGGCAGGGCCTGCGCGAGATCGTCCGCCTGCTCCACCCCAACGCGCTGATGCCGCTCAAACTCAACGGTCGCGTGGTGCCCGAAAGCGTCATCTCCGCCGTGTGGGGCTTCTTCTCCCTCTATGTGTTCATCTCCGGCGCGCTGGGGCTGGCGCTCATGGCGCTGGGATTGGACACCGTCACCGCCTTCTCCGCCGTGGCCGCTACGCTCAACAACCTCGGCCCCGGCCTCGGCGAAGTCGGCGCCAACTTCCAGCACCTGCCGGACGCGGCCAAATGGCTGCTCACCTTCGCCATGCTGCTGGGCCGCCTCGAACTGTTCACCCTGCTGGTCATCTTCACCCGCGCATTCTGGAAAGCCTGACACCATGCATACTCGCGACAAGTGGAACGAAAAATACCGCGACGCCGAACTGTCCACCCTGGCCGAGCCGGCCTGGGTGGTGCGCCAGCACACCCGCCTGCTGCCGCTAACCGGCACGGCACTGGATCTGGCCGCAGGCCTCGGCGGCAACGCCCGTTTTCTCGCCCGCTGCGGCCTGCAGGTGGACGCCTGGGACATCAGCGACCGGGCCGTCGAGCTGCTCAACCGCTATGCTCAGGCTTACAAACTGCCCATCACCGCCCGGCAGGTGGATCTGGAGCAGCGCCCTTGGCCCGAGGCGCAGTTTGACGTGGTGGCCATCAGCCGCTGGCTCGACCGCAGCGCCTTCGACGACATCCGGGCGCTGGTCAGGCCGGGCGGCCTGCTGTTGTGGCAGACCTTCCTCGCCCCGGTGCAGCCCAACGCCCCGAAAAATCCCGACTACTACCTCGAAAGCGGCGAGCTGACTGCCGTTTTCGCTGACTGGACGGTGGACGTGCACGGCGAAGGCTGGCTGCCAGACACAGACGGCGAAAAACGCCGCTACGCCTGGCTGGTGGCGCGAAAACCCGCCTGACGGCGCATTTCCCCGACACCGTTCCGCGCGGCTGACACACGATCCCGTAAAATCAGGGGAGACCCCGTTCCAGCGCACTGAAATGGCCATTTGCCCGCTTTTTGCGACCATTTCCCGGCGTCGAGGCGCGCGACGAAACACCGACCTTGCAAAAATGGGGGAGACCCCGTCTTCTGCAGCCGGAGGAACGCCATGAACCCTGCACGGACAACGCTTACTCTGAACAGCAGCGAGCTTGAACTGATCAACACACGCATCATGCCTCTGAAGACCCATCCCCTGCGAGGAGACAGACATGGCGTGCAACTGGACCGCGACACCATGGAAAGGCTGCTGGACGCCCTGTCCGACCTGCTGGCCACCGAGGGGCTGAATGAAGACGACACGCCCAACGCCTTCGGGCTGCAGCTGGAACGGCTGATCGACCTGATCGCCCGTCTCTACTACACAGACACCTGAAACCCCCATACAGCCGCCTTTTCAGGGCGATTCACCGCGCATTCCAGCGCGGCGAAACACCGACCTTGCAAAAACATTCCTGCGTCCCTGGACAACCATTTCTCCGCCTTTTCCTGCTATTTCTGCCTCAAGCCGGACGCTTGAAAAATCGACTCTGCAAAATCGGGGGAGACCCCATTGAGACGGGACTTCGACGCCCCTTTGCGGCACAATATTTCCATCTCCACTTGCCGGACATGCCATGCGCCTGCTGCTGATCGAAGACGAACCGGATATTGCCGCCCACCTCAGACAACGCTTTGAAGCGCAGGGGTACGAAGTCATCACCGCCACCGACGGGGATGACGGCCTGTGGCACTGGCGTGAACAGGATTTCGATCTGGTGCTGCTGGATCTGGGGCTGCCCGGCACCGACGGGCTGACACTGCTGCGCACCCGCCGTGCCGAGAGCGACACCACCCCGGTGCTGATTCTCACCGCCCGCAACGCCTGGCAGGAGCGGGTCGAGGGATTGCAAGCAGGTGCCGACGACTATCTGGGCAAGCCGTTCCACTTCGAGGAACTGCGGGCCCGCGTCACCGCCCTGCTGCGCCGCCTGGGCCACAGTGACGACGGCCAGACGCTGCGGGCCGGTGACCTCACCCTGTATCTGGATCGGCGCGAAGTGGAGGTGGACGGCCACCTCCACACCCTCACGGCGGCGGAATTCGCCCTGCTGCGCGCGCTCATGCGCCGCCCCGGACAGGTGGTGGACAAACTCGCCCTGCTGGAGGCGATCACCGACGACCCGGACGCACGGGACACCAACATGGTGGAAGTCTATGTGCGCCGCCTGCGCAAACTGATCGGCCCTGAACGCATCCAGACTCTGCGCGGGCAGGGCTACCGCCTGACGGAGACGGACAATGGCCGCTGAACGCCGCAGTCTGCAACAACGGCTGCAGATCGGACTGCTGGCAGCACTCACCACCCTGCTGCTTCTGCTATGGGGGGCGACCACCTGGACGATTCATACACTGGTGGAACAGTATCTGGTCACCCGTCTGGAACACGACACCGAACAGCTGCTGCGTCATGTGCGCTTCCAGCAGGGGCGGCTCACGCTGCAGCAGAACGCCATCGAATCCATCTACCTGCGTCCGGGCAGCGGCCACTACTATGTGGTCGAAGCCGACGGGCAGCGACTCGCCTCGCCTTCGCTGAACGGCTATCACCTGTGGACGCCCCAGCCGCCACCGGACAACCCCTATGAAACCCTCGGCCCCGCACCGGACGGGGGCGAAGAGAAGGTGCTGGTGCTGCACACCCCCGCCCGAATCGACGGCCATTCCATCCACGTCTTCGTGGCGGAAAACCACATGCCCATTCAGCAGGCGCTGCACCGTTTCGACCTGCTGTTCTCCCTGCTGGCGCTCATCACACTCGCCGGCATGCTGCTGTGGGTGCGTCATGTGCTGCGCACCGGTTTCGCACCGCTGCAACAGGTACAGCGACGCATCGCACGGGCCCATCAGTCGCCGCATGTCCTCGACGAGCCGCCCCCTGACCTGCCCGCCGAAGTGGCCCCACTGGTGGACACCCTGCGGGAGACCCTCGGCCAGCTGCACCAGCAACTGGAACGCTTCCGCCACGCCAATGCCGACCTGGCCCACAGCCTGAAAACGCCCCTGCAGCTGCTCTTTCAGCAGCTGGAGGACCCGGCCCTGAACCATTGCCCGCAGGTGCGTGACGGGCTGCGCCAACAGGCGGAGCGGCTGCAGGCGATCAGCGAACGCACCCTGCGTCAGGCCCGGGTGGCCGGCGGCACCCTGGGTGAGGCGGCCTTCTCCCTGACCGACGACCTGCCTGGCCTCATCGACAGCCTGAAGCGCCTCCATCCAGACTGCGTTCTGCAATTGGACACAGGCCCGCTCACCACCCTGCCGCTGGAGCGGGGGGACGCCTTTGAACTGCTGGGCAATCTGCTGGACAACGCCTGCAAATGGGCGCGGCATACCGTCTGGCTCACCCTGCGGCATGATAAGGGCTCTCTCACCCTGACGGTGGAAGACGACGGCCCCGGCGTGCCGGATGAGCAGCTGCCTCAGCTGGGTCAGCGTGGTCGCCGGCTGGACGAGCGCCGTTCGGAAAACGGCATCGGGCTGGCCGTGGTCAGCGACATCGCCCGTCAGTATGGCGCCCGGCTCGACTTTTCCCGCAGCGCTCACGGCGGCCTCAGGGTCACGCTCACCTTTCCCGCCTGATTTTCAGCCTGCTTTCAGCTTGACCGCATAGACTGACCCACAACATCCTCAAGGAGTGGGCCATGAAATTCAGACTGACCCTGATGCTGACCGCAGCGCTGCTGCCCGGCCTCAGCCTCGCCGACACGGTGACCGACTGGAGCCGAACCATCCTGCAGCACCAGCCGGAACGCACCCTGACCGAAGCCTATGATGCGCTGGCACAGAACGCCCGTACGGCCGGCGACACGCTGCTGGGCAACAGCACGCTGACGCTCAACCACGAGAACGGCCAGATCGCTGGCCGCGAAGGGGTGATGAACTTCGAAGCCGGCCTCACCCTGCCACTCAAGCGCCTCAATCAGGGTGAGGTCTATGGCAGGCTGGCCGACAGCTTCAGCCAGCTGAGCCAGACACAGCAGGCGTATCTGGCCTGGCAGTCCCGCGGCATTGCCCGCCGCCTGCTGGATGCGGTGGCGGAAAAGGCGCTGATCGCCCGCAATGCCCATCAACGGCTTAAACAGGCGCAACGCCTTTTTTCTCTGGTGGAAAGCCAGGTGAGCGCCGGAGCCGGCAGCAAACTGGATCTGGCACTGGCTCGCCAGCGCCTGAGTGAGGCACAGGCCCGCGCCGCCGCGGCGGAAGCAGGCCTCAATGCCGCCCGCGCCCTGCTCAAGGCATGGGGCATCACTCTGACCGAACAGCGGCTGACCGCGCTTCTCAATGAACAGCCCAGGGCCGCTGATCTCTCCAACCTGACTGCCATCATCGAACGCCACCCCCGCATCCGCCACCTCAGGGCGCAGCTGAAACTGTCCAGCGCTCAGGCGGACAAGGCGGCATGGGAAGCCCGCCCTAACTACGAACTCTATCTGGGCGCCAGACGGGAAAGCGCCGACAACACGCCGGACGACACACTGATCGTGGCGGAAATTTCGCTGCCCCTGGGCAAATCCTCCGATTTGCAGCTGAGCCGGGCTGGGGCGGCGCTGACCCGGCGGGAGAACGCCGCCCGCCTGGCGGTGGCGAAGCGGGACCTGAAACAGGCGCTCATTGCCGCCAAGGCCGAACTGGAGCAGGCCCGCACCGGTCTTGCGCCCGCCAGAGCACAGCTCGCCGCCGCCGACGAGGCGCTGAAACTGTCCGAACAGGCATGGCAGCAAGGCGAACTGTCCCTGCGCGATCTGCTGCTGGCCCAGCAGGCGCAGCTGGACGCCGCCCTCAACGCCGCGCTGGCCGAGCTGGCCGTCCACAAAGCCATCCGCAATCTGAATCAGCAGGCAGGAGAATGAACATGAAGCACTGGATGATCACTGGCGCACTGGCGCTGACCCTGAGCACGGCCCCCGCCCTCTGGGCCGAAGAAGGCCATCAGGCAGCAGCCGGACTGGAACTGAATGCCGAACAGGTCAAGGCGCTGGGGCTGCAGTTCGCCCCCTTTGAGCCGGTGGCGCGGGTTGAAGGCTACGCCTGGCCGGCACAGGTGGATATTCCATTGGCGCACCGGGATCTGGTCGCCGCCCCCGTCAGCGGCCGCATCGCCCGCATCCATGTGGTGCACGGGCCGGTGAAGCAAGGCCAACCCCTGTTCGAGCTGGACAGCGCCGAACTGGTGCAAATGCAACAGGCCTATCTGGACGCCCGCGCCCGCCTGACCCAGGCGGAGAAGAACTTTGCGCGCGCCCAGCGCCTTTACAAGGCCGGCAGCCTGTCCCAGAAGCAGTATCTGGCCGCGCGTACGGCGCTGGAAACCGCCCGCAACGACAAACTGGCCCGCTACGAGGCCCTGCTCAATGCCGGCCTGACCCTCGGCCAGATCAAGGCACTGGCCGGCGGCGGAAAACCGGTGCGCACCCTCACTCTGCACGCGCCCAAGGACGGCCTGCTGTTCGATCTGCAGGTGGAACGTAACCAGCGGGTGGACGCCAACGCACCACTGGCCCATGTGGGCGAAATCGAACCGGTGGTGGCAGATGTGGCTCTGCCGGTGAGTGAGGTGAAGAACATCCATCTGGGCCAGACGGTGACCGTCGACGGCCTGCCCATCCACGGGCAAGTGGCCTACATCGCCCGACAGGCGGACCCGGAAACCCAGCGGGTGAGCGTGCATGTGCGCTTTGACAATGCCAAGGGCCGCCTGTTGCCCGGCCAGTTCATCCGCGTTCACTTTGTGGAAGGCACCCCTGCGCCCGCCTGGCGCGTGCCAAACCGCGCGGTGGTGGATCTGGAAGGGACACCGGCGGTGTTCGTGCGCGAAGGCAAACACATCGAAGCCCGCCCCGTGGAGCTGATCGACCGGGATGGCCGCTGGGCCATTGTGGCGCTGGGCGAGCAGCCGGATGCGGACGCCCGTGTGGTCAGCTTCGGAGCCATTTTCCTCAAAGGCATGATGGAAGGCGGAGAGGGCGAAGGTGATGATTGAGCGACTGATCCGGTTCTTTCTGTCACAACGCCTGCTGGTGCTGATGATGGTGGCGGCCATCGTCGGCGGCGGCTGGCTGGCCATGACCAAAACCCCCATTGACGCCTTCCCCGATGTATCGCCCACACAGGTCAAACTGATCTTCAAGGCCCCGGGCATGACGCCACGGGAGGTGGAAGACCGCGTCATCGCCCCGCTGGAAATGGAACTGCTGGGCATTCCGGGGGAAACCCTGCTGCGCTCTCAGGCCAAATACGGCATCGCCGACATCACCCTGGAGTTTGAGGAGGGCGTGGACATCTACTGGGCACGCCAGCAGGTGAGCGAAAGGCTCAGCGGCGCGGAGCTGCCCAAGGGCGTCACCGGCGGCATGGCCCCCATCGCCACCCCGCTGGGAGACATGTTCATGTTCACCATCGAAGGCGACACGCTGACTGACATGGAAAAGCGTGATCTGCTGGACTGGGTGATCCGTCCCGCACTGCGGTCCGTGCCCGGGGTGGCGGACGTGAACGCACTGGGCGGCTACGCCCGCGCCTGGGCGGTGCGCCCCGACATGGCGAAAATGCGCGCCCACCGGGTCACCTTCGAACAGCTGCGGGAAGCGCTGGAGCGCAACAACCGCAATGACGGCGCCGGCCGCCTCACCGAGGGTGAAGAGGTGCTGCTGGTGCGCACATCCGGCAACTTCACCACCCGTGCGGATATTGAAAACACTGTCGTGCGCACGGGGAAAGATGGCACGCCCATTCTGGTGCGCGATGTGGCCGATGTGGTCGTCAGCCATCTGACCCGCTATGGCGGCGTCACCAAGGACGGCAAGGCGGAAGCCGTGCAGGGGCTGGTGATCGGCCTGAAAGGGGCCAACGCCCGCGAGGTGGTGGAAGGCGTCAAGGCCAAGCTCGAGCAGCTCAAGCCGGCACTGCCAAAGGGCATCCGCCTCAACGTGTTCTATGACCGCTCCGATCTGGTCAACAAGGCCACCTGGACAGTGAGCAAGGCGCTGATCGAGGCCATCGTGCTGGTCATCCTGATGCTGTTCGTCTTTCTCGGCAACCTGCGTGCGGCGGTGTCTGTGGCGGTCATTCTGCCGCTGGCCATTCTGCTCACCTTCGTGCTGATGCGCTGGTATGGCCTGTCGGCCAATCTCATGTCCCTGGGTGGGCTGGTGATCGCCATCGGCATGCTGGTGGATGCCGCCGTCGTGGTGGTGGAGAACATCGTCACCCACATGGAGAAAGACCGGGCCGGGCTGCCCAGGCTGCACCTGATCTGGCGCGCCGCCTCCGAGGTGGCAGTGCCGGTGATCTCCGGCATCGGCATCATCATGATCGTCTTCCTGCCGCTGCTGACCCTGCAGGGACTGGAGGGCAAGCTGTTCTCGCCGGTGGCCATCACCATCGTGTTCGCGCTGGGCGCGGCGGTGGTGCTATCGCTGACGGTGATCCCGGCGCTCTCCTCCCTGCTGCTGGGCAAGGTGAGCCATGAGGAGCCCTGGCTGATCCGCAAGCTGCTCGCGGCCTACACGCCGCTGCTGCAAAAGGCGCTGCGACGCCCGGCCCTTGTCCTCAGTCTGGCGCTGGCCGGACTGGTGGGCGCAGGCGTAATCTTCACCCAGGTGGGCAAGAGCTTCATGCCCCAGATGGATGAGGGCACCATCGTGCTGCAGATCGAGAAGGCCGCCTCCATCAGTCTGGACGCCTCCATGGCCCTGGACAAGCGCATTCAGGCCACCATCATGGCCCATGTGCCGGAAGTCAAAAGCATGATCGGCCGGGTGGGCGCTGATGAGATCGGCATGGACCCCATGGGCCTGAACGACACCGACACTTTCATGGTGCTCAAGCCCAAATCGGAATGGCGCATGAAAACCAAGGCCGAGCTGCAGGCGGAGATCAAGAAGGTGATGGACACCTACTTCCCCGGCGTCAACTACGCCTTCACCCAGCCGATCCAGATGCGGGTGGATGAGATGCTCACCGGCGTGCGCGGCGATCTGGCGGTCAAGGTGTTCGGCGACGATCCGGAGAAGCTCAATGAGGTGGCCAAACAGCTGGTGGAAGTACTCAAAACCATTCCGGGCGCGGCCAATGTCTACACGCCGGTCAATGAAGGCTCCCGTTATCTGAAGCTGGAAGTTGACCGTATGGCCGCCGGCCGGCTGGGGCTGGATGTGGAAATGATAGAGGATCTGCTGCGCGCCCAGCTGGAAGGCCTGCCGGTGGGTGTGATCTACAAGGACATCCGCCGCATCCCGCTGCTGATCAAGACCGGTGGCGACATCGCCCGGGCACGGCGTGACTTCCTCAATCTGGAAATCCCGCTGGACAATGGCGAGAGCGTGCTGCTCAGTCAAGTGGTCAGGGCGGTGCCGGTGGAAGGCCCCGTCTCCATCAAGCGGGAGATGAGCAAGCGCTATTCGGTGGTGATCGCCTATATCGAAGGCCGGGATCTGGTGGGCTTTGTGGAAGAGGCCAAGCAAAAAGCCTCACAACTGAAACTGCCCACCGGTTACTACTTCGAGTGGGGCGGCACCTTCGAGAACCAGCAGCGCGCGGCCAAACGCCTGAGCATCGTGGTGCCCATCGCCCTGGCGATGATCTTCATCATCCTGTTCGCCACCTTCAAATCGGTGGCCGAAAGCCTGATGATCATGCTCAATGTGCCGCTGGCGATGATCGGGGGCATTGTCGCCCTGTGGGTCACCGGCGAATACCTCTCCGTGCCGGCCTCGGTGGGCTTCATTGCCCTGCTGGGCATCGCCGTGCTCAACGGCGTGGTGATGGTCAGCTACTTCAACCAGCTGCGCGAACGGGGCCTGCCGCTGGACGAGGTGGTGGTGGAAGGGGCCAGACGCCGCCTGCGCCCGGTGCTGATGACCGCCTCCATCGCCATGCTGGGTCTGATCCCGCTGGCGCTGGCCACCGGTCCCGGCTCGGAAATCCAGCGACCGCTGGCCATCGTGGTCATCGGTGGACTGATCACCTCCACCGCCCTGACGCTCGTGATCCTGCCCATCGTCTATCGCATGGTGGAGCGTTTCAAACTGCGCAAGGCTGAACAAGGAGCCGCCGTATGAATGAACAGATGGTGCTGATGCAGCTGGTGGCGCCCGCCGGGCAGGCCAGCCTGCTGAGCGACTTCCTGCTGGCGGAACGGCACACACCGTTCTTCACCGCCGTGGAACTGGCCGGCTACGGCCAGCCCCACGAGCAGCTGACGCCGGACGAACAGGTGGCCGGCGCCCAGCGCAAGGTCAAGTTCGAACTGGAACTGCCGCAGGCGGATGTAGAAGCATTGCTGAAAAAGCTCAGCGATGCCCTGCCCGCCCTTACCCTCGCCTGGCGCGTGCTGCCGATACTCAACCAGGGCACGCTGGGTGATTGAGGCCAGCTACAGGACTCGTCTCCTCTCGTGACGGAAGGAGAAAATTGTCGACCTGACAAAAAGAGGGGAGACATCTCCCCTTTCGCTCGTAGCCTTGTAGAAAAGACACTGTTCCTTTACCAACCGCCCTTCCAAAGTTAATCAAGCGTCCGAAAACAGATTGATAAAATCCAAAGCTATTAGAGCGGTGAACGGCGCAATAACTGTGCATTGAGGGCGACGATGACGGTGCTGGCCGACATGAGCGCAGCACCTACTGCAGGGCTGATCATCACACCTGCCCAGGCCAGAGCCCCTGCCGCAGCGGGAATGGCCAGAATGTTGTAGCCTGCCGCCCACCAGAGGTTCTGCACCATCTTCCTCGTGGTCGCTCTGGAAAGATGGATAAGTCTGGACACGCCTGTCGGATCGTTGCGCACCAACACAATATCCGCAGCAGCGACGGCTATATCCGTGCCTGCACCAATGGCCACCCCCACATCAGCCTGAGCCAGAGCCGGGGCATCGTTGACGCCATCGCCCACCATGGCCACTTTTTTACCTTGCTGCTGCAGACCTTCGATATGGGACGCCTTGTCTGCCGGCAGCACCTGGGCACGGATCCCATCCAAGTCCAGCTGATCGGCAATATAGTATGCCGCAGCCGGATGGTCACCAGTGAGCATGTGCACTTCTACCCCCATTTTATGCAGTTGCGCCACAGTTTCTCGCGCTTCGGGGCGGATCTGATCAGCCAAAGCAATCAGTCCCAATACCTGCCGCGCATCCGTGACCACCACTACGGTCTTGCCTGCATCACTGAGCCGCCTGAAAGCTTCATGGGCTTCAATATCGACCCCCAGGCGCTTTTTCACGCTCGCTGGGCTGAGCACCTGAACCGTCTTGCCCGAGACCTGTCCAGACACACCTTCACCAGGCAGCTGCTCAAACTCGCCCACACTTGGCAGCGGCCTGCTCCAAGCCTGCACCAGTGCTTTCGCCACCGGGTGGTTTGAAGTCTGCTCCAATGCCGCCGCACGTTGAAGCAATGTCTGCTCATCATGTTCTGCAGACAGGTTGATCACATCCGTCACCGCAAAGGCGCCCTGGGTCAGCGTGCCGGTCTTGTCAAAGACCACCACATCCAGATGCCGCGCTTGCTCAAAAGCATTACGGTCACGGATGAGCAACCCCTGTTGCGCGGCGCGCGCGGTGGAAACGGCCACCACAAGCGGCACCGCCAGCCCTAGCGCGTGCGGACAGGCAATGATCATGACCGTCACCGCCCGCTCCACGGCAAAGGCCAGAGGTGCTCCTGCCAGAGTCCATCCTGCAAGACTCAAACCACCACTGGCTAACGCAATACCTGTCAGCCATCGGGCCGCTCGATTAGCCAAGTCCTGTGTGCGTGAGCGGCGTTGTTGCGCTGCTTCGACCAGCGTCTTCATCTGAGCGAGGAAACTTTCCTCACCCAAGCGAGTCACTTCGACAGTCAACAGCCCCTCCTGATTAACCGAGCCGCCGACGACTTCCACGCCTTCACCCACAGGCACGGGCTGAGACTCCCCCGTCAGCATGGATTGATCCACGCTGGAGCGTCCTTCAACCACCACGCCATCACTGGGAATGCGTTGACCGGGCGGCACGACCACGCGATCCCCTTTGTGCAGCGCACTGACCGGCACGGTTTCCAGTTCACCGTCCGGACGCAGGCGCGTGGCTTCTGCAGGCATAAGACGGGAAAGCGCCTCCAACGCACTGGCCGCCCCCAGCACTGAACGCATCTCGATCCAGTGCCCCAGCAGCATGATGTCGATCAGTGTGGCCAGTTCCCAGAAGAACGGCTTGCCGGTGGTCACTCCTGCCGCCACCGCCATGCTGTAAGCCCAGGCGGTAGTGATAGCCACGGCGATCAGGGTCATCATGCCTGGATTGTGGGCTTTCAACTCCGACCAGACGCCCGTGAGAAATGGCTTTCCTCCGTAAAGATAGAGTACCGTAGCCAGTGTCGGCACCACCCACATCGGTGCTGACAGGGTGAATCCCAAAGTGCGCTGGATATCCTCATTGAGCGCCAGCACGGGCAGCGTCAATAGCAGGGACCACCAGAAACGCCGGCGAAAATCGTGCATGTGGGCGGCATGGTCGTGTCCGACATGCTCATGCACAGCATGCTGTGTTCTGCTGTCATGCCCGTGGTGTTCGTGGGTGTGCGTACTCATAGCCCTATTCCTCCTCCAGTGCGCGCTTGCGCCGGATAAATTCTTCCTCGTCAATTTCACCTCGGGCAAAGCGCTTCTTCAGGATTGCAAGCGCCTCCTCCCGCTCGTCCCGCCTGGTACGCCCCTGCGGTAAAAAGGGAGACAGCAAAAGACGCAGCAGATAGAACATGACCACGAACATGACAATC
Source organism: Sulfurivirga sp. (assembly GCF_015490265.1). GTDB lineage: Bacteria > Pseudomonadota > Gammaproteobacteria > Thiomicrospirales > Thiomicrospiraceae > Sulfurivirga. Next base: position 10,209 of record NZ_WFYD01000035.1, on the reverse strand, counting down.
CAGAACAGAAAGCCCCAGATGCCCATGAATCCAAACCCGTGAAACTCCATTTCTACGCCCCCTATGCAACAGTGAACTGCCCCATCATGCCGGCGTCCTCATGCTCGAGGAAGTGGCAGTGGTACATGAACGGCGAGCTGTCCGGCGCGGCGTGGCGGAAGCGCACCAGCAGGGTGGCCTCATCCCCTGGTGCCAGATGAACGGTATCCTTGAGCCCCCGCTCATGGGGTGCGAAATGCGCCTTTCCATTGCGGGCCAGCAGACGGAAACTGCCGCCATGGACATGGAAGTTGTGATGCATGCCCATCATGCGCATCATGCCCATGCCTTCATTGCGCACCTGCCAGACTTCCCAGCGGCCTTGCGGCACCCGCTCATTGATCACGTCCATGTCCATGCTGGCGCCGTTGATGGTCAGGTTCATCATCCCGCCCAGAGTGAAGTGGCGACGCGGCAGTTCCGCCAAAGGTGCCGGTACGGGATCAGGGGCTGTCAGGCTTGAAGGCAATTGGCTGACCGGCGCGGGACGCTTGCCGACTTCAATGCGCAACGCATCTTTGCGCAGCCCGGCAATCAGACCTTCTACCCGCAGACGCAGGCGCTGACCGGCCCGTCCATTGAGATCCAGCACCACCTCTGCCCGCTCGCCCGGGCTGAGCATGACGCTGCGCACCGGCATGGGCCGGTCAATCAGACCGTTGTCCCCGGCGATCACCTGCATGACGCTGCCATCGTCCAGCGTGAAGCGCCAGATTTCGCTGTTGCTGCCATTGAGCAGGCGCAGCCGCAGCAGTCCCGCCCGGGCGGTGAACACTGGCGATACCGCGCCATTGGTCAGCAGCACATCCCCGAACCAGCCCCGGCGCACATCGTGCATGGTGGGGCGGTAATGAATCTGACCGGCGGCGTCAAAGACCCGGTCCTGCACCACGAGCGGAATGTCATCCACACCGTAGGTGCGGGGCAGATTCAGCGCCTCCTCAGACCCGTCCCGAATCAGCAGCAGTCCCGCCAGCCCCCGATAGACATGCTCGGCGGTCATCCCCATGCGGTGGGGGTGATACCAGTTGGCGCAGGCGGGCTGCTCCACCCGGTAACGGGCCGTCCAGTCCATACCTGGCAAAATCAACTGATGGGGGCCGCCATCGGCTTCGCCCGGCACATGCATGCCGTGCCCATGCATGGTGGTGGCCGTATCCAGATGATTGCGCCATGAGAGGGCCACCTGCTCGCCCCGATTGAGCACGAGTGTCGGCCCGAGAAACGGCAGTGCCGTCCCGGGTACCTGCACGGCCCAGCTCTCCGTGATGGCGTCCGCAAACAGGGGCAGCTCCGCCTCACCGATGGTGAGGCGGTAGTGGCGCACGCCCGCTTTCATGTCTCCCTCATAAAGAGGCGGAATCGGCAACGGCTGGCCGGACACGGGGGTCAGGGCGGTGCGGTGCATGCGCGCCCCCATCATGCCACCCGGCCCGCCCATCATCATGGGCCCCATGCCGCTCATGGCCTGTGAGGCTGCCGGCATCACAGCACCGGTGGCCAGGAGTTTGATCAGGTCTCTTCTTTTCATGTTCTCTCGGCTCCTGCAAAAAGGCCGCCCGACGGCGGCCTGATGGTCAGTGATGTCCTTTTTTCATTTCATGCCCATGATTGAGGTCAAAGGGTGACGGTTTCTGCGGCGCGGTAAATGGCAACGACTGGATGTAAGTCACCAGCTGCCAGATCTGCGCGTCCGTCAACCGTCCCTTGAAGGCGGGCATGGAACCACGCCCATTGGCAATCTTCCAGAAGAAATCCCCATCCGGATGCTGCCCGGCCATGGCACGCAGGTTGGCGGGCTTTGGGTTCAGGCTGGCGGCTGCGGGGCCATTTCCCTCACCATATGGGCCATGGCAACTGGCGCAGTTCTGTCCGAACAGTTTGCGCCCGACACTGAGCGTGTCTTTCGTCCTGTGCATGGGGTTCTGCAACTTCTGGGCCTCGGGCGGTGCCGTCCAGTGGCTGTCGCCATGGCCGCCATCATGACTGCCGCCTGCAAAAACTGTGGAAGCCCCCAGAAGAGTGGCCAGCGTGAGTGTATGTAGCTTTGTATTCATGTCATTCCCTCCTTTCAGAACCAGATGCGCACACCGGCCACAAGGGTGGTGTCGCCCGTCTTTTCACCTTCCGCACGGCGGAAGTCTGCGGTTTTGCCGTAAGTCTGCGACCATTGCACGCCCACATAGGGGGCGAACTCACGGCGGATCTCATAGCGCAGCCGCAGGCCGAAAGACAGGCTGGACAGACCACTGCCTATGCCCATCTTTTCAATGTCGCCGCTGTAGGCGGATACTGCTACCTCCGGGGTGAGGATGAGAAACTGGGTCAGCAGCGCCTCATACTCAGCACTGGCCCGCAGCCCTGCGGTGCCATCCTCGCCCACCAGCAGATGGGCGCGGGTCTCGAACCAGTAGGGCGCCAGACCGTTGACGCCCACCACACCCCAGTTGTAGCTGGCCCCGGGCGCCTCGTCCCGACCAAAGCCGATCTGGGCGTCCCAGAAGGGGGCGATGGGATGGCTGTAGGCGAGCATGTTCTCTGACGCTGTCTGACCCTTTGCCGACTCACCTTCGGAATAGAGCCACAGCTTGTGCCAGTCCTTGCCGGCCCACAGCTGCACGTCCCAGCTTTTGGTGTTGTCCGCGTCATTGGCCACTTCCAGCTTGTCGGCCATGAACTTGACCAGGAAGGGGTCAGCCGTCTTCATGGCCCAGCTGCCGGGGGATGCGGCCATGAGGGTGACGCCGGTGATGAATGCCTGAATATGCCGTTTCATGATGAACCTCCTTATGCTTTGCGCTTCATGTCGACCACGGTCACTTCACGGAACATGCCACCCATGTGGTAGAGCAGGTGGCAGTGGAACACCCAGCGGCCGGGCGCATCCACATTGACGCGGATGCTAAGCTTGGCGCCGGGCTGGACGATGACCGTGTGCTTGCGCGGAATGTGGTTCTCATCGCCCGTTTCCAGATCCGACCACATGCCGTGCAGGTGCATGGGGTGGTTCATCATGGTGTCGTTGATGAAGGTCACCCGCAGCCGCTCGCCGTAGATGAACTCCAGCGGATCGGCCTCCTCATAGGGAATGCCGTTGATGGACCACATGTAGCGCTCCATGTTGCCGGTCAGATGCAGCACCATCTCCCGCTCCGGCTTAGGCCAGTGGGCAGTGGGGTAGTAGTTCTTCAGATCGGCATAGGTGAGCACGCGTCGGCCGTTGTTGCGCAGGCCGGGGCCCGGATCGTCCAGCCGGTACTGCGGGTTCTGCACCCACATGGTGGTGTGCGGCCCCTTCCTGATGGGCAGATCGGCCTGCGGCAGCTCGGGGTTCATGTCCATGGGAATGACCTTTTCATCGCCCATGTCCATGCCATGTTTCATGGCGCCCATCTCATGCTTCATGCCCGGCATGTCGTGTTTCATCTGCATGCCGTCGTGCCGCATGCCGCCCATGCCGTGGCCACCCTGCTTCATGTCCATGCCGCTGTGGTTCATGCCGTGCATGGCCATGCCCATGTCGGCATGGGTGAGCACCGGCAGCGGATCCATGGGCGGGGCCTTGGCCAGCCGTTTCGGATCGGTGGTCAGCGACCCCAGCGCATAGCCGGTGCGGTCGATGGCCTGGGCGAAGATGGGATAGGGGCCTTCATCCCCGGGTTCGACCACGATGTCGTAGGTCTCCGCCACGCCGATGCGGAACTCGTCCACCGTCACCGGCTTGACCAGCTGACCGTCAGCGGCCACCACGGTCATCTTCAGCCCCGGAATGCGGAAGTCGAAAAAGGTCATGGCGGAGCTGTTGATCACCCGCAGGCGCACCTTCTGCCCCGGCTGATACAGGGCGCGGAAATGGGCCGCCGGGCTGGCGCCGTTCATCAGATAGGTGTAGGTATAGCCGGTCACATCCGACAGATCCCGGTCGGACATGCGCATCTCGTTCCACATCTTCCGATCCGCCCAGGCCTTGGAAAAGCCCTTCTCCTGCACTTCGCGGAAGAAGTCGAACACCGTGCGCTCCTTGATGTTGTAGTAGTCCGACTTCTTCTTCAGATGGGCGTAGATGGTCTCCGGATCCTCGTCCGACCAGTCGGACAGCTGGATCACGTAGTCCACGTCATAGTCGATGGGCTCCGGCTCCTTCGGCAGGATGACGATACTGCCGTAATGGCCCGTCTGCTCCTGAAAGCCGGAATGGCTGTGATACCAGTAGGTGCCGCTCTGCTGCACCTTGAAGCGGTAGGTGAAGGTCTCACCCGGCCTGATGCCCGGGAAGCTCACACCAGGCACACCGTCCATGTCGTAGGGCAGGATGATGCCGTGCCAGTGGATGGAGGTGTCCTCATCCAGGTTATTGGTCACATGCAGCGTCACCTCATCCCCTTCGCGCCATACCAGCACCGGCCCCGGAATCCGGCCATTGACGGTGGTGGCCCAGGCCTTCCTGCCGGTGATATTGACCGGTGTGCGGTCGATTGTGAGATGGAACTCGGTGCCGGTGAGAATGTCGGCGGGGCCCATGTCATGCTCACCATTGAGAATGCGCGGGGCGCTGCGGGCCATGGGGCGCATGCCCATGCCGTGATGGCCGCGGTGGGTCATTTCTCCGGCGAACACACTGGGAATGCGCATACCCAGCACGCTGGCGGTGATGCCGGTCGCCACGCCAGTGATGAAGCGGCGACGGGACAGATACTTGTCTTTCATGGTGCACTCCTTCCGTCATGCGGTTGATTCAAGAGGGTTTCATGTGCGGATCAGATGCGTCGGACGCACGGGATGCGCATCAGACGGACACACTGATCCTGCGGAAAATCAACGGAAGGTTCAGACCCGCGGAGGCGGGGTGACGGGAATGGCGGCAACGGAATGGAAGGATTCGATCAGTACAGGCGCGATGGACCGGGCCACCAGCTCAGGCACGGCCATAGCCATCGGCATGATGACGTGCGCGCTGGAAGTGCAGTGGGTGAGAAAGCAGCTGGCGTCACACCCCTGATCACAGTCATGGGTAGCGCACTGCGTGGTATGGCCGTCACAGCAGGCCATGTCATGGGCAGCCTTGCCCATCTGCATGGCAGCATGCGCCGGTGTTGCATTGGATACTGCGCGCACCTGCTCCCCCGCCCCGGCCACAAAGGGCAGCAGAGAGAGCAGCAGAAGAATCAGAAACTTGCGCATGGCAACACCGTGTCCGTGGAAATTCGGCGCTTTTCAGCGGCCTCACCCTGTTTATAACGCCGCAGGCACCGTTTTGCAAGGTTTTTCTCGGCCACTTGAAGCGCGGCTGGAAATTGATCCAGTAAAAATGGGGGAGACCCCATTCGATCGGCTTGTAATGGCTGTTTTTCGGCTTTTTCCCTGCCATTTTCAGCTGCTGCCAGTGCGGCCGAAAACCCGACTCTGCAAAAATGGGGGAGACCCCATCATCCAGCGCAGCAGGACAGGCGGCTGACATCCTTGAAGAAGGTCTGGGCGCACAGCTTCAGCCCTTCCGCCCAGGTGAGATAAGGCATCAGTTCACCGGCCAGATCGCGCACCGTCATGCCTGCCCGCAATGCCAGCGCCGCCGCTTCAATCATCTCGCCCGCCTGCGGGGCGACAATCTGCGCCCCCAGCAGCCGACCGCCGCCCCGCTCGGCCACCAGCTGCACGAAACCGTGACGGCTGCCTTGGGCCTGAGCACGGGGCATCTGCTCCAGCGGCAGCCGGCGGCTGTCCGCCTCAATGCCCTGCGCGGCCGCCTGCTCCACCGTCAGCCCTACCGTGGCCACCTGCGGGTCGGTGAACACCACCTGTGGCAGCACGGCGAGATCCTGCCGGGCGCAGCAGTCGCCCAGCATATGGCGCGCGGCGGTCTTGCCACCTGCCGCGGCTACATAGACGAAGCGTGGCAGGGTGGTGCAGTCACCGGCGGCGTAGATGCCGGGCACGTTGGTCTGCATGTGTTCATTCACCTCAATGGCACCATGTTCATCCGTTCGCACACCTCCTTCCGCCAGATTGAGACCGTCGGTATTGGCCACCCGCCCCGTGGCCACCAGCAGGCGGTCGCCAATGAGCTGATGACTTTCCATCTCAACAGTGAAATGACCGGCGGCGTAATCGACCCGCCGCGGCGAACCGGTGATCACCTCGATGCCCTCCTCCGCCAATGCGGCACGCAAGGTTTCGTCCACCTCAGGCGGCAGGTGTGACAGCAGCCGCCTGCGGGCGATGAGTGTGACCCGGCTGCCCAGCCGAGCGGCAGCCTGAGCCAGCTCCAGTGCCACCACGCCCGCCCCCAGCACCAGCAGATGTTCAGGTGGCTCTTCGGCAAACAGCAGTTCGGTGGAGGTCCAGAAAGGGGTCTCATTCAAGCCCGGAAGATCCGGCACATGGGGACGGGAGCCAGTGGCGATGAGGATATGGCCGGCATTGACCGTCTCTCGTCCTTCCGGCCCATCGATCTCCACAGTGTGGGCGTCCCTCAGCCGCGCCTCACCCTGTCTGAGGCTGATCTGCGGATAGATCTCCAGCATGTGGTGGTATTTCTGCTCCCGCAGGGCCTCCACCTTCGCCCGCAGTTCACCCACCCGGGCTGCATGATCGACCTGGGAGGCACAGGCGGTGATGGAGGCAAAGGGGGGCTGAGCCTGCAAATGAGCCACCTCCGCCTGGCGGATCATGATCTTGGAAGGCACGCAGCCCACATTGACGCAGGTGCCGCCGATAATGGGACTGCGCTCCACCATCACCACCTGCCGGCCCGCCTCGGCCAGTTCGATGGCGGCGGCAAAGGCGGCCGACCCGCTGCCGATGATCACGACAGTCTTTTCATCAGCCCGACAGGCCGCTCCACTGCAACAGCTGCTCATGTGCTTTCCTCCAATTGTCATGGACCCGGACCCCTGCCATAATCCTGTCATTCGCCAAGGAGTGTGACATGGATCTCATTCAAGCCGCTATTCTGGGCCTCATCGAAGGGCTGACGGAATTCCTGCCCATCTCCTCCACCGGTCATCTGATCGTGGTGGCCGACTGGCTTGGTCTGCCCCAGAACGCCGACAACAAGGCATTCGAAGTCATCATCCAGCTGGCCGCCATTCTGGCGGTCATCAGCCATTATCGCGACAAGTTTTCCCCGGCGCACCTGCCGCTGTGGATCAAGATTGCCGTGGCCTTCGTGCCCATCGGGCTTTTGGGGCTGGTGTTTCATCACCAGATTAAAGAACTGTTTTCCGTCACCGTGGTGGCGTGGATGTTCATCATCGGCGGGGTCATCTTCCTGATTGCCGAGGCGCTCTACACCGAAGGCACCCACCGCACGCGGGACATCGAGCAGGTGAGCCTGCGACAGGCTTTCTGGATCGGCATCGCTCAGGCCTTCGCGCTGATTCCGGGCACCAGCCGCGCGGGGGCGTCCATCATTGGCGCGCTGGCGGTGGGGCTGGACCGCAAGACGGCGGCGGAGTTCTCCTTCCTGCTGGCGCTGCCGGTGCTGGCGGCGGCCTCCGGCTTCGATTTCCTGCGCCACTATGAGGACTTCGCCGCCACCGGCTTTGCCCCGCTGGCGGTGGGGTTCGTGGTCGCCTTCGTGGTGGCATGGCTGACCATGAAGCTGTTTCTCACCTTCCTTGAATGCTTCACCTTCCGCGCCTTCGGCTGGTATCGCATCCTGTTCGGCCTCCTGCTGCTGGTGCTCTACCGATGACCCCGCTCTACACCGCCGAACAGAGCCGCACCCTCGACCGCCTCGCCATGGAGCAAGGCCTGCCCGGCGTGCTGCTGATGAAACGGGCCGCCTTCTTCGCCTTTGAGGTGCTGCGGAGGCAGTTTCCCCACGCACGCAAGGTCGTGGTAGTGTGCGGCACCGGCAACAACGGCGGTGACGGCTTTGCCCTGGCGCAGTATGCCCATCTGGCCGGGCTGGAAGTGCACATCATGCAGCTGGGGCAGGTCAGCCGCATCCGCGGCGATGCGCTCACCATGCTGCATGAACTGTCCGATCTGGGGCTGGGCGGCCTGCCCTTCGATGCTGGCCTGCTGAATGAGGCGGACGTGATCGTGGACGCCCTGTTCGGCACCGGGCTGGACCGCCCCATTGAAGGCGACTACGCCGAGGCCATCCAGGCCATCAACGCCAGCGCCACCCCGGTGCTGGCGCTGGATGTCCCTTCCGGCCTGCATGCCGACAGCGGGCAGGTGCTGGGCGTGGCGGTCAAGGCGGCCCATACCGCCACCTTCATCGGCCACAAGATGGGCCTGCACATGGAGGCGGGCCGCGAACTGTGCGGGCAGATTCACTTCCATGATCTCGGCGTACCGGCGGACATCTACGCCACCTGCCCGCCCCGGGCCTACCTGACGGACTGGCGTGACTGCCCCCGCCCCGCACGGCCCGCCTTCGCCCACAAGGGAACGGCGGGCACGGCGCTGCTCATCGGCGGCGCACCGGACTACCCGGGCGCCATCACGCTGGCGGCGGAAGGGGCCATGCGCGCAGGCGCAGGCTACGTGCGCGTGGTCTCGGACGCGGCGCACCATGCCCTGCTGTTGGCGCGCCAGCCGGCCCTGCTGCTGCACGGGGCGGACAGCCTGCCGCTGGATCAGGCGGATGCGGTCGGCATCGGCCCCGGACTGGGCCGCAGCGACTGGAGCCGAAAACTGTTCCGGCAGGTGCTCCACTGGGACGGCCCCCGAGTGCTGGATGCCGATGCCCTGACGCTGCTGGCCGACACGCCTTCGCGCAGCGACAACTGGATTCTGACACCCCATCCGGGCGAAGCGGCCCGTCTGCTGGGCACCACCGCCGCCCAGGTACAGGGCGACCGTCTGAGCACGGCCCGCACGCTGCAACGGCGTTTCGGCGGGGTTATTGTCCTCAAAGGGGCCGGAACAGTCATTGACGATGGCACGGATACCTACATCTGCGGCGCGGGCAATGCGGGCATGGCCACCGCCGGCATGGGCGATGTGCTCACCGGCGTGATCACCGCACTGCTGGCGCAGGGCCTGTCACCCGCCGACGCCGCCCGCAGCGGCGTCTGCCTGCACGCCGCCGCCGGCGATCTGGCCACCGCGCGGCATGGCCGGCTGGGGCTGGATCCGACCCAGCTTTTGCCGTTCATTCAACACCTGCCGGGATAGCGCCATGACACGGACCGAAACCGCCTACTTTGCCGCCGGCTGCTTCTGGGGCGTGCAATTGCGCTTTGACCAGACGCCCGGTGTGCTGGAAACCACCGTTGGCTACATGGGCGGCCATGTGGATCACCCCACCTATGAACAGGTGTGCACCGGCACCACCGGCCATGCGGAAACGGTCAGGGTGGTGTTCGATCCCACGGAAGTGGACTACACGCGCCTGCTGGATCTCTTCTTCCAGATGCACGACCCCACCCAGCTGAACCGGCAGGGGCCGGATGTGGGCACCCAGTACCGCAGCGCCATTTTCACCACCTCGCCGGTGCAGCGCATGCTGGCGGAACAGGCCATCACCCGCTGGACGCCCCACTTTTCTCGCGCCATCGTCACCCAGATCGATGATGCCGCACGCCATACCTTCTGGCCGGCGGAAGACTATCACCAGAAATACTTCGCCCGCCGGGGCATCACCTCAGGCTGCCACTGAGCGCAGCATCAGCGCCAGCCCCACCAGCACGGTCATCACCTCGAACGCCTGCTTGACCAGCCGGTTGCCGCGTACGATAGACAGATGCGCGCCCAGATAGCCGCCCAGCAGCGAGCCGGCGATCAACGCCGGCAGCCAGTCCCAACGGATCGCGCCCTGCAACCCCAATGTCAATGCGCCTGTACCATTCCACACGATCCCCACCAGAATGAGCGTGTAGCTGACGGCCGTCCTGTAGTCCAGCCCAAACCAGCGCACCAGCCACAGGGTGACGAACAGACCGGTTCCGGAGGTCAGCGAGCCATTGAGCGCACCGATGGCCCACAGCACCAATCCGCCGATCAGCATGCCCCGTGCATGGCGGTTGCGCGGAGCGCTCTCCAGCCCCAGCTGCGGCTTGAAGGCGGAGTAGAGCCCCAGCCCCAGGGTCAGCACGCCCAGCGCCAGCTGCGAGATGCGGTCGGGAATGGAGAGGATCACCAGCGCGCCGGTGATGACCCCCGGCACACCGCAGGCGAGGATGAAGGCGGCGAAACGCCAGTCATATTCGGATGACT
>NZ_WFYD01000034.1 GCF_015490265.1 Sulfurivirga sp. | reverse complement strand
GGTGCGCACCGAGTTCGAGGACAGCTGCGACTGAACCCGTCTCAGCCGCCGCCCTTGACGGCCCTGGGCACCCGCACCACCAGCACCCGTGCGCCGGCCTTCTGCAGCCGGTTGCGCCGCAGGTTCACCTTGAGCCGGTTGTCCAGCGGCGGCGTGCGCAGCTGGTAGTAGGTCACCCCATTCTTCTTGAAGCTGGCCAGCTGCAGCCGTTCGAATCCCAGCCGGCGCAGCCGCGCCAGTTCCTTTTCCGCCAGTTCCCGGCGACGGAAAGTGCCCGCCAGCACCCGCCGCGGCTGTTCCAACCGCACCGGCAGCGGCCTGGCGTCCACCTCCACCGTCATGCTGGGCAGATCCCGGTAGAAGCTGAACTGATCGATTTCCTCAGGCGTCTCCCGTTCGGGCGCCTGCGCGGTCTGCTGGCGCACGGCATTGGTCGATGTGGCAGACATTGGAGCTGCAGGCGCCGCGGCCGCCTCCGTCTTCTCCGGCAACCAGCGGGAAAAATCCTGCTGACTGAGCCACACGCCGATCCCGGTCAGCACCAGCGTCACCAGCACCGCCAGCCCGATGCGCCGGCGCAGCTGACGCTGGGCCTCCAGCTGACGCTGCTGCGACTGTCTCAGGGGCGGTTGCTGCATGGGTTCACATGCGCTCCGGCGCGGACACGCCCAGCAGGGTCAGACCGTTGCGGATGACCTGCTGCACCGCAGCCACCAGCGTCAGGCGGGCGTTGCGCACATCCGGCTGGTCCACCAGAAACGGCGTGGCGTTGTAGTAGCTGTGCAGGCCATGGGCCAGATCGCGCAGATAGTAGGCCACCAGATGAGGCTCGCGGTTGAGCGCCGCGCGGGCCACCACTTCCGGGAACTTCGCCAGCTCCGCGGCCAGCGCCTGCTCGCTCTCCAGCGACAGGGCGCCCAGCGCCGCCAGCCCGGCCTTCCGGTCCCACGGCATGCCCTTCTCTTCCGCCTGCCGCAGCACGGCGGCCAACCGGGCGTGAGCGTACTGAATGTAATAGACCGGGTTGTCGTTGCTCTGGGACTTGGCCAGATCCAGATCGAAGTCCATGTGCTGTTCGGACTTGCGCATCACATAGAAGAAGCGCGCCGCGTCGGTTCCCACCTCCTCGCGCAGCTGGCGCAGGGTGACGAACTGGCCGGAGCGGGTGGACATGGGCACCTTCTCGCCGCCCCGCCACAGGGTGGCGAACTGCACCAGCAGCACCTCCAGCGCCTCGGCGGGCAGATCCAGCGCCTGCAGCGCCGCGCGCACCCGCGGAATGTAGCCGTGATGGTCGGCACCCCAGATGTCGATCAGCCGCTCGAAACCGCGTTCGAACTTGTTGAGGTGATAGGCGATGTCAGAGGCGAAATAGGTCTTGACGCCGTTGTCGCGCACCACCACCCGGTCCTTCTCATCGCCGAATTCGGTGGAGCGGAACCACAGGGCGCCCTCCTTCTCATACACGTAGCCGGCCTGCTGCAGCTTCTCGATGACCGCATCCACCAGGCCGCTGTCGAACAGGCTGCGCTCCGAGAACCAGTTGTCGAAGGTGACGCGGAACTCGCCCAGATCCTCGCGGATGTCCGCCAGAATGGCCTCCAGCGCCGTGCGGTGCACCGTCTCATACGCCTCACCCAGCAGGGTTCTGGCCCGCTCGATGAGCGCATCAATATGCGCCTCCTTGTCCCCTTCGGGCGCATCCGCCGGCACCCCGTCGAAAACAGCCTCGGCCGCATGACGCAGCGTCTCACCGTGAGCCGCCTTCAACGAGGCAGCGATGTCGCGGATGTAGTCGCCCTGATAGCCGTTGGACGGAAAGGCGATCTTCTCACCGCACAGTTCCAGATAGCGCAGCCAAACGGAGGTGGCCAGAATGTCCATCTGCCGGCCGGCGTCATTGACGTAATACTCGCGTGTGACCTCGAACCCCGCCGCCTCCAGCAGGTTGCTCAGGGAGGCGCCGTAGGCCGCGCCCCGCCCGTGCCCCACATGCAGCGGCCCGGTCGGGTTGGCGGAGACGAACTCCACCAGCACCGCCTGCCCCTGCCCCGCATCGCTGCGCCCGTAGGCCTCGCCCTGCTCCAGCACCGTCTTCACCGCGGAGAGCTTGCTGTCCTCGGCCACGAAGAAGTTGATGAAGCCGGGCCCGGCGATCTCCACCTTCACCAGCCAGTCCGCCTCCGGCAGCACCGCCACGATGCGCTCGGCCATCTCCCGCGGCGCGCAGCCGGCCGGTTTGGCCAGCGTCAGCGCCAGGTTGGTGGCGAAATCACCATGCGCCTTGTCACGGGTATGGTCCACGCGGATGTTCGGGGTGACCTCGGCAGGCAGCTGGCCGGCCTGTTTGAGCTGTTCGATGCAGTGAGAAAGGGTCTGGGCGATCTGATTTTTCATGCCACGTCGTCAGAAATGGTTGGAAAGGGCGCATATTCTACGAAAAAAGGCCGCAGAACGGCCTTTTTCCACACGGCGCCGGGCGGGCAGAACCGGCACCCGGCAAAATTGGGGGAGACCCCGTTTCCGGCTCACCCCTTGAGGGCGGCGGTGGCCAGGAAAGCCTGATTGCGCAGGTTATCCCTGTCCTGCGTCGCCTCCGCCTCGTCGGCGGACTGGGCGGCCACCACCGCCTGCCGGCCCAGCTCACGGTAGTCCACCGGCTGTGCCCGCTCACCGGCACGTGCCGCCTCGGTCTGACGCAGCGACACCTTCACGTCCTGCTGGGCCGCCGGCACGGCCTCGGGCGCCGCCGCCTGCGGCGCGTCCGGCTGGCGTTCCGGCTGCACCGCCTGCAGCTGACTCTGCAATGCGCTGTTGACACCGTTGATCATGCTCTCACCTCCCGCCTGTTGGCGCTTTCCGCCGCCAACGCCCCGTCATGGGCAGGGTCGGCGGAATGACTCTCAGAACTTTCATTGTAACCCTCGGGCGGAAATTGTCCAGAGATCAACGCCTTATCCAGCGCCCACACCAGCGCGGCCACCCACAGCACCATCGCCCACAGCAGATAGAGCCACACCATGAACATGGGCAGCGCCGCCAGCGCCCCATAGACCACCTTGTAGCTGGCGTAGCGGGCATAGAGCACGAACAGCCCCTTGAGCAGCGCCAGCAGCACCGTGGCGGTCACCGCACCGGCCAGCGCCGCCTTTGGCCGGATGGGTACCGGCGGCGCGTACCGGTAGAGCAGATAGAAGCCGGCAATGGTCATGGCCACGGGCAGCAGGCGCACGCCCTGCGCCCGTACCCACGCCAGTCCCGGAATGTCCAACAACGGCAGGGCCGCCAGCGCGGCGCTGAGGGAGAAGCCCAGCGCGATCAGCAACGGCCCCAGCAGGCTCACGCCCAGATAGTGCAGCAGGCGATGCCACATGCGGCTGACCGGCTCCTCGTGCCAGATGGCGGCGATCTTGCGGTAGATCTTGTCCAGCAGCAGCAACACGGTGATGAACAGAAACGCCAGACTGGGGCCGGTCAGCCGCGCCGCCTGTGCCGACAGCTGCATCACCCCCTGCTCCACCTTCTCCAGCGACCCCGGCGAGAAGGTGTGCACCAGCGTGCGCACCACCTCCTCCCGCCAGGCCACGAACCAGTCGCTCACCGACAGCACGCTCACCACCAGCGCGAACAGCGGCACCAGGCTCAGCAATGTGGTCCAGGCCAGCACGGTGGCGGCATCCAGCCCGCCGGCACGATCGAAGCGGCGCCACACCAGGCGCAGGAAGGCAAGCAGCTTTTTCATGGCTGATAGAATAGCCGCCATGCACGCCCTTGCCAACGCCGACAACGCCCGCCTGCTGCGGCAGGTCACCCTGCTCTCCTTCGCCACCGCCCTGCTGCTGGTGAGCGTCAAGGCGGTGGTGTGGTATGTGAGCGGCTCGGTCAGCCTGCTGGCCTCCCTGCTGGATTCCGGCATGGACGCCATCGCCTCGCTGATCATTCTGCTGGCGGTGCGCTACGCCCTGCAGCCGGCAGACGACGAGCACCGCTTCGGCCACGGCAAGGCCGAGCCGCTGGCGGCGCTGGCCCAGAGTGTCTTCATCGCCGGCTCTGCGCTGTTCTTTCTGCTCCATGCCCTCAACCGCCTGCTGCACCCGCAACCCGTGCACCACGACACCCTCGCCATGAGCGTGATGGCCTTTTCTCTGGTCGTCACCCTGGCCCTGGTGAGCTGGCAGCGCCATGTGGTACGGGTGACCGGCTCCACCGCCATCGAGGCCGACGCCCTGCACTACGTGAGCGACATCGCCAGCAATCTGGTCATTCTCGCCGCCCTGTGGCTGAGCCGCTGGTGGCCGCAGGCGGATGTCTGGTTCGGCATGGCCGTGGGCATGTGGATCGGTCTGAGCGCCCTGAAGATCGGCCGCGAGGCGCTGGATCAGCTGCTGGATCGCCAGTTGCCGGACGAGATGATCGCCGACATCCGCCGCATCGTGCTCGGCCACCCGCGGGTGTGGGGCTTCAACGACCTGCGCACGCTCAGAAGCGGCCCCAACCTGCTCATCCAGCTGGATCTGGAGCTGGATGACGACCTGCCGCTCAAGGAGGC
>NZ_WFYD01000033.1 GCF_015490265.1 Sulfurivirga sp. | reverse complement strand
GGCAGGTTCTGGGCGGTGAAGTAGGCCTGCCAGCCACCGCCCAGCTCGGCGCGCTCCACCAGTGTCTGCTCGTAGCCCATGATGGTCAGCGCCACGGTCATGCCCATGATGCCGAAGACCAGCAGGCCGATGGACCATTTGGTCAGGGCGGTCATGCGCATGATGCGGATGCCGGCGGCGCCCTGAATGGCCAGATACATCATGGCGATGAGAATGGCGGCGTAGGCACCGAAAAAGGCCAGATGGCCGTGGGCGGCGGTGAACTGGGTACCGTGGGTGTAGATGTTGACCTGTGGCAAAGTGTGGAAAAAGCCCCAGATGCCCGCGCCGAGGAAGTTGCCGAAGGCGTTCATGCTCACCCAGGCCATGGCCGGTGCATTGCGGATGGCGGAGCGGTTCTCAAGCGCCTGTGTGCGGCCCTGCTCCTTGCCCCAGTCATAGAGAACATGAACGAACATGGCCACCAGAGGTACCGGCTCCAGCGAACTGAACAGGGCGCCGATCTCCCACCAGTACTCCGGAGTGCCGATCCAGAAATAGTGATGTCCCAGACCGAGGATACCGGAGCCGAACAGCATCAGTACCTCGATCCACAGCCACATTTCTACGATCTGGCGTTTGGCACCGATAATTTTGATCAGCGCCCAGGCAGCAATGGCGCCGACGAATACCTCCCATGTGGCCTCCACCCACAGATGGATGACCCACCACCAGTAGTACTGGTCCAGTGAGATGTTGTCGGTGTAGAACATGCCGGCCAGATAGAGGCCCGCCAGTGCCAGCAGGTCTGCCACCAGCACGGTCATGATGCCGGTCTTGCGCTCGGCTTTCAGGTAGGCGCCGAGCACGTTGTAGTAGAAGACGAGCACAACGGCGACGATGCCGATGTCGGCCCAGCGGGGTGCCTCAATGTATTCCCGCCCTTCGTTGATCAGCCAGATGGAGCTGTCCTGTCCGGGGCCCACCTGGATGAACAGATAGACCAGCACCACCACGGCGACCGCCAGAGTGAGAATCCAGAAAGCCAGTTCGCCCAGCTTGAGTCCGGCGGCCTCCTGTCCCGTTTCATCCGGCAGCAGGTAGTAGACCGAGCCGATCATGGCATAGAGCATCCATACCACCATGGCATTGATGTGCACCATGCGATTGACGCTGAAATCCAGCGTGTTGAACAGAAAGTCGGGCCACAGATACTGGATGCCTGCCAGCAGGCCGAACAGCAGCTGAGCGCCAAACAGGACCAGTGCCACGGCGAAATACTTCATGGCCAGCCGCTTGGTGGGCGACTCAAAGGCCGGGTGTGCGAGCAGTTTACTTAGCATAGGTCACCTCTCCCTGATGCGGCTTGGAGAAATTGCGTGGAAAACCGTTGGTATCAATGGCGCTCATGTGCTTGAGAAAGGCCACGATGGCCATGGCCTCGTCCCGCGTGATGCCTAGATCAGGCATGCGGCGGGTATGGGTGGCGTATTTGGGTGGATCCATCAGGAACTTGGCCATGGCCTCCTCGGTTGTGTGGGTCTGGGTGAGCGTCTGCATCAGACCGTCTTTCTGCCAGGCCGGGTCCAGCCATGCCTTGGTCAGATCCGGCGCATAGTAAGCGCCGTTGCCCAGCAGAGTGTGGCAGTTCATGCAGTTTTTGGCCTGCACGGTGACCTTCCCCTTATGCACCAGAGCGCGTGCTTCTTCCGGTGACCAGATCTTGCCGAAAAACGGCTGTTCTTCTCCTATGACAGGCACTTCATGACCCCGCTTTCGGTTCATTTTGTATTCAATGGCATGGTTGATCACCGTTGGGGCGGGCACGCGGCGCACCTTGCCCGTTTTCAGATCTTCATCCGACCCCATCTGGATCTGGCTCATGGTGTCAAAGGTGAGAAAAATGAGCAGAATGGCGGAGAAGCCCGTCACCCAGGCAGCGGACCGCCGCCAGAAAGATGTGCTGCTCCAGACGCTGGGATCATGCTGACTCATGGGATTCCTCCTCTTGGTGGCGTGTTTCGGACTGGTCGATCAGCTGGAAATAGAGATGGGGCACGAACAGGTAGGCGATCATGGTGATGGCCAGTACCTTGTAGGTGAAGGCATTGGCCTGAATGAGCACGCTGAGCGCATACAGACACCACGCCTGCGCCCCCCACATGGCATAACCCAGAGGCAGGGTGAGGTAGCGGTAGAACCCCATCTTGCCGGCGGTAATGAGCGCGGCATAGAGCGCCCCGAACACCAGTACGAAGCTGGCATAGAGAAAGATGGGCAGAAACTGATCGGGCTGAATGGTCGGCCAGGCGATATAGGTCATTGATTGATACCTCCAGTGCGAAATTAGCACTGCAGGTAGCGGGCAGGCTTGATCCAGGTCAATAAGTGCGCTGTTGAGCGTAAAATTTGAACGAGATATAAAAAAACCGCGGCAAAAGCCGCGGTTTCATAAAGGGAGGTAATGGTTGAGACGGCTTACAGCTCGTCAGCGTGCTTGGCCAGGTAGTCGGCAACCCCTTCGGGTGTGGCCTTCATGCCTTCCTTGCCCTTCTGCCAGCCGGCGGGGCACACTTCGCCGTGCTGTTCGAAGAACTGCAGCGCTTCCACCATGCGGATGGTCTCGTCCACATTGCGGCCCAGCGGCAGGTCGTTGATCACTTCGTGACGAACGATGCCTTCACGGTCGATCAGGAAGGTGGCGCGCAGCGCCACGTTTTCGGGATGGCGCACGCCGTAGGCGTCCATGATGTTGCCGCCCACATCGGCCACCAGCGGGAAGCGCACGGGGCCGAGGCCGCCTTCGTTGACCGGGGTGTTGCGGTAGGCGTTGTGGGTGAACTGGGAGTCGATGGAGATGCCCACCACCTTGGTGTTCAGTTCCTTGAAGCGGTCGATGCGGTGGTCGAACGCAAGAATCTCGGACGGGCACACGAAGGTGAAGTCCAGCGGGTAGAAGAAGACGACGCCGTAGGAACCGTCCAGATACTCGCGCAGGTTGAAGTTTTCGACGATGGTGCCGTCTTCCAGCACGGCGGCGGCCGTGAAGTCAGGGGCCGGTTTGGTGACCAGAACGCTCATGTTGACACTCCTTTTTTGTGTTGTATGAATGAAGGACCGCTACAGTTTAATCAATGCGGAATACATCATCAATCCACGACCGATTGCTAATTTCAATCATGAAGGTGGGTGGTGGGCATCAGCGCCGGCCATTGCCGCCGGCTTCCAGCAGGGCGCGGTCCAGAAGGGCGGTGGGCAGGAGGCGCTTGAGCCAGGCGAACAGGTGCGTGGGCAGGGTGACCGGGTAGCGGGCCCGTGGCCGGTGGCTTTCCAGCGCCCGGAGCAACGCGCGGGTGACCGCCTCCGGACCGAGAGTAAAGGGGGCGGCCGGGCCTTCCTTCTTCAGGCGCTGGATCATGGCCTCGTACTGGGCGTGGTGAGCGCTTTCGCTGGGGTCGATCCAGCGGCGGAAGGCGGCGTAGGCGTTTTCGCGGAAGCGGGAGGTGATGGGGCCCGGTTCGATCAGCACCACGTCGATGGGGGTGTCCCACAGTTCCAGCCGGAGGGTATCGGCCAGACCCTCGATGGCGAACTTGGAGGCGTTGTAGGCACCACGATAGGCCATGGCGGCAAAGCCCAGCACCGAGCTGTTGTAGATGATGCGTCCGCCCTTGCCGTGGGCACGCAGGTGGGCGATGAAGCGGTTGGTCAGCGCTTGGGTGCCGAAGACGTTGGTCTCGAACTGGGCACGCAGGGCATCGCGGGACAGATCTTCCACCGCGCCGGGCAGGCCGAAGGCGCCATTGTTGAACAGGGCGCGCAGTCGGCCGGTTTCGCTCAGATCGATGGCCGCCTGCAGGCCTGCCTCTATGCTGGCAGGGTCGTCCAGATCCAGCTGCACGCACTTGATGCCTTCCTGCTGCAGGGGTGCGACATCCTCCGCCTTGCGCACGCTGGCGATGATGTCATATCCCATCTGCTCCAGTGCCAGTGCCGCATGGCGACCGATACCGCTGGAGCAGCCGGTGATCAGCACCGAATCCGGCGGCAGAACGGGATCGGCGCGGCGCATCACAGCACCTCCGCTGCCCATTGGGCGAGACGGGAGCGTTCCCCCTTCTGCAGGGTGACATGCCCGCTGTGATCCCAGCTTTTTGCCCGGTCCACCACATAGGTCAGTCCGCTGGTGGTTTCGGTGAGATAGGGCGTGTCGATCTGCGCCAGGTTGCCCAGACAGACCATCTTGGTGCCGGGCCCGGCCCGGGTGATGAGCGTTTTCATCTGTTTGGGCGTGAGGTTCTGCGCCTCGTCGATGATGACGAATTTGTTGACGAAGGTGCGTCCGCGCATGAAGTTCATGGACTTGATGCGGATGCGCTCATGCAGCAGGTCCTGCGTTGCCTGCCGCTGCCAGCTGTTCTGACCCTTCATGGTGCCTGTGAGCACTTCCAGGTTGTCCAGCAGCGCACCCATCCACGGGGTCATCTTCTCCTCCTCCGTGCCGGGCAGAAAGCCGATGTCCTCGGCGATGGGAATGGTGGCGCGGGTCATGATGATTTCCGTGTAGCGGTTCTCCTCCAGCGTCTGTTCCAGCGCGGCCGCCAGAGTCAGCAGCGTCTTGCCCGTGCCCGCCTGGCCCACCAGAGTGACAAAGTCGACCTCCGGGTCCATCAGATGGTTGAGGGCCATGTTCTGCTCCGGATTGCGGGCGTGGATGCCCCAGACCGCCTGCTGGGTGTAATCGTGCGGGTATTCCAGCGTGACGGTGGTGCCCTCCACCTGCCGCACAATGGCGGTGAATCCGGCCTCATTGGCGCTGACGAGGAATTCGTTGGGATACCAGTCCGGTTTCTCGTCCAGCGTCAGGCGGTAGAAGGTGCGCCCGTCCTCCTGCCATGAGGTCATGCGGTCGGCGTGTTCCTCGTAGAAATGCTCCGGCAGCTGGGTCCAGCCGGTGTAGAGCAGATCGGTGTCCTCCAGCACGCGGTCGTTGTAGTAGTCCTCCGAATGCAGGCCTACCGCGGCCGCTTTGATGCGCATGTTGATGTCCTTGGTGACCAGCGTCACGTCCCGGTCGGGGAAGCGGTGCTTGAGGGCCAGCCCCGACTCGATGATGTGAGTGTCCGCCTTGTGACCGATCAGGCCGCCCACCCCATCATGAGTCACCGGCGGTTCGGTCTCGAAGAACAGCTTGCCCAGCCTGTGGGCTTCATGATCCCGGGGCAGGGGGCCGCTGTATTTGCTCAGCGGAATGCCGTGCTGAATCTCCTCGAAGGACTCGCCACTGATGAGCACATCCAGAATGCGGTTGGCCTCGCGGGCGTTGCGCGCGATTTCCGACACTCCCTTCTTGTGGTTGTCCAGCTCTTCGAGCACGGTCATGGGCAGGAAGATGTCGTGCTCGTCGAAGTTGAACAGCGCCATGGGGTCATGAATGAGCACATTGGTGTCGAGAATGAAGATGCGTTTGTGGGAATGTCGCTTCATGACGGGGATCCTCGGTGGTGTTCATTCGGCCTGCAGGTTCCGCAGCGTCTCCAGCACGGCTTCCACATGTCCGGGCACCCGCACCTTGCGCCATTCGTGGCGCAGGATGCCTTCCGGGTCGATCAGGAAGGTGCTGCGCTCAATGCCCATGTATTCCCGACCATAGTTCTTCTTCAGCTTGATGACGTCAAACAGGCGGCACAGGGTTTCGTCCGGGTCGGAGATCAGCTCGAACGGAAAGCAGTACTTCTCCTTGAAGCGCTCGTGGGATTTCAGGCTGTCGCGCGAGCAGCCGTAGATGTCACAGTTCAGTGCCTGAAAGTCGGCGTAATGGTCGCGGAAGCCTTCGCCTTCCTTCGTGCAGCCCGGGGT
>NZ_WFYD01000032.1 GCF_015490265.1 Sulfurivirga sp. | reverse complement strand
TCGCCGTCGAAGGCGATGCCCAGATCAGCACCGGTTTCCAGCACTTTGGCACGCAGCGCGCGGGTGTCGGTGGCGCCACAGCCCTGATTGATGTTGAGGCCATCCGGCGTCACGCCGATGGCCGTCACTTCGGCGCCCAGCTCCCGGAACACGCTGGGGGCGACATGGTAGGTGGCGCCATTGGCACAGTCCAGCACCACCTTCATCCCCTGCAGGCCACCGGGAGCACGGTAGGTGCTCTTGCAGAATTCGATGTACCGTCCGGCGGCGTCGTCGATGCGCCGCGCGCGCCCGAGCCGGTCCGGCGAAGTCATCTCGAAGGCGCATTCTGAAAAGACGGTTTCAATCTCTTCGGTAAGCGCATCATCCAGCTTGGCGCCAGCTGAGGAGAAGAACTTGATGCCGTTGTCGGTGTAAGGGTTGTGGGAGGCGCTGATCACCAGCCCGATGTCTGCGCTGAAGGTGCGGGTCAGGTAGGCGATCGCTGGCGTGGGCAGCGGGCCGGTCAGCAGCACGTCGATGCCGGCGGCGATCAGGCCCGACTCCAGCGCCGCCTCGAACATGTAACCGGAAATGCGGGTATCCTTGCCGATGAGCACCTGACTCATGCTATGACGGGCCATCACCTGTCCGGTGGCCCATCCCAGCTCCAGCACACGGTCAGGACGGATGACCCCCTCTCCAACGTGACCGCGTACCCCATCGGTGCCGAAAATGGATATCTTCTCGCTCATAGCAGCGTCATGGTGATGTTGAGACTTTCTACGGTGGGGCGCACATCATGCACCCGCACCACACTGGCCCCCTTCAGGGCCGCCAGCGTGGCCGCCGCCACACTGCCGGTGACCCGCTCCAGCGGATTGTCCCGCCCCAGCAGCTCACCGATCATGCGCTTGCGGGACACCCCCACCAGCAAGGGATGTCCCAGCGCCACCAGCTTGTCCAGCTCCTGAAAGAGCGCCCTATTATGCCCCAGCGTCTTGCCGAAGCCAAAACCCGGATCCAGCCAGACGGCGTTGGCCTCCAGCCCCGTGGCCGCCATGACCGCTTCGGCCCGCTGATGCAGAAAGGTGGCCACCTCCGCCACCACATCCCGATACTGCGGGTTGTCCTGCATGGTGCGGGGATCCCCCTGCCGATGCATCAGACAGACCGGTGCGTGATGGCGCGCCACCACCTCCACCGCGCCCTCCGCCTGCAGGGCGTTGACGTCATTGACCAGCGCCACCCCCGCCTGCAGCGCCGCCTCCATCACTTCGGGCTTGCTGGTGTCGATCGACAGCGGCAGATCGCTCACCTGACGCACCCATTCGATGGCGGGCATGACCCGCTCCAGCTCCACCTCCAGTGGCACCGGCTCAGCGCCCGGACGAGTGGACTCGCCACCAATGTCGATCATGTCGGCACCGTCCCGGGTCATGGCTTCAGCCTGGCGCTTGATGGCCTCCTCCGTCGTCCAGCGTCCGCCGTCCGAGAAGGAGTCGGGTGTCACATTGAGAATGCCCATCACCAGCGCTCGGTCCAGCGGCTCACCGCGCAGCAGTCGTTCAAATCGGTTCATGGCCACTCCACACAAAAAGCCCCTGCGTCAACAGGGGCCATTTCTGATCAACTGGAAAGCGTCCCGCTACTGCAGCTTGGGCGCACCCTCGCCCACTGGCGGGGACGACTCGCCCTCGCCCTGCGCGCCCTCATCGGTGGCAGCGGGTGCGGCCTCGGCCGGTGCGCCGCCCTGCGGCGTCGGCGTCCGGGGCTGCTGCCAGTCCTTCGGCTCGCCCGGATCCTCGCCGCGCATGATGCGGTCGATCTGATCCTTGTCGATGGTCTCGTACTTCATCAGCGCATCCGCCATGGCGTGCAGCTTGTCCAGATTGTCCTCCAGGATCTTCTTGGCACGGGCGTAGTTGCGGTCGATGATGCGGCGTACCTCCTCGTCGATCAGCTCGCGCGTCTCATCGGAGATGTGGCTGGTGACCGCGCCGGCACCCAGGAAGCCATTTTCCTCTTCTTCTTCATACAGCAGCGGTCCGAGTCGCTCGGACAACCCCCACTTGGTCACCATGTTGCGCGCCAGCTTGGTGGCCCGCTCAATGTCGTTGCTCGCGCCGGTGGTCACCTTCTCGGGACCGAAAATGATCTCCTCGGCGATGCGTCCACCATAGAGGCTGCACAACTGGCTCTCCAGCTCCGTTTTCGAGTGGCTCCAGCTGTCTTCCTCCGGCAGGTACATGGTGACCCCCAGCGCACGGCCACGGGGAATGATGCTCACCTTGTAGACCGGGTCGTGCTCCGGCATCAGGTAGCCGACGATGGCGTGACCGGCCTCGTGGTAGGCGGTGAGCTTCTTCTCCTCTTCGCTCATGACCATGGTCTTGCGCTCCACGCCCATGAGGATCTTGTCCTTGGCCTGCTCGAAGTGGCGCATGTACACCTTGTCGGAATTCTCCCGCGCCGCGATCAGAGCCGCCTCATTGACCAGATTGGCCAGATCGGCACCGGAGAAACCCGGAGTGCCACGTGCAATGACGGCGGGATCCACATCCTCACCCACCGGAATCTTGCGCATGTGCACCTTGAGAATCTGTTCGCGGCCGCGCACGTCCGGCAGACCGACGGTCACCTGACGGTCGAAGCGACCCGGACGCAGCAGCGCCTTGTCGAGCACGTCCGGACGGTTGGTGGCGGCGATGACGATGATGCCCTCGCTACCCTCGATGCCATCCATTTCCACCAACAGCTGGTTGAGGGTCTGTTCGCGCTCGTCATTGCCGCCACCGATGCCGACGCCACGGCTGCGGCCCACCGCGTCGATCTCGTCAATGAAGATGATGCACGGCGCGTTGGCGCGCGCCTGCTCGAACAGGTCGCGCACGCGGGAGGCGCCCACGCCCACGAACATCTCCACGAAGTCGGAGCCGGAGATGCTGAAGAAGGGCACATTGGCCTCGCCGGCGATGGCCTTGGCCAGCAGGGTCTTGCCCGTGCCCGGCGGGCCCACCATCAGCACGCCCTTTGGAATCTTGGCGCCCAGGCGCTTGAACTTCTCCGGGTTCTTGAGGAAGTCCACTACCTCCTTGACTTCCTCCTTGGCCTCCTCGGCGCCGGCCACATCGTCAAAGGTGACCTTGACCTGCTCGGGCGTGAGCATGCGCGCCTTGGACTTGCCGAAGGAGAAGGGGCTGTTCTTGCCACCCACGCCGCCACCGGCCATGCCGCGCATGGCCCACAGCCACACGGCGATCAGCAGCAGCATCGGGAACCAGGAGATGAAGATCTGCATCAAGAGGCTCTGCTGCTCCGGCGGGCGTGCCACCACACGCACGTTGTTGTCCAGCAGGTCGCCCATCAGGCCGGGATCGCCCGGGTTGTAGGTGGCGAAGCTGCTGCCATCGGCGTAGATGCCGCGGATGCGGTTGCCCTGAATCTCCACCTGCTTGACCTTGCCGGCACGCACATCCTGAATGAACTGGGTGTAGTCCAGCTGATGGCTCATGGTCATCTTCTGGCCGCCGAAGTGGTTGAACACCGTCAGCAGCACCACGGTCAGCACCGTCCAGATGACCAGGTTCTTGATCAGATCGCCGTTGTCGTTGGGGTTGGGTTTGTTCGCCATATGAGATCAGCTATTTTTCTTCTCGGATCGTTAACTTTACTCTATCCTGACAGGGAATGCCACATCATGATAAGTTTTTCTAAAGCTTTATAAATTTTTTTTATTCCTTGCCAGCAGATAGACCTCCCGACTGCGGGGACGGGAAGCCTTGGGCTTGCGGGTCAGCACCTTGCCATAGCGCGCGCGCAGTTCTTTGAGCAGTTGATCGAAGCCCTCGCCCTGAAACACTTTCATCAGCAGGTCGCCGCCGGGCTTGAGCGCCTGATCGGCGAAATCCACCGCCAGCTCCGCCAGATACATAGCGCGCGGAATGTCCACCGCCCTGTTGCCGCTCATGTTGGGTGCCATATCGGACATGACCAGATCCACCGGCCGCCCGCCCAGCGCATCCAGCAGCGCCTGATACACCTCATCCTCGCGGAAGTCCCCCTGAATGAAGGTCACGCCCGCAAAGGGCTCCACCGGCAGGATGTCCAGCGCATAGACATGCCCCTTCTCGCCGATGCGGTGCGTCGCCCACTGGGACCAGCCACCAGGTGCCGCCCCCAGATCGACTACCGTCATGCCCGGCCGGAACAGACGGTCCTTCTCGTCGATCTCCTGCAGCTTGTAGACCGCGCGGGAACGCCACCCCTCCCGCTGCGCCTTCTGCACGTAGAAATCGTCGAAATGCTCCTTCAGCCACCGTTTGGAAGATTTGCTGCGCGCCATAGGCCGTACAATATGTCGTCAGTCACAGAGAGGAAAGATTATATGGCCCTGACCATCAACCAGAAGAAATTCCTGCGCGGCCTCGCGCACCACCTCAACCCGGTCATCCTCGTGGGCGGCAAGGGCATCACCGAAGGCCTGCTGGCGGAGCTGGACAGCACCCTCAGCCACCACGAGCTGGTCAAGATCAAGATCAACGCCGGCGACCGGGACGACCGCAAGGCGGCCATTGAAGAGATGGTCGCCGCCACCGGCGCCGAACTGGTGCAGACCATCGGCAAGGTGTGCGTCCTCTACCGCCCCAACCCCGACAAGAAGCCCGCAGACCGCATCCAGCTGCCGAAAAACTGAGCACGCCGCCGGCGCGCCAGCCGGGCAGCCTGCAAAAATGGGGGAGACCCCGTTACGGACGGCCACAATGCCGGAAAGCGGCTCAATGCCTGCCGCCCGGCGAAAAACGCAACACCTGCACGCCGGGCCAGACCGACGTCTGGCAAAAACGGGGGAGACCCCGTCACGGCGTGCCTGCACCGGTCTGAAACCCACTCCAACGGACGGTCACACCGGTGAGATCGGAAACCGACCCACCAGAACCGGCGGTATACCATTCCCGATCACTCGCACGGCGAAAAACACGCCCAAACGCCCTTTGCCGGTGGAAACGCGGGCATTTTTCCGGCGGCGGAAAAACGCGCATCGCAAAAATGGGGGAGACCCCATAGAAGCGCCGGTTCCGGGAGGGAAAGGCCGCATGTCGGAATAACGGACATGATGTGGGGCATGACTGGGCGTAAGGCCCGCCTGCTCAGGCCTGCCCTGACTCGACTCGAACAAAGGCGGTGACCCAGACGGCACCTGCAACCGGAACGGCCTCCATTGAGAGGGACCACGGCGGCACTTTAATAAACAGATTCAGATGACGTCCCAACCGAGCCGACACCGCTATATCAGCTGGGACAGCCCCCGATCCAGATCGGCCTGAATGTCCTCGATCGCTTCCAGCCCGACGGAGACGCGCAGCAGGCTGTCGGTGATGCCCGCCGCCTCGCGCACCTCCGGCTCCACCCGGCTATGGGTGGTGGTGGCCGGATGGGTGATCAGCGTCTTGGTGTCGCCCAGATTGGCGGTGATGTGGATCATGCGCACGCTGTCGACCACCTTCCAGGCCGCCTCCCGACCGCCCCGGACATAGAAGCTCACCAGCCCCCCACCGCTTTTCTGCTGGCGTATGGCCAGCGCATGCTGCGGATGGGACGGCAGGCCCGGATAGAACACCTTTTCCACCGCCGGATGGGCCTCCAGCCACTGCGCCAGCGCCAGCGCGTTGTCCGAGTGGGCCTTCATGCGCACGTGCAGGGTTTCCAGCCCCTTGAAGAACACCCAGGCGTTGAACGGACTCATGCTCGGTCCGCAGGTGCGCAGAAAGCCGCGCACATGCTCCTCGACGAGCGCTTCCGGCCCCACGACGGCGCCACCGACGCAGCGGCCCTGCCCGTCGAGAAACTTGGTGGCCGAGTGGATCACGAAATCGGCGCCCAGTCTGAGCGGCTGCTGCAGCGCCGGCGTGCAGAAGGCATTGTCCACCACCAGCCAGCAGCCGTGAGCGTGGGCCAGCTCCGCCAGCCGGGCGATGTCGGCCACCTCGGTCATGGGATTGGAGGGGGTCTCCAGAAACAGAATCTTCGTCTCCGGCCGAATGGCCACCTCCCAGGCAGCGTAGTCGCTCAGCGGCACATAGTCGGTGCCGATGCCCAGCTTGCCGAGATACTTCGAAAACAGCACCTTGGTGGTACCGAAGATGCTGCGGGAACTGACGATATGATCACCGCTTTCCAGCAGGCCAAGCGTCAGCGACAGGATGGCGCTCATGCCGGAGGCGGTGCCCACGCACGCCTCGCCCCCCTCCATGGCTGCCAGCCGCTGCTCGAAGGTGCGCACCGTCGGGTTGGTGAAGCGGGAGTAGATGTTGCCCGCCTCCTCACCGGCGAAGCGGGCCGCCGCCTGTGCGGCGGAGTCGAAGGCAAAGCTGGAGGTGGGAAAGATGGCCTCGCTGTTCTCCCCCTCCTGCGTGCGGGCGTAGCCGCCGTGAATGGCAAAGCTCTCCTCGTGCCAGTCCATGTCAGCCTCCCACATTGGTCATGCCCACCGGCTCGTCCCCCACCGGCGCCTTGCCGTGGCGGTTGCGCTCCAGCGCGGCCAGATAGTCGGCGTCAATATCACCGGTGACGTATTCGCCGCTGAAGCAGGAGGTATCGAAGCAGGGCACCACGGGGTTGCCCTCGCGCACCGCCTCCACCAGATCGTCCAGATCCTGATAGATGAGCCGGTCGGCGCCGATGAACTCGGCGATCTCCTCCACCGTCTTGTTGCTGGCGATCAGCTCGGAGGCCGCCGGCATGTCGATGCCATACACATAGGGATAGCGCACCGGCGGCGCGGCGGAGGCGAAATAGACCTTGCGCGCGCCGGCATCGCGGGCCATCTGAACGATCTCGCCGGAGGTGGTGCCGCGCACGATGGAGTCATCCACCAGCAGCACATTCTTGCCCTCGAACTCAAGCGGCACGGGGTTGAGCTTCTGACGCACCGACTTCTTGCGCAGCTGCTGCCCCGGCATGATGAAGGTGCGGCCGATGTAGCGGTTCTTGATGAAACCTTCCCGGTAGGGCTTGCCCAGGGTTTCCGCCAGCTGCAGGGCGCTGGTGCGGCTGGTGTCGGGAATGGGCATGACCACGTCGATGTCATTGTCCGGCCATTCGCGCAGGATCTTCTCGCCCAGCTTGCGCCCCATGCGCAGACGCGCCTTGTAGACGGAAATGCCGTCGATGATAGAATCCGGGCGGGCGAAATAGACGAACTCGAAGATGCACGGCGCATGCTGTGGGTTGTCGTGGCACTGCTCAAACAGCAGCCGTCCATCGGCGGTCATCACCACCGCCTCGCCCGGTGCCACGTCACGCACGATGCGGTAGCCCAGACTGTCCAGCGCCACGCTCTCGGAAGCGACGATGTAGTCTTTGCCACCGGCTTCGTTCTCCCGCTCGCCCACGATGAGCGGGCGCAGCCCGTGCGGATCGCGGAAGGCGAACACGCCGAGCCCCGCAATCATGCCCACGGTGGCGTAGCCGCCGCGCACCCGTCTGTGCACCCGGCGAATGGCGGCGAACACGTCCTCCGGCGTGGGCGTGAGCGTGTTCTGGCGCAGCAGCTCATGGGCGAAGACATTGAGCAGCACCTCGGAGTCGGAATTGGTATTCAGATGGCGCAGATCCTGCCGCCAGATCTGCTCGCGCAGCTCGTCCGCATTGGTCAGATTGCCATTGTGGCCCATGACGATGCCGTAGGGCGCGTTCACATAGAACGGCTGCGCCTCGGCGCTGGAACTGGTCCCTGCGGTGGGATAGCGCACATGGCCGATGCCCATCGCCCCGATCAGCTCGCGCATGTGGCGGGTGCGGAACACATCCTTGACCAGACCGTTGTCCTTGCGCTGGAAGAAGCGGTCGCCCGCGCAGGTGACGATGCCCGCGGCGTCCTGCCCCCGGTGCTGCAGGATGGTCAGGGCGTCATAGATTTCCTGATTGACCAGTGTCCCGTCCGTATGGACGATGCCGACGACTCCACACATGCTCAGTTCTTCTCCCTGCTGATGCGTTCCACGATCGAATTGGTTCGAAAGCGCCGATCCACGAGCTTCTTGATGCGGCGTGCCTGACTGCGGCTGGCATAGGGACCGATGCGCACCGAATAGAGCCTGCGCCCGTCCCGGGTCTTGAAGACGCGATAGGTTGCATCATAGCCCGCCTCGTTGAGCCGCGCCACCAGATCGTTGGCCTGACGCGCCGTGTAGTAGGTGACCACCTTCACCAGCCAGCCCGTGTGCCGCGCAGCTTTCGCCTGTCTGCCGCCGTCGTGGACGGTTGTCTTGCCTGCAGTACCGGCCGGCCTGTCTGCTTGCGGCGCCGGCACACGGTGGCCGGGTGCAGTCGTCCTCTGTGGTAGAGACGGTTTCGGCTGCTCATCGGCTTGAGGTTTTTCCTTAACGACGGACGCAACGGAGGGCTTTTCCGCAACGGTTCGCTCCGGCAGGCGTTTGACCGGCGCCGTTTCGGGAATGGTCAGAGGGGTGTCCACCACCACCGGCGTCGTCTTTTTCTCCGTTGCATCGTCAGTCATGCGGTCGGGAGAAAATCGCACCGGCTGCCAGCTGCCCACCAGCAGGATCAGCACGAGAAACCAGATCACCACACCCGTCAGCTGATTGCGCAGCGTCTCATCCATGCCCCAGCCTCTCCAGAACACCGCCCACCGTCACCAGCGAGCCCCATGCCAGCACCGGCGCCTGCGCCTGCCGGGCCGCCGCCACGGCTGCATCCAGATGCTCATGGGGCGTGACAGCCGACTCGTCCACCCCCGCCGCCCGCAGTGCCTCCTTCAGGGCGTCCAGCGGCATGGCGCGCGCATCCTCAAGCGGCGCCACATGCCAGTGGGCCACATGGGGCGCCACCGCCTCCACCATGGGACGCACATCCTTATCATTGAGGGCGGAAAAGACGCACTGCCAGCCCCGCTCCGGCCGCCCCGCCAGATAGTCGGCCAGCGCCCGCGCGCCCTGCGGATTGTGGGCCACATCCACCAGCCAGGACTGCCCCGCCACCTGCAGATGCTGCAGCCGACCGGGATGACGCACCTGCCGCAGGCCCCGTTCGATGTGGGTGCGGGTCAGATAGAACTGCACCGGCAGCCGCTCCAGCACCGCCAGCACGCCGGCGGCGTTCTGCAGCTGAAAGTCGCCGGGCAGCGCCGGTTCCGGCAGACCGTTGAGGCGTACGCCTCCTTCATAGTCCCACAGCACGCGGTGACGGCGCCAGTGGAAATCCCGCCCGGCCAGCGCCAGCGGCACCGCCTGCGCCTCAGCCACCTCCAGCACGCTCCGGGGCGGATTGGGGTCGGACACCACCGCCGGGCGGCCCGAACGCAGAATGCCCGCCTTCTCCCGCCCGATGGCCTCGCGGTCATCCCCCAGCCAGTCGGCGTGATCCACATCAATGGCGGTGATCAGGGCAATGTCGGCGTCCACGGCGTTGGTGGCGTCAAGGCGTCCGCCCAGCCCCACTTCCAGAATGATGGCGTCAAGGAACTGCTGGCCGAACAGCCACAGTGCCGCCAGTGTGCCGAACTCGAAGAAAGTCAGCAGCGTGTCCTCCCGCGCCCTGTCGATGGCGTTGAAGGCCGCCACCAGCTGCTCGTCGGACACGGGCGTGCCGTTGATGCGGATGCGTTCGTTGTAGCGGATGAGATGGGGCGAGGTGTAGGTGCCCACCTGGTAGCCGGCACCGGCGAGAATGGCCTCCAGCATGGCGACGCTGGAGCCCTTGCCATTGGTCCCCGCCACGGTGATGACGGTGGCACGCGGCGCCAGCACGCCCAGACGTTCGCCCACCCGGCGGACCCGTTCCAGCCCCAGATCGACCGCGCGCGGATGCAGGCGCAGCTGGTAGTCCAGCCACTGTTGCAGCGAGCGGTCGTCGGATTCGATCATGTCCTCAGGCGGGGCGGTTCATCAGCATGCGGCACATGAGCGCCAGTTCCTGACGCATGTCGCGCCGGTCGATGATGCGGTCGATGGCGCCATGCTCCAGCAGGAACTCGCTGCGCTGGAACCCTTCCGGCAGCTTCTCGCGCACCGTCTGCTCGATCACGCGCGGGCCGGCGAAGCCGATCAGCGCCCCCGGCTCGGCCACATTGATGTCTCCCAGCATGGCGAAGCTGGCGGACACCCCGCCCATGGTGGGATCGGTCAGCACCGAGATGAACGGAAGTCCCGCCTCGCGCAGGCGCCCCAGCGCCGCGGAGGTCTTGGCCATCTGCATCAGGGAGAACAGCGACTCCTGCATGCGCGCACCACCGGAGGCGGAGAAGACCACAAAGGGACATTGCAGCTCCAGCGCCTTGTTGACGCCACGGACGAACTTCTCACCCACAACGGAACCCATGGAACCGCCCATGAACTTGAACTCGAAGGCGCCGGCAACCATCTGCAGGCCTTCCACCTCGCCCACCATCATGATCAGCGCGTCCTTTTCGCCTGTGGCCTTCTGGGCCTGACTGATGCGGTCCCTGTACTTCTTCTGGTCGCGGAAACCGAGAATGTCGATGGGCGACACCTCGGCGGCGATCTCCTGTGCCGTGCCCGCATCAAACAGGTGCTTGAGGCGTTCACGCGCACCGATACGCATGTGATGGCCGCACTTGGGGCACACATGCAGGTTGCGCTCCAGCTCGGCGCGATAGAGCACGTTCTCACACTTGGGACACTTGACCCACAGCCCCTCCGGAATGGAGCGCTTGCGCTCCGTCGCCCGCTTGA
>NZ_WFYD01000031.1 GCF_015490265.1 Sulfurivirga sp. | reverse complement strand
GCGCCGCGCGCAATCCCCATGGGCGTGCCATTCTGTATGCCGACCAGATCACCGACTCCATGCGCCGCGCCATCGACGAGACAGAACGCAGGCGCGAAAAGCAGATGGCCTACAATAGCGCCCACGGCATCACCCCGCGCGGGCTCAACAAGAAGGTGGGCGACATTCTGGAAGACTCGCCCTACGCGCCGCGCGCCACCCGCAAGGGACAGCAGGTGGCCGAGCCGGCCGGTGAATATGATCTGGAACGGCTCAGCCCCGGCGAGGCCGCCCGGCTGATGAAGAAGCTGGAAAAGGAGATGTACGCCGCCGCGCGCGATCTGGAGTTCGAGAAGGCGGCGCAGCTGCGCGACCAGCTCAAGACCCTGCGGGCCGGTCTGGTGCGTATTGGAGGAACCTGAGAGATGAAAACCCTGTTCAAGGCGGCTTTTCTGGGCGTTTTTCTGGCATTTTCCGCCGCGGTCGGCGCCGCACCTGCCAAAAATGGGGGAGGCCCCGTCGCCCGTGACCCCTTCGGGCCGCTGCAGACGCTCAAGGCGCAGGGGCGCTGGGAAGAAGCCCTCGACTGGCTGGACACATGGAAAGAGGTGCTTCCGCCCCAGCGCTGGTGGCTGGAGCGGGCGCGGGTGCTGGCGGCCATGGGCCGCGTCAACGAGGCGGCCGACGCCTTCGAGCAGGCCCTGAAGCAGCGCCAGCCTGAGGCTGAAATCTGGAGCGAGCTCAAGCAGCTGCGCATGCAGCAGGCGCGCGCTGCCTATGACGACCTGCTCTCGCCGAAGAAGGCGGCGCAGCAGCAGGTCAATCCGCAGGCGGACATCGCTGCCGTGCGTGCGGCGCTTGAGCGCTGGCGCAGCGCCTGGTCCGCACAGGACGTGGACAGCTATCTCGCGCTCTATGCGCCGGGCTTCCGACCGCTCAGCGGCCTGAGCCACAACGCCTGGAAGGCGCAGCGCCGCCTGCGCCTGAGACGACCGAAGTTCATCGAGGTGAGGCTCAGCGATGTGCAGATTCGCCGCCTCTCTCCGGCGTTGGTCGAGACCACCTTCGTGCAGCACTATCGCAACGACCACTTCCAGGATACCGTGCGCAAGAAGCTGTTGTGGCGGAAGGGGCCGGACGGCCACTGGCGCATTGCCCGGGAGGAAGTGCTCAAGTGAGCATCCGCCTGATCATCGGGTTGTTCGCGATGCTGCTGTCCGTTGCGGCGTCGGCCCAGCCCCGGCTGGATCCGGGGCCGGAGCCGCTGGTGCTCAGGGCGCTTTCGGCCATTCGGGCGGCGGACGCTGACACCGCCCTGAAAGCGGTGGAGGCCCTGCGCCTCCAGTATCCGGACTACCGTCTGGGGCAGCTGCTGGCCCTGCAACTCAATGCCTGGCTGGCGGGCGACACCCCCCTGCTGCATCAGCTGCAGCAGCGCCATGGCGCGCTGATCGAGGCCCTGACGCAGGAGGCGCGCCTGCGCTGGCAGCACCACCAGCAGGAGGAGAAGATCCACCGTCGTCTGCACCAGTGGATCCTGCGCCCCGGGCGCCAGCCCTGGTGGGTGGTGGTGGACATGACCGGCTCGCGCCTCTATCTGCTGCGCAACCGCAACGGCCATCTGCAGGTGGTGGAGGATGTCTTCGTCAGCATCGGTCAGAAGGGCTACGGCAAGCAGCGTCGGGGCGACCGGCGCACGCCGGTAGGCATCTACCGCATCGTGGACTGGTTGCCGGACGAGAAGCTGCCGCCGCTGTATGGCGCGGGTGCCCTGCCGCTCAACTATCCCAACGCCTGGGACCGCATGCTCGGTCGCACCGGCTCCGGCATCTGGCTGCACGGCACGCCGCCAGGCCTCTATGTGCGCCCGCCCCGCTCCAGCAAGGGATGCGTGGTGCTCAACAACGACGCGGTGGAGGCGCTGCATGAGGTCTATCGTCTGCCGCTGGGCACGCCGGTGCTGCTGGTGGATGACCTCAAGCGGGTGGAGCCTCTTCCGTCCACGCAGCTGACTGCGCTGGCGCGCCAGCTGCCGCAAGGGGCGCCGCTGGCGCGCTATCCGGGTGAGGCGGGGCTGTGGTGGAGCGGCTGGCGCACGGCCCGTGGCTGGCAGGAGCGCTGGTGGCGTTTCGACGGTCGCGATTGGCAGCTGGCCCTGCGTCATACCGAGCCGGTACAGCTGGCGCGGCGCTGAGCGGTCATCGCCATGCCGCCGTCGCACCGCACATCTGACCCTCAGGGTGGTGGGTAGGCCGTTCTTTCAGGTTGATCCATCTGCGTGTCCTGCCGGCGTCACACCTCGGTTCGGACGCATTTCATCAGGCCATCTGGTTGGCGCTTTCAGTCTCTATCTGACAGGCAGGCGGCCTCGCTGCCGAACAGGTCCTGCCACGTCTCCCGCGGGCGGATCAGCCGGTGGGTGTCGCCACGCACCATCACCTCCGCCGCGCGCGGGCGGGTGTTGTAGTTGCTGGCCATGGTGAAACCGTAGGCCCCGGCGCTCATCACCGCCAGCAGGTCGCCCGCCTTCAGGTTGAGGCGGCGTCCCTTGCCGAGAAAGTCCCCCGTCTCGCACACGGGGCCGACAATGTCCCACTCGGCCTCCACGCCATCCTCGCGCGGTGTCACCGGCACGATGTCCTGCCACGCCTGATACAGCGCGGGGCGGATCAGGTCGTTCATGGCCGCGTCCACGATGGCGAAGTGACGGGCCTCATTGTCCTTGAGATATTCCACCCGGGTGAGCAGCACGCCTGCATTGGCGGCGATGGCCCGGCCCGGCTCGATGAGGATCTCCACCTGCGGGTCGGCCACCGTCTCCACCAGCGTGCGCACATAGTCCCCGATGGCCGGTGGCGTCTCATCACGGTATTGCACGCCCAGCCCGCCACCGAGATCCAGATGGCCGATGGTAATGCCATCGGCTTCCAGCCGCGTCTTCAGCGCCAGCACCCGCTCGATGGCCGCCTGAAAGGGCGCGAGTTCGGTCAGCTGGGAGCCGATGTGGCAGTCGATGCCGGTGACTTTGAGCGACGGCTGTTCCGCGGCCCAGCGGTAGAGGGCGTCCGCCTCCTCGATGGGAATGCCGAATTTGTTCTCCTTCAGCCCGGTGGAGATGTAAGGGTGGGTGCCGGCGTCCACATCGGGGTTGACCCGCAGGGAGACGGGTGCGCGTGTGCCATGGGCGGTGGCCACCTCGGCGATGCGTTCCAGCTCGGCGCGGGATTCCACGTTCAGGCAGCGGATACCTGCCTCCAGCGCCCGTTCGATTTCGTCCACCCGCTTGGCCACACCGGAGAAGACCACCTTGCCGGGCTTTCCTCCAGCGGCCAGCACCCGTTCCAGCTCGCCGACCGAGACAATGTCGAAACCGGCGCCTTCCTCGGCCAGCGCTCGCAGCACCGACAGGTTGCTGTTGGTCTTGACCGCGTAGCACACCTGGTGGGGCTGGTGGCCGAAGGCCCGGTCAAAGGCGCGGTAGTTCTCCCGCAGCCTGGTTTCCGAATAGACATACAGCGGTGTGCCATAGGTGTCGGCCAGCTGTGAAAGTGGCACGGATTCTGCATGGAGGACGTGGTTCCGCCACGGGAAGGCGGCAAAACGGTCAGGCGTCGTCATGGTGTGTCGGCGTCGCTTTTTCAGGTGGATCGGGCAGATAGAGCGGCCCCTTCTTGCCACAGGCGGCCAGCCCGCCCAGCAGCACGAGAATCAGGGTAAACTGAAATGCTTTCATGCGCATGGGAGACGCTCCGTGAATGAGCCGCCCATTATAGTGGAAACTGGCCCCGATCCCGTGGCCGCCTGCGTGTGGCTGCATGGGCTGGGGGCCGACGGCCACGACTTCGAGCCGCTGGTGGCGCAGTTGCGCCTGTCCGCACCGGTGCGTTTCGTGCTGCCCCATGCCCCCGTGCGACCGGTAACGATCAACGGCGGCCTGTCCATGCGCGCCTGGTTCGATATCGCCTCTCCGCAGCTGGACGCTCAGGTGGATGAGGTGGGCATTGAGGCCTCGGCCCGTCAGGTGGCGGCGCTGGGTTTGGAACAGAACCTGCCGCTGCTGCTGGCCGGCTTCTCCCAGGGTGGGCTGGTGGCGCTGCACGCGGCATTGCGTCATGTGCCGGCACCGCTTGGTGTGCTGGCGCTGTCCACCTGGTATCCGCTGGCGGTAGCACCCAACCGTTTGCGGGTGTTCATGGGGCATGGCGCGCTGGATGAGATCGTGCCGCTGCCGCTGGCACGGGACGCGGCCGAGCGGCTGGAGGTGGCTGGCGCCCGGGTGGACTGGCATGTCTGGCCCATGGGGCACGCCGTCTGTCCGGAAGAGGTGGCAATGCTCAATGACTGGATCAACCGAATGCTGGAGAACTGCTGATGGCCAATCTGCGGCGCTTTCTGCGCTATGACGTGGATATTCCCATCTTCCTGGAAAGGCTGGACGAGGAAGGTCAGCCCATCGGGCTGTCTGAGCAGAACTTCCTGCCCAACAATGAGCGCTTCTTTCTCGAAGGGCTGCGTCAGGAGCTGGAGAACGCCATTGACCGCCTGGGCAAGCAGAGCCCCAATTCGGTCTATGTGCTCTATCAGCTGGTGCGTCCGCTGGATCTGATCGCCTTTCTGCTGGACAAGCTGGCCGAGAACAGGAACCCCACCGAAGATCCCACCTACAACTACCGCATGCGCGAGCATGAGAAGATCGATCGTGCCGCGGTGGAAAAGATGCGTGGCAGCAAGATCGGCGTGCTGCTGCTGGCGCTATTGGATCGTCTGATGCAGACGGTGCGGGAGATCCGGGGCGTGATTGAGCTGGCCGAGGACAACCTGTTCGTCTTTCCGCTCAATCCTGTAGAGCCTTTCGATCACAGTGTCTATGTCAAGAACCTGGACCGGGTCGCCCACAAGGGCAATCTGGTGGCGGATACCATCCTGCTGATCGAGAAGCTCTACAATGGCTGGCTCAAGGTGCTGCAGCGCCTGAAGGAGTTCTATGCCTACCGCGCCCGGGTCCGGGACTGGCCGGTGTGCACCGTCAACCTGAGCGCCGGCGGCATCGGTGTATGGGTGGACGGTCCCTGGTCACAGCTGGAGCGGCTCAATGTCTACATGCGGCTGGACACCCTGGTAGCCGCCCATGGCAAGGTGGTGTTCGTGCGGGAATTCTCTGATCACCAGCCCGCATGGCGGGTGGGGGTGGATTTCGAGTGGCTGCCGGCGGCCAAGCAGAAGCTGATCACGCTGTTCGTGCAGCGGCGGGAGCTGGAAGACACCATGGCGCAGTGCCCGCACTTTCCGGGTCTGCCGGCCTGACAGTTTCAGTCGTTCAGCGGCTGTCCACCGGCACATCGAGCGGACGGTAGCGCCGCGGCAGCCAGCGGTAGAGCACCGCGCCGGGGCCTGTGGCGGCGCAGTCGCCACAGCCGGATGTGCTGCAGGCGGGCGCGTCGATCTTCTGCACCTGCCCCTGGCGGATCAGATGGGTCATCCACGCCGTCACCGTCTCAACATCCACATCGAAGCGGTCGGCAATCTGCTGCGCGCTGACCTGTTCCCGCTGGCGGATGTAGGCCTTGATTTCCCGCAGCATTTCATGCCCTCGCAGAGTGTGCGACCATCAGGTCGCCGTCCGCAGCAGGCGGTGCCGCTGGCCCGCCTGCCGCAGCAACACATATACCGTCAGCCATGCGGTGCCGATGCCCACCAGCCACATGAGGCTGGTGTCCGGATGGCGCGGCAGGGTGGCCGCCTGATAGAAGGCCACCGACACGGTATAGCCGAGAAACAGGCTCCAGCCGCCGGCAAATAGCGCCCAGCGCCAGCCCAGCTCCTGCTTGATGGCGGCGAAAGTAGCCACGCAGGGGAAGTAGAGCAGCACCAGCAGCAGATAGGCGAAGGCGCCCACCGTGCCGTCGAACAGTTCTGTCATCTGCTGCAGGGTGGTGCGGTGCACGCCCAGTTCCTCGGCACTGGCGCCGAGCAGGTCGCCCAGTCCCAGCGGATCAAGCAGCGCATGGCCAAACTGGGAGAAGTAGGCTGGCACCGTGGCCCAGGCTTCGCCAATCTGATCCGGCAGGCCGGATGCCTGCGCCTGATCACCTTCATTGACGCCGAGGCGCGCCTTGTAGAGGGCGTCCAGCGTGCCGACGACCACCTCCTTGGCCAGCAGGCCGGTGAACAGGCCCACGGTGGCGGGCCAGTTCTCCTCCGTCACGCCCAGCGGCTCCACTACAGGTGTGAGTGCCCGGCCGGTGGCGCTGAGCACCGAGTCGGCGCTGTCCTGATGGCCGAAGGTGCCGTCGGTGCCCAGGCTGTTGAGCAGGTTGAGCACCAGCACAACCATGACGATCACCTTGCCGGCGTCCACCACGAAGCCGCGCAGCTTGTTGCGCACGTTGAGCAGCAGGTTCACCGGCGTGGGCCTGTGGTAGGCGGGCAGCTCCAGCAGCAGCGGCTTCTGCTCGCCCGGAAGCAGGGTGTGCTTGAGCAGCAGGGCCGTGACCACCGCCGCACCAATGCCGATCAGGTAGAGCAGGAAGATCAGCAGCCCCCCGTGCTCGGGGAAGAAGGCGCTGGCGAAGAGCACATACACGGTCAGACGCGCCGAGCAGGACATGAACGGTGTCATCAGGATGGTGACGATGCGGTCGCGCAGGTCGGGCAGGGTGCGGCTGGCCATCACCGCCGGCACATTGCAGCCGAACCCCACCACCAGCGGCACGAACGCCTGACCGGACAGGCCCAGTCTGCCGAA
Organism: Sulfurivirga sp.; assembly: GCF_015490265.1. Lineage (GTDB taxonomy): Bacteria > Pseudomonadota > Gammaproteobacteria > Thiomicrospirales > Thiomicrospiraceae > Sulfurivirga. The sequence goes on along the minus strand of NZ_WFYD01000031.1, from coordinate 11,924 downwards.
CACCCGGTCCATCAGCAGCGCGGCCCGCTGCATGTAGCCGGTCTCTTCCAGCAGGGAGAGGAACAGGAACAGAAAGGCGATCACGGGAATGAAGCTGGCGACCACCTGCAGGCCGCCGCCTACACCGTCGGCCAGCACGGCAATGAGCCAGTCGGGGGCGTGCAGGCTGCGCAGCAGCTGGCCGAGGCCGTCCACGAACAGCGCCTGAGCGGTGCCGTCGAAGGCGTCCACGAAGCCGTTGCCCAGGTTGACCGACAGGGAGAAGACCAGATACATGATCAGCAGAAACAGTGGCACGCCCAGCCATGGATGAAGCACCCAGCGGTCGATGCGGTCGGTGGCGGTGCGGTCGAGCCGGTCGAGCCGGCGCAGCGCCCGTTGGGTGATCTCATGGGCGCGGGTGGTGTAGAGGTCGGCCACCAGCAGCGGCAGTTCGTCGCCGAGGGCGTTTTCCACGTCCCGGCGCAGAGCCCGGGCCTGCTGGCGCAGGGTGTCGGGCGCATGATCCGGGTCCAGCAGCCATTGCAGCGCCTGCCAGCAGGTTTCCACAGGTCCCTGCGCTGCGGGCGCCAGCCGGGCCACCGCCTGTTGCAGCGCTTCCGGCAGGCGGAAGGTCATGGGACAGCGGCGGTTGAGGCGCTCGGACAGGGTGGCACACAGGGTGTCGATGCCTTCGTTGTGGTAGGCGGAGATGGGCACCACCGGGCAGCCGAGCGCCTCAGACAACGCCTCCACGTCGATGTCCAGCCGGCGCTGTTTGAGCAGGTCCACCCGGTTGAGGGCCACCACCACAGGCAGGCCCATGTGCAGCAGTTGCAGGGTGAGGTAGAGCTGGCGCTCAAGGGCGGTGGCGTCCACCACGTTGATGACCAGGTCCACCGGCTGGCAGGTGAGGAAGTCGCGCGCGATCTGTTCATCCAGGCCGCCATGGGGGTCGTCCAGCAGCGAATAGACGCCGGGCAGATCCACCAGCGTGGCGGGCCGGTCGCCGAAGGTCATCTCCCCCTGCTTGCGCTCAACGGTGACGCCGGGCCAGTTGCCGGTGGTCTGGTGGGTGCCGGTGAGACGATTGAACAGGGTGGTCTTGCCGCAGTTGGGCTGGCCGATCAGGGCGAGGGTGACGCGCCCGCGCACGGGCTGAACCGGCGGGGCGGCGGTGTCGCAGCAGCTTTTCATGGGAAATCAGGCGCTGGTGTCGTGGGGCTGGACGCAGATGTTGCGCGCCAGCTCGCGGGAGAGGGCGAATCGGCTGCCGTCCACGGAGACGATGTAATGGTTGTTGCGCACCTGCACCAGCTTCAGGGTGCCGCGCTCGCGGAAGCCCAGGTTGAGCAGGCGCAGGCGCTCGGCGGCCTCGCCGTTGAGCCGGCAGATCTCGCACTCGCTGCCTTCCGGACACTCGTCCAGCGCACACAGGGGAGAGACGGGTATCTGCTTGAGTTTGTCCTGCGCGTCCATGGCGGCCCTCATTGAGAATCATTTTCGTTTGCGCGCATTATAGACAGACTGGCTGCGGAAAGGCAAATAAGAATGATTTTTATTTGATCGAGGTCAAGAAGGCGGTTGGCAAGGGCTGTCGGTTCGAGGGCGGGCATGTGCGCGGGGATATGGGCGGTGCGGGTCGATGCCTCCCCGCGGTGCCGCGCTTGTCAGGCCCGTTCGCTCTTGCGGCGGATCTGATAGAGGGCGATCTCGCCCAGCAGATTGGGCAGCAGCTTCATGCCGAGGGTGGTCTCATGCTGCTGGTTGACCACGGCGCGGCGCACCACCTCGATGCCCTTCTGCTCGCACAGGGACTCGAAGTCGCGGAAGGTGCACATGTGGATGTTGGGGGTGTCGTACCAGTGGTAGGGCAGCACCTCGGTCTCCGGCATGCGGCCGGAGAACATCAGCTGCACGCGGTTCTTCCAGAAGCCGAAGTTGGGGAAGGTGACGATGCTCTGCTTGCCGATGGTGAGCATCTCCTCCAGCAGCTGGTCGGGGCGGTCCACCACCTGCAGCGCCTGGGTCATGATCACATAGTCGAAGCTGTCGGCGTCGAAGTAGTCCAGCAGGGACTTCTTGTTCAGGTTGGCCTGAATGACATTGATGCCGTTCTCGATGGCGGCGATGACCAGGTTGGGATCCAGCTCCATGCCGTAGCCGGAGCAGTCGCGGGACTCCTGCAGATGGGCCATCAGGGTGCCGTCGCCGCAGCCCAGGTCGAGCACGCGGCTGCCTGGCTCGATCCAGCTGGAGATGAGCTGGAATTCCGGTGAGAGCAGGCGGTCGGTGTTCAGGCTCATGCGCCCACCTCCGATGCGACACGGTTCATGTAGGCGGAGAAGACGCCTTCGTAGATGGGGTTGGGCAGCAGGAAGGCGTCGTGGCCGTGCTGGGATTCGATCTCGGCGTAGGAGACATTCTTGTCATTGTCCAGCAGGGCGCGCACGATCTCCTCGCTGCGCTCCGGGCTGAAACGCCAGTCGGAGGTGAAGGAGATGACCATGAAGCCGGCCTGCACCCGTGCCATGGCCTTGCTCAGGTCATGGTCGTAGGGGGCGGAGGGGTCGAAGTAGTCCAGCGCCTTGGTCATCAGAAGATAGGTGTTGGCGTCGAACTTCTGCTTGGTGGCGAACTTCTCGCCCTGATAGCGCAGATAGCTCTCCACCTGAAACTCCACATCAAAGCTGTATTTGAGCGTGTCGCGCAGCTCGCGGCCGAACTTCTTGCCCATCAGGTCGTCGGACAGGTAGGTCAGGTGCCCCAGCATGCGTGCCAGCGCCAGTCCGCGCTTGGGGATGACGCCATGTTCCAGATAGCGTCCGCCGTGGAAGTCCGGGTCGGACATGATGGCCTGGCGGGCCACCTCGTTGAAGGCGATGTTCTGGGCCGACAGGCGCGGGGCGGCGGCGATGACCACCGCATGGCGCAGCCGGTCGGGACAGTCGATGGCCCACTGCAGCACCTGCATGCCGCCCAGGGAGCCGCCGACCACGGCGGCCCACTGTTCGATGCCCAGGTGCTCGCGCAGTTTGTTCTGGCTGACGATCCAGTCCGGCACGGTGACGATGGGAAAATCCGGCCCCCAGGGCTTGCCTGTGGCCGGGTTGATGGAGGCCGGGCCGGTGGAGCCGTGGCAGCCGCCCAGATTGTTGACGCCGACGACAAAGAAGCGATTGGTATCGATGGGCTTGCCGGGACCCACATAGGCCTCCCACCAGCCGGGCTTTTCGTCCCCTTCGTAATAGCCGGCCACATGGTGGTTGCCGGAGAGGGCGTGGCAGATGAGGATGGCGTTGGAGCGGTCGTCGTTGAGCTGGCCGTAGGTTTCATAGACCAGATCGTATTCGGGAATGACCGCGCCGCTGACGGTCTTCAGCGGCTCGCTCACATGCAGGGTCTGCGGTCTGACCAGTCCGACGCTCTCTGTGCTCATGAGGCGAAATTATAGTGGAAAGCATGGCCAGGGCCTTCAAAACCTGCTTGATGCATGCTGCTTGAGGTTGGCGCGTTCTGATCCCATAATAAGCCATGGTTATGGCTGCATAAGGAGGAATGGAGATGCAGGGCATGAAACGACTGGCTACAGGTGTGCTGCTGGCGGCGTGGCTGCCGGTGGCCACGGCACAGACGGCGGATGTGGACGCGCTCAAACAGGAAGGACGCAAGATCGCAAAACAGTTTCTCGGCACGCTCAAGCCGGAGCTGAAAAAGGCGATGAAGGCGGGCGGCCCTGTGCACGCCATTGACGTGTGCCACAGGAAGGCACCGGAGATCACCGCGCATCTGTCGCAGCAGACCGGCTGGCAGCTCAAGCGCACCAGCCTGAAGGTGCGCAATCCGCACAATGCGCCGGATGCTTGGGAGAAGCAGGTGCTAGCGCGCTTCGAGCAGCTGAAGGCCAAGGGGGCCGATCCGAAGACGCTGGAGTATGGCGCGGTGGTGGAGGAGAACGGCCGGAAGGTGTTCCGCTACGCCAAGGCCATTCCCACCGGCAAGGTGTGCGTGGTCTGCCATGGCGAGCATGTGGCCCGACCCATCATGGAGAAGATCCGTGCCTACTATCCCGAGGATGCGGCCACCGGTTTCAGGCCGGGTGACATTCGCGGCATGTTCAGCTTCAAAAAGCCGCTGTAAGCTCCGCCCGAGACAGGCATGAGGACAAGGCGCCTGCGGGCGCCTTTTTTCTTTCGGGCTCGTTGCAACTGCTCAAGGAAAGCCGCTCGAATTTTCAGAAGGGCCCGCTCCATATGTTCCGGAAACCATGCGCCTGATCCGGCTGTTGAGCCCCTTTGGTGCACTCGTGTTCACTGGAGGGTGAGAGCGGCCAGTCCAGACTTCAGCCTTGTGTCAGGCCGGCTCGAACAGGGCCATGACTTCCGTATGCAGCGTGTGTTGGAACATGTCCAGCAGCTGCACCCGCAGCAGGCGCCAGCCGTTGTCACGCAGGTGCACGCTGTCGCGCACGAAGGTGGCCGGATTGCATGAGACATACACCACGCGCCGTGCCGGTTTGGGCTTGAGCCAGCGACACACGGCCTCGGCACCGTCACGCCCCGGATCCAGCAGCACCAGATCACAGGGGGCTTCTGACCAGCGCTGGTTCTGCGGCGGTTCAAACAGGTTGGCGATTTCGAAACGGGTGTTTTTCAGGCCGTTGGCGTCGGCGTTGAAGCGGGCAAGCTCCACAGACTGCGCCACTCCTTCTACACCGGTGACCATGCCGGCCCGGCGTGCCAGCGGCAGGGAGAAGTTGCCAATGCCGCAGAAGAGGTCCAGAACCTGATCCCCGGCGCGAGGCGCGAGCCATGCCAGCGCCTGATGCACCATCTGTTCATTGATGTGGCGGTTGGCCTGAATGAAGCCGGCCGGTGCAAAGTGCAGCCGTAGATCGTCCAGCGTATAGAAGGGGCGTTGTTCCGTCTCTTCGTCAGACCAGAAGACGCCATTGTCCGCAGCCACGCCGGTCCACTGCTGCGGTTTGCGGCCCAGTGTGTCCTTCAGTTGCTCGCGTCGCACCTGCCAGGCGGCATTGAGCGGTGCTTCCAGCAGCGGGCAGCTGTCGATGTCCACGATGGCATGGCTGCTGCGGGCCCGGAAGCCCAGCAGGGCCGTGCCTCTGTTGCGCTGGCCGTGAAAGCGGGCACGGCGGCGGTAGCCGGTGTCCGGGCCGGTGACGGGCGCAGGCCAGTCGATGTCTTCCACATTCCAGTGACGCGCCAGGTTCATGCGCAGGTTGTGCTGCTTCCAGTGACGCTGAGCGGCGGGGGAAAGATGCTGCAGCTGGCAGCCGCCGCAGTGCCCGTAGTGAGGGCAGAAGGGCGTGGCGCGATCGGGCGAGGGCCGCACCACGTCCACCAGACAGGCTTCGATGAGGCGCCGCCGGCGTCCGCTTTCCCGGGCGCGCACCACATCGCCCGGCACGGCGCCGATCACGAACACGGCACGGCCCTCATGCCGGCCCACGCCGCGACCATCGTGGGTCAGGCCGGTGATTTCAAGCGTGAGCTCAGCCAAGCCTTTCTCCTGCCAGCAGCGCCCAGCCGTCCCGGGTTTCGGCCGGCGTCAGACGCACGCCGTGGGCACGGTAGGTGTCGATCAGGGACTGGGCCTGTTCAGTCAGCAGGCCGGAGAGGATCAGCGAGCCGCCGTGGCGCAGGTGCCCGCACAGGGTGGGCGCCAGCTGCTGCAACGGGCCGGAGAGGATGTTGGCCATGACCAGATCGGCAGGGGGAGGCGGGTCGGCCTCGAAGTCCTGCACCAGCCGCAGGTCCAGCGCCACCCCATTGCGTTCCGCGTTGGCCCGGCTGGCGGTGATGGCCTGCGGATCGATATCGGTGCCGTGCACGGCGGAAGCGCCCAGTCTGGCGGCGGCGATGGCCAGCACGCCGGAGCCGGTGCCATAGTCGATGACCCGTTGTCCAGCCGGGGGATGGGCGTCCAGCCATTCCAGGCACATGGCCGTGGTGGGGTGGGTGCCGGTGCCGAAGGCCATGCCGGGGTCCAGCAGGAGGTTGACTGCATCGGGCTGTGGCGGCTCGCACCAGCTGGGCACGATCCACAGCCGACGACCGAAACGCATGGGCTGGAACTGGTCCATCCAGGCACGCACCCAGTCCTTGTCCTCGAGAATCTCCACCTTGAACTGGTCAGACGGGAGCTGAGGCAGTGCGGCCACCACCCGACGCACCACCGCCTGCCCGTCGGTGTCCGCCTCGAACAGGCCGGTGACGCGGGTGTCCGTCCACAGGGGCGTGGTGCCCAGCTCCGGCTCGAAGATTTCATCCTGTCCGCCTTCGGCCTGAGTGACCGACAGGGCACCCGCGGCCATCAGGGCTTCGGAGAGCGGCTCGACCAGCGCTTCGGGCACGGTGGTGGTGATCTGTATCCAGCTCATGAGAACATTTCCCGAAGGCGGGCAAGAAGAGGGTCCTGAAAGTGTTCCGGCAGGTGGCCCAGCTTTCTGATCAGTCGTTTTTTGGACAGCGTGCGCAGCTGATCAAGGGCGATTTCGCCTTCTTTTTCTGCAAACACGATGGGTTGCCGCGTGGGCCACTGCTTGCAGGTGCGTGTCATGGGGGCGGCGATGACCGTATTGAGGTATCGGTTCATTTCATCCGGTGAAAGGATCACACAGGGGCGTGTCTTGGCAATTTCGGAACCGATGACGGGATCCAGCGCCACCAGCCAGATGTCGAAACGGCTCACCATGTTTCATCCTGCTTCCAGAGGTCATCCTCCTCCACTTCCAGCCAGGCCTGTTCTTCTTCGGACAGGGGCGCAGGAGGATGCTTGCGGAAGGCGTCCTCCCAGCCGGCCCGCGGTGGCCGGCTGGGGCGCAGAATGATGCTGTCACCCCGCACTTCCAGCTCTGCGCTGTCCTCCCAGCCCACCTGTTGCAGGATGGGCTTGGGAATGCGAATGCCTTTGGAATTGCCAATGGTGATGAGTTTGACCTGCATGGCGCTTCATTTCCGATAGAGCGAAATTACATTGTAATTACTTTTGCGGTACAGGAAAAGAAAAGCGCCCCGAGGGGCGCTGGAGTCAGATGAGATGTTCGAGGCGGTGTTCCAGATAGTGGATGTTCTGGCCGCCCTCGCGGAAGCCGCCGTCGGCCATGATCTCCCGCTGCAGGTGAATGTTGGTGTCGATGCCGAGGATGACCAGCTCGTTGAGCGCGTGCTGCATGCGGGCGATGGCGACATCACGGTTCTCGCCCCAGGTGATCAGCTTGCCGATCATGGAGTCGTAGTGGGGCGGGACGGTGTAGCCGGTGTAGATGTGGCTGTCCCAGCGCACGCCGGGGCCGCCCGGCAGGTGCAGACGCTCGATCTTGCCCGGCGAGGGCATGAAGTTCTTCGCCGGGTTCTCGGCGTTGATGCGACACTCGATGGCGTGCCCGCGCAGCTGCACGTCCTCCTGACGGATGGACAGCGGCTTGCCCATGGCGATCTCGATCTGGGCGCGCACCAGGTCGATGCCGGTGACCTGTTCGGTGACCGGGTGCTCCACCTGCAGGCGGGTGTTCATCTCGATGAAGTAGAACTCGCCATTCTCATACAGGAACTCGAAGGTGCCGGCACCCCGGTAGCCAATATCCAGACATGCCTTGACACAGGCCTCGCCGATGCGCTGGCGCTGCTCCTCGGTGATGCCGGGCGCAGGGGCCTCTTCCACCACCTTCTGGTGGCGGCGCTGCATGGAGCAGTCCCGCTCGCCCAGATGAATGGCGTTGCCCTGACCGTCGGCCAGCACCTGAATTTCGATATGGCGCGGGTTCTCGAGGAACTTTTCCATGTAGACCTCGGCGTTGCCGAAGGCGGCCGCCGCCTCGGTCTTGGTCATCTGGATGGCCTTGATCAGGTTGGATTCGGTGTGCACTACGCGCATGCCGCGCCCGCCACCGCCGCCGGAGGCCTTGATGATCACGGGATAGCCGATCTCGCGGGCGATGCGCTTGTTTTCCTCGTCGTCATCGCCCAGCGGGCCGCCGGAGCCGGGCACGGTGGGCACGCCCGCCGCCTGCATGGCCTTGATGGCGGAGACCTTGTCGCCCATCAGACGGATGGTCTCCGGCTTCGGACCGATGAAGATGAAGCCGGAGTTTTCCACCTTCTCGGCGAAGTCGGCGTTTTCCGACAGGAAGCCGTAGCCGGGATGGATGGCCTCGGCGTCGGTTACTTCCGCCGCGGCGATGATGGCCGGCTGGTTGAGGTAGCTGTCTGTGGAGGGCGCCGGGCCGATGCACACGGACTCGTCCGCCATCAGCACGTGCTTGAGGTCCCGGTCAGCCTCGGAGTGGACGGCGACGGTGCGGATGCCCATTTCGCGGCAGGCGCGCAGCACCCGCAGGGCGATTTCGCCACGGTTGGCGATCAGCACTTTCTCGATCATGGTGGCTTAATCCTGTTCGATGACAAACAGCGGCTGGCCGAACTCCACCGGCTCGGCGTTCTGCACCAGAATCTTCTTGATGGTGCCGGAGACTTCCGCCTCAATGGGGTTCATGATCTTCATCGCCTCGATGATGCACAGGGTGTCGCCCACGCTCACATGGTCGCCCACCTGCACGAAGGGGTCGGCGTCCGGCGCCGGGGCGGCGTAGAAGGTGCCCACCATGGGAGACTTGACCACATAGCCGCTTTCCTCGGCGGCGTCATTCTTCGCCGGCACGGGGGCGGAGCTGTCAGCGGCGGGCGCGGTGGCCGCCGGTGCCGGGGCGGCAGCGGGGGCGGCCTGCACCACCTGCTGGGCCGGCGCCTGCATCACCACCGGCTCCTTCTGCTTGGTGATGCGGATATTGGTGTCGCCTTCCTTGATTTCGATTTCGGCAATGTCGTGGGACTGGACGATTTCCAGCAGTTTGCGGATGGAACGCAGATCCATGCAAGTATCCTCTTCTCAGGGTTTCATCTGTTCGACGGCGGCCTGCAGGGCCAGCAGGTAGCCCTGGGGCCCCAGCCCGGCGATCACCCCCCGGGCCAGGTCGGAAAAATAGCTGTGCTTGCGGAACGGCTCGCGCTGATAGACGTTGCTGATGTGCACCTCGATGAACGGAATGCGCACCGCCGCCAGCGCGTCGCGCAGCGCCACGGAGGTGTGGGTGAAGGCGGCCGGATTGATGATGATGAAATCCGTGCCGTCCTCGAAGGCCGCGTGCACGCGCGCGATCAGCTCGGCCTCCGAGTTGCTCTGGAAGTGGTCCAGCCGCACCTGATAGGCGTCGGCCAGGTTCTCCAGCTGCTCCACGATCTCGGCCAGCGTCATGTCGCCGTACTTGTCCGGCTCGCGCATGCCGAGCAGGTTCAGGTTGGGGCCGTTGAGCACCAGCAGTCTGCGCATGATGGATCCGTTCCGCGTGAATTTACGGCTATTTTAGTCTTTTTGTCATGAAAATGCGGGAAAATGCCGTGAAATGAACGAAAAAACACCGTTTTCCCGGCGGGCGGAAAAACGGTGCCTGTAAAAATGGGGGAGACCCCGTTGCCGTGCGGCCTCAGCGCTGGCCCAGCGCCTGGCGCAGGATGGCGGCGAACGCCTCCGGCGACTTGGTGCCCACCACGCGCAGGGCGCGGATCTCCCTGCCCTGCGGGTCGAAGAACAGAATCGCCGGCGGGCCGATGACCCCCAGCGCCTTCATCAGCGCCTTGTGTTCCGGGCGGTTGGCGGTCACGTCCGCCTGCAGGGCGACGAACCGCTTCATCAGCGCCTGCACCTGCGGATCGGAGAAGGTGAAGCGCTCCATCTCCTTGCAGGAGACGCACCAGTCGGCGTAGAAGTCCAGCAGCACGGGTTTGCCCTTGCCCAGCTGCGCTTTCAGCTCATCCAGCGAATTGATGCGCTGGAACTCGAAGTGCCCGGGCTGGGCGGTGGTCGTGGCTGTCGAGCCGCCGTTCAGCCCCTTGAGCGGCGTGAGCAGATCCGGCGTGCCGCGCGCCAGCCCCACCAGCAGCAGCACGCCCCACACCAGCAGGGCGAAACCGAGCCCCTTCCACAGCTTCCACCAGCCGGATTTCCCGTCCACCGGCTCGAGGGCGCCCATGTAGATGGCGGAGGTGATGATCAGCAGCGCCGCCAGCAGCACGGTGAGCCAGTCGGGCAGGATGCGCTCGGCGATCCACAGCGCCAGCCCCAGCATGACCACGCCGAAGACGGCCTTGACGCTGTCCATCCAGCCGCCGGCGCGGGGCAGGTATTTGGCCCCCAGCGTGCCGGCCACGATCAGCGGCAGACCCATGCCCATGGCCATGGCGAACAGCGCCGCGCCGCCCAGCACTGCATCGCCCGTCTGGCCGATGTAGATGAGGGCGCCGGCCAGCGGCGGTGCCACGCACGGACCGACGATCAGCGCCGAGAGCACGCCCATGATGGCCACGCCGGTGAGGGTGCCCCCCTGCTGACGGTTGGCCAGGGCGTTGATGCGCGTCTGCAGGCCGGCGGGCAGCTGCAGTTCATAGAAGCCGAACATGGACAGCGCCAGTGCCACGAACACCAGCGCGAAGGTACCTAGCACCCACGGGTTCTGCAGTGCCGCCTGCAGGTTGGCGCCAAACAGCCCGGCGATGACGCCGGCGGCGGTGTAGGCCAGCGCCATGGCCAGCACGTAGGTGAGCGACAGCACGAAGCCCTTGCGGGCGTTCATCTGCTCGCCCTGTCCGACAATGATGCTGGAGAGAATCGGCACCATGGGGAAGACGCAGGGGGTGAAGGCCAGCAGCAGGCCGAAGACGAAGAACAGGCCGATCACCGCCCAGAAGCCGCTGTGTTTCAAGGCGTCGGTGATGCGGTCGGTATCGGACTGGGCGGGTGCGGCCGCTTCAGATTGTGCGGCAGGTGCGGTTCCGGTTGCGCCGGTCGGGGCGTGTGATTCGCTGCCGGGCTGTGCCGCCGTTTCACCCTGTGCGGAGGGCGTCGGTGATGTTTTTGCCTTGACGGTAAGCTGCTTTTCCTGCGGCGGGTAGCACACGCCGCCTTCCCAGCAGCCCTGGTACTTCACCGTCACCGTGCCGCTGCCTTCCACCGGCACGGTGAGCGTGAGGCGGTTGTGATACACCTGCGTCTTGCCGAAGATGGGGTCATCCTTGGTATCCGCCGGCGGCAGGGTGAAATCGCCCAGCTTGAGCTCGCCGCGGGGCACCAGCTTGATTCTGTCCCGGTAGAGGTAGTATTTCGGCGCGATGGTCCAGTCGAGGATCAGGCGGTTGCCCTCGCGCTTGCTGGTGAAGCGGAAGGCCTGCTCCACCGGCAGCGGGCCGTCCTGCGCGTCCTGCGGCGTGATGAGCTTTTCCAGCGCCGCCAGCGGGTTGGCGTCGTTCTGGGCCGGGGTGGCGGACTGTGGCAGTTCGACGGTGACGGTGCGCGTCTGGGGCGGGTAGCACACGCCGCCTTCCCAGCAGCCCTGATATTTGACGGTCAGCCTGACCGGACCGCTGGCCCCTTCGATCTTCAGGGGGATGGCCACCTCTTTGTGATAGACGGGCGTCTTGCCGAAGATGGGGTCGTCCTTGATGTCCGGCGGGGGAAAGTCCGGTGTGACGGCGCCCTTGTCCGCCCTGAAGCTGAAACGCTTCTGGTAGAGATAGTAGCCGTCGGCGATGCGCCAGCGCACCACCGGCTGGCCGTTGTCTACCGTCACCCCTTCGAACTGGAAGGCCTGGTTGACATCGATGGGATCTTCCGCGGCCAGTGCAGCGCCCAGCGCCAGCAGCAGCCAGATGAACAGTGTGTGCAGCCCGTAGCGTTTCATGTCGGTCCCTCCGCGTATGTGTGTCTATCTTACGGATTTTTCGTGTCTGTTTGCCGAATGGAGCCCTTGACCGGTGGTGTGAGTATCACCCGGCGCACCAGCGCGGCGGAAAAGGGCTCCGAGCGGTTGAACGGATAGAGCAGCACCAGCAGGCGCGCCAGCGGGCAGTAGTTGAACAGCACCATGGCGGTGG
>NZ_WFYD01000030.1 GCF_015490265.1 Sulfurivirga sp. | reverse complement strand
GCCCATCTCGTCCAGACTCTGATGCACCGCCTCCAGCTGGGCCAGTCGCTGCTGCTCCTGCGCCTCCAGTTCGGCGATCTCCTCCTCGCTGGCGACAGTCACCCTGGAGAGCACCTCGATGGTCTCGCGCTTGACGTTCTCCAGAAAGGCCTGGAACATTTCGAACGCCTCGCGCTTGTATTCCTGGAAGGGGTCCTTCTGGGCGTAGCCGCGCAGGTGGATGCCCTTGCGCAGGTAGTCCATGGCGTTGAGGTGCTCGCGCCAGAGACTGTCCAGCGTCTGCAACAGCACCGCCTTCTCGAAGTGGCGCATGTTCTCCTCGCCGGCCTGTGCCACCTTGTCGGCGTAGGCCTGACGCACCGCCTCGACAATGCGCTCGCGCAGGGCCGGTTCATTGAGCGAAGTGTCCTCCTCCACCCAGCGGGCCACCGGCAACTCCACGCCGAAACGCTCCTTGAGCGCGGTTTCCAGCCCGCCCAGATCCCACTGCTCGTCCAGCGAGCCCGGCGGCACATACTGGTCGATCACCTCGTTGACCACATCCTCGCGCATGGCGTCGATGATCTCGCCGATGTCCTCCGCTTCCAGCAGTTCGTTGCGCTGGGCGTAGACCACCTTGCGCTGCTCGTTGGCCACGTCGTCATACTTGAGCAGGTTGGCGCGGATGTCCTGATTGCGCCCCTCCACCTTCTTCTGAGCACTCTCGATGGCGCGGGTGACCATGCGGTGCTCGATGGGCTCGCCCGGCTTCATGCCCAGCTTCTGCATCATCGCCTTGATGCGGTCGGAGGCGAAGATGCGCATCAGATCGTCGTCCAGCGACAGGTAGAAGCGGCTCTCGCCCGGGTCGCCCTGACGGCCGGAGCGGCCGCGCAGCTGGTTGTCGATGCGGCGGGACTCGTGCCGCTCGGTGCCGATCACCTTCAGGCCACCCAGCTGCTTGACCTGCTCGTGGCGTTCCTGCCACGCCTTGCGCACGGCCTCCTTCTGTTCCTCGGTGGCATCCTCGCCAAGCGCCTCCAGCTCCATCTCCAGATTGCCGCCCAGCATGATGTCGGTGCCCCGCCCGGCCATGTTGGTGGCGACGGTCACCGCACCGGGCATGCCGGCGTTGGCGATGATGTGCGCCTCGCGCTCGTGGTTCTTGGCGTTGAGCACATTGTGGGGAATGCCCGCCTGCTTCAGCCGGCTGGAGATCACCTCGGACATCTCGATGGAGGCGGTGCCCACCAGCACCGGCTGCCCTTTCTCATGGCTGGCCTTGACCTCCTTGACGATGGCATCCAGCTTGGAGGGCATGTCCAGGAACACCAGATCCGGATGGTCGATGCGCTGGGTGGGCCTGTTGGGCGGTATCTGCACCACCTCAAGGCCATAGGTCTGCATGAACTCGCCCGCCTCGGTGTCGGCGGTGCCGGTCATGCCGGCCAGCTTCTTGTAGAGGCGGAAGTAGTTCTGGAAGGTGATGGAGGCCAGCGTCTGGTTCTCCGCCTGAATGGCCACGCCCTCCTTGGCCTCGATGGCCTGATGCAGCCCCTCGGACCATCGCCGCCCCGGCATCTTGCGACCGGTGAACTCGTCGATGATCACGATCTCGCCGTTCTCGACGATGTAGTCCTTGTTGCGCTGGTAGAGCACATTGGCCCGCAGCGCGGCGTTGACATGATGCATCAGACCGATGTGGCGCGCGTCATACAGGCTCTCGCCCTCCGGCAGCAGGCCGGCTTCGTTCAGCAGCCGCTCCACCTTCTCATGGCCCTGATCGGTCAGATAGACCTGTTTGTCCTTCTCGTCCACCACATAGTCGCCGGTGGCGGTGTGGTTCTCCTCGTCTGCCTCGCCCCGTTCCAGATGGGGCACGATCTCGTTGACCTTGACATAGATCTCGGCCCGCTCCTCCGCCGGGCCGGAGATGATCAGCGGCGTGCGCGCCTCGTCGATGAGAATGGAGTCCACCTCATCCACGATGGCGTAGTTGAGCCCGCGCATGACCCGCTCCTCCGGCGAGAACACCATGTTGTCGCGCAGGTAGTCGAACCCGAACTCATTGTTGGTGCCGTAGGTGATGTCGGCGGCATAGGCCTGACGCTTCTCCTCGGCGCTCTGCCCGCTGGCGATGACGCCGGTGGTCAGGCCCAGCCAGCCGTAGAGCCGCCCCATCCACTCGGCGTCCCGCCGGGCCAGATAGTCGTTGACCGTAACCACGTGCACCCCCTCGCCGGAGAGTGCATTGAGATAGGCCGCCAGGGTGGCCACCAGCGTCTTGCCCTCACCGGTGCGCATCTCGGCGATCTTGCCCTCGTGCAGCGCCATGCCGCCGATCAGCTGCACGTCATAGTGGCGCATGCCCAGCACGCGGCGGCTGGCCTCGCGGGCGACGGCGAAGGCCTCCTCCAGCAGATCGTCCAGCGTCTCGCCCTTGTCCAGCCGCTCGCGGAAATCGTCCGTCTTGCCCCTGAGGGCGTCGTCGGAAAGCGCCTGAATCTCCGGCTCCAGCGCGTTGATGCGCTCGACCCGGCGGCGATACTGCTTCAGAAGACGGTCGTTGCGGGTGCCAATCAGCTTGCGGAACAGGTTCGTGATCATGGATGCTGTGCTTTAATAGGGAAAGTGAAAAACCGTGAAATCATACCACATGAAAAGTGCCAGAAGACTGCAGCAGCACGCCACCTGGACCGCCCTGCGGGAGGCGGTGGAACACTACCGTGGCCTGCATGAACGGGTGGCGCGGGCCGCGCCCCCTTCCCTGCGGCCCCACATCGTGGCCGTGGCCCTGCGGGATGACGCTCTCCACGTGTGGCTGGACAGCCCCGCCTGGGCCACACGGCTGCATCAGAGCCAGCTGGCGCTGCTGGACGCGCTGAAGGACGCCGGCCTGCCCCGGCCACAGCGCGTTCGCACCCATGTACGCCCGGCCGAACGGCCATCTCGACGTCCAGTGCGCCGGGCCACACCGCCACCGCCCGAAACACCCGAGCAGTTGACCCAGCTGGCCGACAGCATCCAGCACCCAAAGCTTCAGGAAAGACTGAGAAAACTGGCCGACACCCTGCGCCGGCAGCGTCGGTGAAGGAACAGACAGCACCCGCAGATCAGATGACGATCTTGCTGCTGCCGTAGGAGATGGGGGTGCTGCCCTCGGGAATGGTGACCATCTCCCAGGCCGTCTCATCATCCAGCAGCGCCCGCAGCAACGCGTTGTTGAGGGCATGGCCTGACTTGTGGGCCACGAACTCGCCCAGCACCGGATGGCCCAGCATGTAGAGATCCCCCACGGCGTCGAGAATCTTGTGGCGCACGAACTCGTCCCGGTTGCGCAGCCCACCCTCGTTCATCACACCGTTGTCGTCCAGGCCGATGGCGTTTTCAAGGCTGGCGCCCAGCGCCAGATTGTGCTGACGCAGGGTTTCGATGTCCCGGTAGAAGCCGAAGGTGCGCGCCCGGCTCACTTCCTTGAGATAGGCGGTGGAGGAAAACTCCAGCGTCATGCGCTCCGCCGTCTGCCGGAAGGCGGGATGGTCAAACTCGATGGAGAAGGTCAGGCGGAAGCCGTCATAGGGATGGAACTCGGCCCAGCCGCCCTTGTCGTTCTCCACCCGCACCGGCTTGAGAATGCGCACGAAGCGCTTGGGCGCCTTGAGCATCTTCACCCCGGCCGCCTGCAGCAGAAAGACGAAATGGGAGGCGCTGCCGTCCATGATCGGCACCTCGTCGGCGTCAATGTCGATATAGACATTGTCCACGCCCAGTCCGGCCAGCGCCGACATCAGGTGCTCGATGGTGGCGATCTTGACGCCGTCGCGCACGATGGTGGTGCACAGCGTCGTCTCCCCCACCGCCTGCGGCGACACCTGGAACTCGACCACGGGATCGCGGTCCACACGACGGAAGACGATGCCCGTGTCAGCCGGCGCCGGACGCAGGGTCATCAGGGCTTCCTGACCGGTGTGCAGCCCGACACCGCGGGCGGAGATGGGATGGGCGAGGGTTCTCTGTTTCACGGGTTTTCCAAACGACTGTGCAGGCGCGGCATTCTAACATGCGGGGGCGGAACAGACCGCTGTCCCGTTCAGAAGCTGCTGGCGAACCAGCGCTTCATGCGCTCGAGCAGGTTGCTCGCCTGACTCAGATCCAGTCCGCGCCGCGCGCTCTGACCGCCATTGCGCCGATGGTTGGCGGCCGCATGGCGCAACAGTCCCACCGTCGTGGCGTATTCGGGCGCTTCCAGATTCTCGCTGACCCCTTCCAGGCGCGCCGGGGCGCCCAGGCGCACCGGCATGTTGAACACCTCCTCGGCCAGCTCCACCGCGCCGGGCATGCGGCTGGTGCCGCCGGTGAGCACCACGCCGGCCCCCACCAGATTGGCAAATCCCCGCTCCTGTAGATGGTGAGTGTGAATCAGCTGGAACAGCTCCTCATAGCGAGGCTGGATGATCTCGGCCAGCAGCTTGCGACTGATGCAGCGAGCCGGCCGGTCCCCCACGCTTGGCACTTCGATGTCCTCGTCATTGACCAGCGTCGGCAGGCAGGCGCCGTACTTCTTCTTGATCTCTTCCGCCGCGGGGGCCGGCGTGCGCAGGCCGTAGGCGATGTCGTTGGTCACCTGGTCACCGGCCACGTCGATCACGCCGGTATGGTGAATGGCGCCCTGATGGAAGATGGCGATGTCCGTTGTGCCGCCACCGATATCGACCAGACAGACGCCCAGTTCCTTCTCGTCCTCCGAGAGCACCGCTTCAGCCGAGGCCAGCTGCTCCAGCACCACATCACCCACTTCCAGATTGCAGCGCTGGACGCACTTGACGATGTTCTGCACCGCGCTCAGAGACGCGGTGATCAGATGCACCTGCGCCTCCAGGCGCACGCCGGCCATGCCCACCGGCTGGCGGATGCCCGCCTGCCCGTCGATGATGAAGTTCTGCGGCAGCACGTGCAGCAGGCGCTCATCACTGGAGATGGGCACCGCCTTGGCCGAGTCGATGACCCGGTCGATGTCCTCCGGGGTCACCTCACGGTTGCGGATCGCCACCATGCCGTTGGAGTTGCGGCTCTTGACATGGCTGCCGGCGATGCCCACATGGACCGACTCCACGGCGATGCCAGCCATGCGCTCCGCCTCGTCGATCGCCTTCTGAATGGCGTGCACCGTGGAATCGATGTCCACCACCACGCCCTTCTTCAGCCCCCGGGAGGGGTGGCTGCCGAAGCCGATCACCTCCAGCGTGCCATCCGCCCGGATGCGGCCGATGGCCGCCGCCACCTTGGAGGTGCCGATGTCCAGGCCGACGAGAATGTCTTCAGTCTGTTTCTTTCGCGCCATGGGTCTGCTTCCGCCTGCGTTTGTCCGTCTTGGATGCGGCCACGATGGTAAAGCCATTACTATAGCGTAAATCCACCTCGGTCGCCTGCTCTCTGAGTTCGGGTTTCACCTGCGGCCACGCCCGCAGAAAGCGCTCGAACTGACTGCGGTAATCCGTCCCGTCCAGCCACAGGATGCGCGCCGGCAGCCAGTGGGTTTCCAGCGATCCGCCCGGGTGACGGGTCAGCCCCACCAGCGTCCAGCCGATCAGCTTCGTCTGTGTCCGCAGCCAGCGGGCCGCCGCCAGCAGACGGGGAGCGTCCGCCTCATCCGGACTCCACAGGGGCAGGAGCTGTCGCCACGCCGTCACGTCGGCAGGATGGAACACCTCGCCGCGGGGATTGACCAGCCCCGTCTCCCCCCAACGGGCCACCGGCTTCTGCAGCCGCACGCTGACCGAGAGTCGATCAGGCCAGATGCGCCGCACCGTGGCCTCCGCCACCCAGGGATCCGCCACTACCGCACGCCGCACATCGGCCAGACTCAGTTCCATGAAACGCCGCCCCACGAACGGCTGCAGGCGTCTGGCCAGCGTCTCGGGCTGCACCGGCGACCCTGCTGGCACGGCGACTTCCAGCTTTTCAATACGCGGCCACCACAGCAGGGCCAGAACCCCCGCAATCAGCAACAGCAGCCCGACCAGCCACGGCAGCCTGCGTCTCATGCCAGCCCGGCCGCCGCGAGAATTTCCATCACCAGCCGGTCAAAGGACCAGCCGTACTGCCGCGCCGCCATGGGCACCAGCGAATGATCGGTCATGCCCGGCACGGTGTTGACCTCGATCAGCCAGGGCCGCCCCTGCTCATCCACCATCAGGTCCACCCGCCCCCATCCGGCGCAGCCCAGCAATCCGAAGGCGGCGGCAGCCAGCTCCGCCAGCTCGCCCTCGCGCACCGCATCCAGCCCGCAGGGGCAGTGATAGCGGGTCTGATCCGAGTGATACTTGGCCTCATAGTCGTAGAAGGTGCGTGGCGTCTCAATGCGGATGGCCGGCAGCACCTGTTCGCCCACCAGCGCCACGGTGTATTCCGCCCCCTCGATCCAGCGCTCGATGATCACTTCCCGATCCAGCGCAAGCGCCGCCTCCAGCGCCGTGTGAAGCGCCTCCGGCGTGTCGGCACGGGCAATGCCGATGCTGGAACCTTCCCTTGCCGGCTTGACCATGACCGGAAAGCCAAAATCGAGCTGGGACAGCTCGAAGGGCGCATCCCGCATCACCACCAGAAAATCCGGCGTGGGCAGGCCCGCACCCCGCCATACCCACTTGGTGCGCAGCTTGTCCATGGCCAGCGCCGATGCAGCCATGCCGCTGCCGGTATAGGGCACCCCGCAGTCATCCAGCAGCGCCTGCACCGTGCCATCCTCCCCCCAGCGACCGTGCAGGGCGATGAAAACGCCATCCGCCCAGGCGGCCGCCCTGCGCACCTCTTCTCCCGTGCGCACATCGAAGCCCCGCGCCGCAACGCCCTGACGCTCCAACGCCGCCAGCACCGCCTCGCCGCTGCGCAGCGAAACCGGCCGCTCTTCCGAGACGCCGCCCATCAGCACGGCGATCTTCTTCTCAGTGCCCATGACTCACCTCCCTGGCCCATTGGCCGATATCCCCGGCTCCCATGACCACCACCACGTCATCCTCCTCAAGGCGGGGCGCCAGCACCGGCGCCACCTCATCCAGCGCCCCCACGGCGCTGACCTGCGCGTAGCCCTGCGCACGCATTGCCTGGGCGACGCTACGGTGGTCAGCCCCGGCAATCGGTGTCTCCCCGGCAGCGTAGACCGGCGGCAGCACCACATCATCCGCCTGACTCAACACCTGCACGAAGCGGTCGAACTGCTCTGCCGTGCGCGTGAAGCGGTGCAGCTGAAAGACCAGATGCAGCCGCCGTCCCGGCCATGCCTGCCGGGCAGCCGCCAGTGTGGCCGCCACCTCGGTGGGGTGATGGCCATAGTCATCCACCAGCGTCACCCGTCGTCCGCCCAATGTCACCTCGCGCACATTGAAGCGCCGTCCGATGCCGGCAAAGCCCACCAGTGCCCGTGCAATGGCCTCCGGCGTCACGTCCAGCTCCAGCGCCACGGCCGTGGCTGCCAGCGCGTTGAGCACATTGTGGCGTCCGGGCATGTTGAGCGTGACGGCAAAACGCCGCTCGCCGGCCACCACCTCGAAATGGCTGCGCAACCCGTCAAAGCGAACGTTTTCGGCACGGATGTCCGCCGCCTCGTCAAAGCCGTAGGTGACCGTACGCCGCTCGAATGCGGGCATCAGCGCCCGCACCGTCTCATCCTCATGACAGGCGATCACCGTTCCATAGAAGGGCAGGCGCTGCACGAACTGCACGAAGGTCTGCTTGAGCCGCTCGAAATCCCCCCCGTAGGTGACCATGTGATCCTCTTCAATGTTGGTGATCACCGCCATGTGGGGCAGCAGGTGCAGAAAGGAGGCGTCCGACTCGTCCGCCTCGGCCACCATGTACTCGCTCGCGCCCAGTCGGGCGTGGGAACCTGTGGCATTGAGCCGCCCGCCAATCACATAGGTAGGATCCAGCTCGCCCTCTGTCAGCACCGCTGCCGTCAGGCTGGTGGTGGTGGTCTTGCCATGGGTGCCGGCGATGGCGATGCCGAAGCGCATGCGCATCAGCTCCGCCAGCATCATGGCGCGCGGAATGACCGGAATGCGCTGCGCCCGGGCCGCCTGCACCTCGGGGTTGTCCTCCGGCACGGCGGAAGAGACCACCACCACGTCGGCCCCCGTCACCGCTTCGGCCCGATGGCCGATGTGCACGCGCACGCCCAGCGCTTCCAGGTGCCGGGTGTTGGCGGACGGCTTCAGATCACTGCCGCTGACCTCATAGCCCAGGTTGCGGCACACTTCGGCGATGCCGGCCATGCCCACCCCGCCGATTCCGATGAAATGAATGTGTCGAATACGGTCCTTCACGCTTCCTGCAGCCTTTCAAGCATGTCATCCACGATGCGGGCCGCCGCCTGCGGACGATAAAGGCGGCGCATGATCGCACCGGCCTCCGCCAGCCGTGCCGGCTCAAGCCAGTGATCAAGACTGGCGGCGAGACGCTGCGGCGTCAGCGCCTCCTGCACGATCACCTCGGCGGCACCGGCCTGTTCCGGCAGCGCGGCATTGGCGCGCTGATGGTCATCTACGGCATGAGGGAAGGGCACGAACAGCGCCGCCCGCCCCGCGGCCATGACCTCCGTCACCGTAAGCGCCCCGGCGCGGCAGACGATCAGATCGGCCCAGGCATAGGCGGCGGCCACATCATCGATGAAAGGCGTCACCTTCGCCGTCACGCCCCCCGCCTCATAGGCGGCACGGGCCTCATCATACGTCAACTGTCCGCTCTGGTGGCGCACCTCGACCGGCCTGTCCAGCAGCGCCAGTGCCGACGGCACCGTGCGATTGAGTGCCAGTGCCCCCCGGCTGCCCCCCAGCACCAGCAGCCTTGGCGGGCCGTCATGGGCCCGCCATGACGGCACCGCCTCGATCTCGGCCCGCACCGGATTGCCGAACACCTCGGCCTTCGCCACCGGCTTGCCCACAAAGGGGAAGCCCGCGTAGACCGCCTCGCTCAAGGGGGCCAGCAGGCGGTTGGTCAGCCCGCCAATGGCGTTCTGCTCATGCAGAAACAGCGGCACCCCCAGCGACCGGGCCGCCAGTCCGCCCGGTCCGCAAACGAAACCGCCCATGCCGAGCACGGCCTGTGGCCTCTGGCGACGCAGAATCCGGCGCGCCTGCGTCACGGCGCGGCTGACATTGAGCGGTGCCTTCAGCCAGCCGGTCACGCCCTTGCCCCGCAGCCCGGTGATATCGATGGCCTCGAACGGCAGGCCGGCTTCTTCCACCCAGCGGCGCTCCATGCCGCCCGCCGTGCCCAGCCAGGTCACCTCCACTCCTCTTGCCTGCAACGCCTCGGCAATGGCCAGACCGGGAAAGACATGCCCGCCGGTGCCGCCGGCCATGATGGTGAGCCGTTCAATCCGCTTCATGCCGGTTCTCCCAGTCCACCCGCAGCACGATGCCGAAGGCGATGGCGAAGATGAGCACGCTGGAGCCACCGTAGCTGAAGAACGGCAGCGTCAGCCCCTTGGTGGGAAACAGCCCCAGATTGACCCCCATGTTGATCAGCGCCTGCAGCATGAACCACACGCCGACGCCGAAGGCCAGCTGGGCCTGGAACAGCCTGTCACGCACCAGCGCGGCCCGGCCGATGGCGAACACGCGCCACAGGATGAACAGATAGAGTCCCGCCAGCAGCACCACGCCCACGAAGCCGAACTCCTCGCCGTAGATGGAAAAGAGAAAGTCCGTGTGGGCATCGGGGAGATAGAGCAGTTTCTGCACGCTCCGTCCCAGGCCAACGCCCGTCAGGCCGCCGCTGCCCAGCGCGATGAGCGCCTGTACCAGCTGATAGCCCTTGCCGAAGGGATCCGCCCAGGGATCGAGAAAGCTGGTCACCCGCGCCATGCGGTAGGGCGACATGACCACCAGCAGCACCAGCACCGTCGCCATGGGCAGCACTGTCAGCACGAAATAGCGCCAAGGGGCACCGGCGATCAGCAGCATGGCCGTCAGTACCGCCATGATCACGAAGGTGGAGCCGTAGTCCGGTTCCTGCAGCAGCAGAAAGGCCATCAGACCGAAGGGCAGCGCCAGCCGCAGCATGCCGGTGAATTTCTCCCGCACCGTCTGCAGGTGACGGGCCAGATAGCCGGCCATGAAGATGACAGTCACCAGCTTGGCCAGCTCCGCCGGCTGGAAGTTCATGATGCCGAGGCTGATCCAGCGGGTGGCGCCATTGACCTCCCGACCCACGATCAGCACCGCCACCAGCAGCAGCAACGTGCCCAGCAGCAGGCGCCCGCGCCAGCGGTACCAGATTTCCGTGGGCGTGACCGCTGCCGCCGCCATCAGCCCCAGCCCCAGCGCCATGGCGAACGCCTGCCGGATGAAGAAGTGCCATGGCGAACCATACAGGCGTTCGGCATAGGCGGTGGACGCCGACAGCACCATGGTCAGCCCGAGCCCCATCAGGGTCAGCAGCGCCCCCACCAGCCAGGGATCCACCGGCATGCGCGGCGTGGAGTGAACGGCGGTGTCAGACATGTTCCTCAACCCATTGACGGAAGGCCTCGCCGCGGGCCTGATAGTTGGCGAACTGGTCGAAACTGGCGCACGCGGGCGAAAGAAGCACCGTATCCCCGGGCCGGGCCTGCGACCTCGCCACATGGAGCGCCTCCTCCAGCGTCTTCCGCTGCGTCACGGGCACGGCGCCCTCCAGCGCCTCGGCAATGCGTGGGCCGTCAACGCCGTAGGTGACCACGGCGCGGCAGGCCCGAGCCGCCGCCGTCCGCAGTGGTGAAAAATCCTGCCCCTTGCCGACACCACCGGCCACCAGCACCACCGGCCCAAGGGCGGCGAAACTCTCCAGCGCCGCCACCGTGGCGCCCACATTGGTGCCCTTGGAGTCATTGACCCAACGCACGCCATCGCGCACAGCCACCTGTTCGGTGCGATGCACCAACCCGGAAAAACCACGGGCCACATCCAGCGCCGGCGAAAGATCCGTCACGAAGGGACGCACCAGCGCCAGCGCCGCCAGCACGTTCTTCTGCATGTGGGCCATGGGCAGCGGCAGTTCCGAGACCGGCATCAGCCGGGTCTCTCCCCGCACGAGCCAGCCTGTCGCCACCCCGAAATCCGCCTCCGCCGCCGGCGGTGTCAGATCGAAGCGCACCCGCTCCGGCACGCCATCCGCCAGAGCCGCCAGCTCTGGGGGCACCACGGCCCGCCGCGCATTGCTGAAGATGCGCGCCTTGGCGGCAACGTAATCGTCCATGCCATCATAGCGGTCCATGTGGTCCTCGCTCACATTGAGCAGCGCCGCCGCCGAGGGCGCCAGACTGCGGGTGGTTTCCAGCTGAAAGCTGGACAGTTCCAGCACGTAGAGGTCCACAGGCCGGTTCAGCAGATCCAGCGCCGGCGTGCCCAGATTACCGCCGGCCACCGCCCTGATGCCGCTGGCGTTGAGCATCTCGGCCACCAGCGTGGTGACCGTGCTCTTGCCGTTGGAACCGGTAATGGCGATCACCGGGCGGTCCACGGCGCGGGCGAACAGCTCGATGTCCCCGACGATGGGCAGCGCCCGAACACGGGCCGGTGCCAGCAGCGGGTCGGCCATGGCCAGCCCCGGGCTCACCACCAGTGCGTCCACTTCGTCCCAGGCCGCATCCGGCAGGGCGCCGGCATGGAATCGAATGTCAGGATGGGACTGGCGCAGACCTGTCAGATCGAAATCCTCACGGGTATCCCATGCCCAGGCCACCTGCTCCGCCGGCAGGTGGCGCAGCACAGACTGCCCGGTCATCCCCAGTCCGACGACGCCGTATCTCATCGGATCTTCAGGCTGGCCAATCCCACCAGCACCAGAATGATGGTAATGATCCAGAAGCGCACGATGACCTGTGACTCATGCCACCCCTTCTGCTCGAAATGGTGGTGAATGGGCGCCATCAGAAAGATGCGCTTGCCCCGCAGCTTGTAGGAGCCCACCTGCAGAATCACCGAGATGGTCTCCATGACGAACACGCCGCCCATGATGAACAGCACCAGCTCCTGACGGGTGGCAATGGCCAGCACGCCCAGCGCCGCACCCAGCGCCAGGGAGCCCACATCGCCCATGAACACCTGGGCCGGATGGGCGTTGAACCACAGAAACCCCAGCCCGGCGCCCACCATGGCGCCGGCGAAGATGGCCAGCTCTCCGACACCGGGCAGGTAGGGAATGTGCAGATAGTGGGCGAAAACGCTGTGGCCGCTCACATAGGCGAAAATGCCCAGTGCCCCGGCCACCATGGCGGTGGGCAGAATGGCCAGTCCGTCCAGCCCGTCGGTCAGGTTGACCGCGTTGGAGCTGCCCACGATGACGAAATACCCAAGCACCACGGCACCGAGCGCCCCCAGCGGCAGCCAAGTGTCCTTCATGAAGGGGATCAGCAGGTGACTCATCACCTCCGGCGGCCCCAGATGATAGAGGGTCCATGCAGCCGCCAGCCCCACGATGGACTGAAGCAGGTATTTGTGGCGCGCCTTCATGCCGTTGGGATCCCGATAGACCACCTTCTTGTAATCGTCCACGAATCCGATGACGCCGAAGGCGAGCGTGGTCAGCAATGCCGTCACCAGCCACGGGTTGGTCAGATCCCCCCACAGCAGCACCGCCAGGGCGATGGAGAACAGGATCATCACTCCGCCCATGGTGGGCGTGCCCGCCTTGACCAGATGGGTCTGCGGGCCATCCTCGCGTATGGCCTGCCCCACCTTCAGGCGCGTCAGCCAGCGGATGACGCCCGGCCCGATCACAAAAGAGGTCACCAGCGCGGTCAGGGTTGCCAGAATGGCCCGCAGAGTGATGTAGTGGAACACCCGGAAAGCGGGCTCGAACTGCATCAGCCAGTCAGTCAAATAAAGCAGCATGTGTCTGTCTCAGATGATCAATGACCCGCTCCATGGCGGCGCTGCGTGAGCCCTTCACCAGCACTCGCCAGGGACGCGCGTCCCGTTGCAGAAAATCCCCCAGCGCCTGCGCAAGCGCGGCGTGATCCATGAAAATCTGGGCCCCGTCGCCAAAGGCTTCGACGGCGGGCAGCAGCGGCATGTCCAGCCCCCACAGGCGCGCCACCCCCGCTTCCCTCATCCAGTCGCCCAGACGGGCCAGCTCGTCACGCTCCCGTGCGCCCAGCTCCGCCAGCGGACCGAGGCACACCAGCACGGGGCCATCCTGCGCGATCAGCGCCTCGACGGCGGCCCGTACCGATGCGGGATTGGCATTATAGCTGTCGTCCACCAGCCAGCCGCCCGTGGCCAGCGCAACGGGCTGCATGCGCCCGGGTGCGCCCCGAAAGCCCGCGAGCGCCTGTTCAATCCGCGACCAATCCACGCCCAGATACTGTGCCGCGGCGATGGCCGCCGCAGCGTTATGGGCATGATGTGGCCCCCATACCGGCATGAAGAGGCTGCGCTGCCGCCCGTGCAGATCGATCAGTCGGCAGCGCACTCCGTCCACCGCCTGTGTCACCGCCAGCAGGCGCACCCTGGACCGCTCATCCCGACCGAAGTCGATCACCTCGACACGCCGCGCATGGGCGCGGGCCTGCCAGCTGTTGAAGCCGACGCTGTCACGGTTGAGCACGATCGCACCGCCTGCCGGCAGGGCGTCGATCAGTTCCCCCTTGGTGCGGATGATCGTCTCCAGCGAACCGAATTCACCGATATGGGCCGGTGCCGCCTGAGTGATGACGCCCACATCCGGTTCCGCCAGAGCGGCCACGCGGGCGATCTCACCCTCATGATTGGCGCCCATCTCTACCACGGCGAAGCGGTGTGTCCTTTCCAGCCGCAGCAGGGTCCGGGGCACCCCCAGCTCATTGTTGAGATTGCCCGCCGTGGCCAGTGTCGGCGCCTCTGCCGACAGGATGGCGGCCAGCATCTCCTTGGTGGAAGTCTTGCCGTTGGAGCCGGTCACCCCCACCAGCGCCTTCAGCGGCACGCGCCGCCGATGCCAGCGGGCGATCTCGCCGAAAGCCTGGCGGGTGTCCGCGACACGGCACTGGGGCAGTGGCGCGTCCACGGTTTGCTCCACTATGGCCGCCACCGCGCCCCGCGCCGCCGCTTCGGCCACAAAGCGGTGGCCGTCAAAACGCTCACCCCGGATGGCCACGAACAGGTCGCCCGACTCAAGCGTGCGACTGTCGGTGACCACCCGTTTTGCCTCGTCGGGCACGGACGCACACCCAAGCAGGGGGAAGATCTCCGCCAGCGGAAAGGTCAGCGCCGCCATTTGAGGGCTTCGTCCCGATCGGAAAAGGGGCGTGTTTCACCACAGAACTGCTGGGTGCGTTCGTGCCCCTTGCCTGCGATGACCACCACATCGTCATCGGCCGCGCACTGCATGGCGATCTGGATCGCACGCGCCCGGTCGGGCACCTGCTTGTGGGGGCGGCTGATGCCTTCGGCCACCTGCGCCATGATGGCGTGAGGATCCTCACAGCGCGGATTGTCGCTGGTGAGGATGATGCGGTCGGCCAGCCGGTCGGCCACCTCCCCCATCAGTCTGCGCTTGCCCCGGTCGCGCTCACCGCCGGCCCCGAACACCAGCCATAGCGTCCGGTCGGGCCAGTGGGCGCGCACGCTCTCCAGCAGTGCTTCAAGCCCATCGGGCGTGTGAGCGTAGTCAATGATGACGGTGGGGTTGTCGCGAACCTTTTCCATGCGTCCCTCCAGTGGCCGCAACGCCGCAAGTCCTTCAATCAGCCTTTCATGATGGGGTCTCCCCCATTTTTCCACGATCGCCAGCGCGGCGGCCAGATTTTCCCCGTTGAAAAGTCCCAGAATCGGCGTCCTGCAGGGCTTTTCTTCATGCTGGAAGCCGATGATGCCTGTCAGACCGCTCTCGGTGGCGGTCAACTGCCGGCAGCACACCTGTGCGCCCGGCCCCGTGCCGTAGGTCACCGGATTCGGACAGCGGGTCGCCAGTTCCCGCCCGAGCGCATCGTCCAGATTGAGCACCTGACGGCGGCTGGGCCAGTCGGTGAACAGGCGCGCCTTGGCGGCGCGGTAGGCTTCTTCCGAACCGTGAAAGTCCAGATGGTCGCGACGCACCTGGGTCAGCGCCACCGTGTCGAACCGAAGCCCGTCGATCCGTCCCAGCTCGATAGCGTGAGAGGAGACCTCCATGGCCACCGCCTCGATGCCGGAGGTCGCGAGACCATGAAGCAAGCGGTACAGAGTAGGTGCGTCCGGCGTGGTATTGGCCAGCGGCTGCAGCTGTCCCGGTCGCCCCCAGCCCAGCGTGCCGATCAGCGCCGCGGGCACATCCAGCCCTTCCAGCAGCTGCGCCACGAACCAGCAGGTGGAGCTCTTCCCATTGGTGCCTGTCACGCCGATGACCGCCAGCCGCTCATCCGGTGCGTCATAGAACCAGCGTGCCAGCGCGCCCAGCCGGTCACCCAGACCTGCCACCGACAGACAGGGGATTCCCTGCACGCGGGCATCGGGCCGATCCGTCAGGATCAGCGCTGCCCCACGGGCAGCCGCCTGCGGCGCGAAACTCAGACCATGGGTCCGGCTGCCCGCCAGGGCGACAAACACGTCGCCCTGGCGGATCTTGCGACTGTCCAGATGCAGATCACCCAGCTTGCGATCGGGACCCGCCCATTCGATCCGCAACCAGTCTGCCAGCTGTTTCAGTGTCTTCATTCTGCCCGGTCCGGAGGCACATTGCGAAGGCGCAGCGCCTGCGTCATCACTTCACGGAAAATGGGGGCGGCCACCTCGCCGCCGTAATAGATGCCACGGCTGGGCTCGTCCACCATCACCACCATCACCATGTCCGGGTTGTCCGCCGGCACGATGCCGGCGAACAGGGCCCGGTAACGGCTCAGGCTGTAGCTGTCGCCGCCCACCTTGTGCACGGTGCCGGTCTTGCCGGCCACACTGTAGCCCACGATATGCGCCTTGGGGGCGGTGCCGCCCTTCTCGGTGACCTTTTCCATCATCATGCGCACCTGACGCACCGCTACCGGGTCGAGCACCTGCCGCTCCGGCTGCGGCGGCTGATCCAGCCTGAACAGCGACAGCGGCAGCATGGCGCCGTCATTGGCCAGCACAAGATAGGCGCGCGCCAGCTGCAGCAGGTTGATCTGAAAACCGTAGCCGAAGGCGGCCCATGCCTGCTCCACCGGCGTCCACACATCCGCGGTGCGCAGACGCCCCATGGCCTCCCCATGCAGGTAGAGACCGCTGTCCCGGTCAAACCCCAGCTCATGGAACAGCGACCAGATGTCCCGGGGCTTCATGCGCAGAGCGATCCTGGCGATGCCCACGTTGCTGGAATGCTGAATGATGCCCTCCGGCGTGAGCACGCCCTTGTCGTGATCGTCCCGCACGATGCGGTCGTCCACCCGCAACCGACCGGGCGAGGTGTCGATGCGCTCATCCAGCGCCACCTTGCCTTCCTGCAGCGCCCGGGCCATCACCAGCGGCTTGATGGTGGAGCCGGGCTCTATCAGATCCGACACCGCATGGTTTCTCGTGGCGGACGGACGGATCTGACTGCGGTCGTTGGGGTTGTAGCCGGGCTGGCTGGCCATGGCCAGGATCTCGCCGGTGTGGGCGTCCAGCACCACCGCGGCGGCGGCGCGGGCCTGATGCATGATCATCGCCCGCTTGAGCGCCCGGTAGGTGAAATACTGAATGCGCTGATCCAGCGCCAGCGTCATGTCCCGGCCAGGCTTGACGGGGTGCACGGTATCGTGGAAATCCACCACATGCCCCTTGAGGTCCTTGATCACCCGGATCCGGCCGGGCGTGCCCCGCAGCCAGCCGTCATAAACCTTCTCCAATCCGGCCTGTCCCACATCATCGATGTTGGTGAAGCCGATCAGATGGGCGTCCACCTCAGCCTGCGGATAATAGCGCCGCCATGTGGGCGTCACATAGACGCCCGGCAGCTTGAGCCGACTGACCCGATCCGCCACATCCGGCAGCACCTGGCGCTTCAGATACATGAAATGCCCCTTGCAGCGCGCGCCGACACGGCGTTCGAGCGAACGGACATCCTGATGCAGCAGCTTCGCCAACGGCCTGAGCGCGCCCAGATTGCCGCAGGCCTGGCTGGGATCCACCCACACGTCCGCTACCGGCGTGGACAGCGCCAGCACCTGTCCATTGCGGTCGTAGATGACCCCGCGCGCCGCCGGCAGGGTCATCGTGCGCACATGGCGCACCTGCGCCTGCTTGAGCAGGAACGGCGACTGCTCCACCTGCACCAGCCAGGCACGCGCCACGATCACCAGCGCGGCCAGCAACACCAGCGCCAGCACCCCGTGCTCCCGCCCGATGGCGTTGCGCAATGCCTCAATCTTCATACAGCAGTATCGTCTGCGCGGGGGGGTGATAGGTCATGCCCAGCCGACGTGCCCGCTTTTCCAGCGCCACAGGCGCGCTGAGATGGCCATACTCCAGCACCAGGCGGCTCCAGTCAGCCTGCACCTTGCGCTGCTGCCGCATCAGTCGGGCATAGTCGTCCGACGCATTGCGGATGGACTGCTCGATCACCACCACGCTCCAGGCCTCGGCCAGCAGCACAGCGCCCAGCACAACGAGAAAAAGCCCGCGCCCGATCAGCGACCGGACTTCGGGCCTGAGGAGCGTGTCACGCATGGGTGCGGTCAGTTGGCCTGCTTGCGCAGAAAGGTCGGAATATCCAGATAATTACCCACTTCAAGCGGAAGGGGATCGCCGGTCGTGCCCGTCCCGCCAAGTGTTGTGTTGACAGGGCCGTTAACTGGCGGAACCTGAGGCTCGGGCTGAGGAACCGGACGGATCGGTTCAGGGCGAACCGGCTCCGGACGCACCGGTTCAGGCGCCGGCTCAGGCTGGGCCACATTGACAGTCGGTCCCACGGGCTGCTCCGGCTGCACGGGTGCCGGCTGCGGCTGAGGTTCGGGCTGACGGCGGCGACGCCGTGCGCTGGGCATTTCCATCTTTGCCTCACCGGCGCTCTCCAGACCGGTCGCCACCACGGTCACCCGCAGCTCGCCCTCCAGCGTCTCATCGATGGAAGTGCCCACGATGACCTCGGCGCTCTGGTCGGCCAGACTCTCGATCAGATTGCCCACATCATCCCATTCAGACAGGGTCAGGTCGGGACCGGCGGTCACATTGACCAGCACACCACGGGCATCCTCGACGCGCACATCCTCCAGCAGCGGGTTGTTGATGGCCGCCTCGGCCGCCTTCACGGCACGGTCCTCGCCGCTGGCCACACCCACACCCATCAGCG
>NZ_WFYD01000029.1 GCF_015490265.1 Sulfurivirga sp. | reverse complement strand
GCTCGGCTCTGGCCGTATCGGCCGGAGAGATCGGCTGGTATTACGGCAGGCATTTCGAGCCGGGTGAGTGGCAGCACTTGGACAGTCTGGTGCTGCAGCCTCGCCATGTATCACGGTTGGATCTGCACCGGCTCAAACGGCTTGGCGTGCGGCCGCTGGCCTATGTGAGTGTGGGCGAGGTGGCCCGTGAGGCCGGCTATTTTTCCCGCCTGCCCAAAGGAGCGTTGCTGGACGACAACACGGCCTGGCGGTCTGTCCGGCTGGATGTGCGCCGTCCCGAGGTGCGTCGTTTCATTGTCGAACAGCTGGTGGAGCGTGCGCTGGAGAAGGGGTTCGAAGGGGTCTTTCTTGACACCGTGGACAGTTTTCACGCCCTGCCGAAGGGTGAGCAGGCCACCTTTCGGCAGGGCATGATCGAGCTGATCCGTGCTATCCGGCAAAAGGTGGGCAGGGGGCCGGTATGGCTCAACCGTGGCTTCGACTTGCTGGATGCGGTGCATGACCAGATCAGCGGCGTGGCCTTCGAGTCCCTCTATCAGGGCTATGATGCCCGGCGGGAGGCCTATGTCGCCGTCCCGGAAGCGGATCGAAAATGGCTGCTGGAGCAGATCCGTCGCGTGAAGGCCATGGGTCTGCCGGTGGTATCCATCGATTACCTGCCGCCGGAGCGGGCCGGGCAAGAGGCGCAGGCGCTGGCGCGGAAAATCGAGGCGGCTGGCGCCCAGCCATGGATCACGGACGCGCATCTGACTCGTGTGGGCGTCAGTCATGTCACGCCGTTGCCGCGCAAGGTGCTGGGACTGTTCGAGTCACCGAAAGGGTTCGAGGCTTTTGCCGACGCATCCGATCTGCACCGCTTTCTGGCCACACCTCTGGAATATCTGGGCTACTTCTATGACTACCGGCGTGCCGACCGGCCGGTGGAACTGGAAGATCCGGTGGGGCGCTATGCGGGGGTGGCGATCTGGGCGCAGGGGCAAGGTGCCGGGCATTATGATGCCCTGTGCGAACGGCTGGGCCGCTGGAACAGCTGGGGCCTGCCGGTGGTATTCATCGGCATGATCCCCGATGTGCCGTCATGCCGGGCACTGGCGGGTGTGGGCAATCTGCAGCCGCTGCCCGGGCGGCTGCGGATCGGGCGGGTTGTCCATGGTGTGGGCCGGTTTGAGGGGCGCCTGCGTCTTCGTCGGCTGGACGTGCAGCTGTTCCAGCCGGCACAGGATGCGCATCTGGAACCATGGCTGACCCTCACCGACGGGCATGTCCACTGGCCGCAGATCGCCGTGACAGATCGCGGGGGCTTTGCCCTGTCCCCCTATCTGTTCGAGGCCGCCGGCAGCCAGGAAGAAGACAGCAACCTGTTCTGGCTGTTCGATCCGGTGGCCTTTCTGCGGGCGGCTCTGAAGCTGCCGGAGCTTCCTGCAGTGGACGTGACCACCGAGAACGGGCGGCGCATCCTCATGGCCCATATCGATGGGGACGGCTTTGTTTCCCGTGCCGAATTCGGTGATCATGCTCTGTCCGGTCAGGTCATTCTGGAGAAAGTGCTGCGGCGTTTCCGTACCCTGCCCCATACCGTCTCCGTCATCGAGGCGGAGGTGGCGCCATGGGGGGTGTATCCCAAATCCAGCGCCGAGGCAGAGCGCATCGCCCGGCGCATTTTTCGGCTGAAAAATGTGGAGCCGGCCAGCCATACCTACAGCCATCCATTCGTCTGGCGGCATATCGAAGGCATTGCCATTCCCAAAAACGATGAATATGGCTGGAATCTTCCAGTGAAGCACTACACGCCTTCGGTGCGTCGTGAGATCGATGGGTCGGTGGACTACATCAACCGGCGGCTGGCGCCGAAGGACAAGCCGGTGCGGGTGCTGCTGTGGAGCGGAGACTGCCTGCCCGGTCCGAAGGCGCTGGCACGGGTGGAGTGGCGCGACCTGCTCAACATGAATGGCGGCGATACCAAACTGACCCGCTATGCCAACAGCCTCAGCCGGGTGTGGCCTGTTGGCCGACCCACCCGGGTCGGAGTGCAGATCTATGCGCCGGAGACCAACGAAAACAACTATACCAACCTGTGGCATGGGCCCTACTACGGCTACCGCAACGTCATCACCACTTTCCGGCTGCTGGATGGCGCGCGCCGACTGAAACCCATCGACATCTATTACCACTTCTATTCCGGCAGCAAGGCCGCGTCGCTCAATGCGCTGCTGGAGGTATATGACTGGGCGCTCAGCCAGCCGATCACGCCCATGTTCGCCGGTGAATATGCGGCGAGGGGACAGGCGTTCTACACCGCCCGCTGGGTGCGCCTGCCGGATGGGCGCCTGCGCCTTTACAGCCACTGGCCGGTGCGGACGCTGAGAGTGTCCGCGGGTCGTCCGTTGCTGACGGGAGAGCGCGTGCTGGGCTGGAAGCGGCATGGTAAGGATCGCTATGTGCATCTGGCGCCGGAAAGGGTCATGACCTTCTCTCAGGAGGAGGCGCCGCCTTCTGGCCCGTGGCTGGAGGAGAGCAGCGCGGTCATTGACCGGGTAAACGGATATGCGGGCGAGAGGCGTTGGACGATACGTTTCCATGCCGGTCTGGTGCCCATGTTTCGGTGGAAAAATGCGGCGGGCTGCCGGGTGCGCAGCAGCGAGCAGGGTATGAAGGTTCAGCGAAGCGGTGCCGTTCTGACCGTGCGCCTGCCTGCCCGCACACCGGATGTTGAGAGGACGCTGACTCTTGCCTGTGGTCACTGAACGGGAACATCTGATCCGCCCGGGCGGGCTGCTCGCCTTCACCGGCGTGGTGGCGCTGGTGCTCTACCTGATGTTTCCCCGGGAGGTGGTGTTCACTTCACTGGAGCAGATGCAGCGGGCTGACCCACTCTCCATCGCCTATCTGCGCCTGTTGCTGCACTCCTACCCCGATAACGCCGAAGTGCGCTATCACCTGGCGCGCCAGCTGCATCTGGCCGGTGAAGACGCACGAGCGTTGCAGGTATTGCATGCACTGGGGCCGGAAAAAAGGCTGCTGGCAAGCCCCCGGCTGGCTGAGCTCTACCTCAATATTCTGCTGGGACGCATGTATGCCGCCCGGCAGCCGGGGGCACAACGGCACTTCCGGCAGGCGCTGGAGCAGGCTCTGAACAATTTGCTGGCCGGCCCGCTCTCCGTGGAGGAGAAGCGGCGCATTGTCACGCCGCTGCTGGTACGGCTGAGCCTGTCGGCCCGCATCAGAGCGGAACGCTGGCTGTTGCGCCACGCAGCCACGCCACAGGATGCGGCCCGCTGGCGCGCGCACCTGTTCGCTCATCTGTGGATGGCGGGACGTTTTGATGAGGCCATGGCCGTGTTCGAGCGCATGGCGGGAGCGGCTCCCGTCCGGGAGAGGCGCGCATGGGCCCGGGCACGCGTGCGGCTGTGGCTGGCCGCTGCCCGTCCGGCTCGGGCGCTGCAGGCGGCCCGAAGCATGGTGAAGAACTGGCCGGATGACCCTGCTGCCCTGCGACTGGCCATCGCCATGGCCCGGCAGAACGGGCGGCTGGATCTGCAGCAGCGCTGGATGGGACGTCTGCTGCGGCTGCGGCCTCATGATCGACAGTTGGCCTGGCAGCTTTTTCAGGTGGTGCTGGGAC
Organism: Sulfurivirga sp.; assembly: GCF_015490265.1. Taxonomy (GTDB): domain Bacteria; phylum Pseudomonadota; class Gammaproteobacteria; order Thiomicrospirales; family Thiomicrospiraceae; genus Sulfurivirga. Next base: position 15,933 of record NZ_WFYD01000029.1, on the reverse strand, counting down.
AGGGGCGGCTCAAGGCGGCACTGGCACTGGTGCCCTATCTCGGACCGCCGGATCGTCTCACCGCCTTTCAGATCAAGCGCATCGCTCAGGTGCATGACTGGAACGGACAGGTGCGCGAGGGCTGGCGCTGGTGGCTGCGTTACGCCCGGCGCACCGGTCGCAGTGCGGACTGGCGTCGGGCATGGCGGTTGGCCATCGGGCTGGGACAGCTGGAGACGGCGCGCAATCTGCTGGAGCAGTTGCAGCGCCGACGCCCTCTGACCGAGGAAGAGCGCGCGCAGCTCTATGGCGTCTATCTGGCTTTGGGTGAGACGGACAAGGCACGGCGCATGCTGGAGGTCGAATATCGCCGCCAGCCCTGGAACGGGAAGCTGGCGCGGCGTCTCTACCGATTGCTGGTGGACATGGAGCGCCTGCCTGAGGCCACGGCCGTGCTGCTGGGGCTGGAAGCCCGTGGCGCGCTGACGCCGGCGCTGCGGGTGGAACTGGCCAACCTGCTGTGGCTGCAGCGGGCGCCGGAGCTGGCCTATGCCGCGCTGTTGCGCGCCAGCGAAACGCCGAGGGATCCCCGCTACTGGCGGCGCAGGCTGGAACTGGCCAATTATCTGGAACGGTTTGATGACGCCCGCGAGATCGCATGGCGGCTGTTGCAGGGGGAAACTGTGGATAAGGCCATACTGGATCAGCTGCCGCGGGTGGCGCAGGGTCTGATCCTTGAGCACCGGGTGGTGGAGGCGGCGCGGCTGCTGCATGCGCTGTTCCGGCGCACGGACAATGTGGAATATGGCCTGCAGGCGGTGTCGCTGGCCCTGCAGGGCGGCCGGCTTGATCTGGCCAGGCGCTGGCTGGATGCCATCGACAGGCCCGCATCCGTCCCGCTGGCGGCTCGCTGGTGGTTGCTCAGGGCGCAGCTGGCGCTGCGTTCCGGTCAGGTGGATCAGGCCGTGGCGGCCTGGGAGCAGGCCCATGTGCTGGCGCCGGACGACTCGACCATCCGTTCCGGTCTCATCTGGACGCTGATCGACCATGTGGACCGCTATGGGGACCGGCTGCGCGGCTATCTGGACTTTTTCTCTCTCACGGCTGATCGCCGTCCGGATGTGCAGCCGCTGCTGGCCTATGGCTATCTGGCGCTGGGGGACTATCGCGACAGCCTGCGCTGGTTCCGTCTTGGCCTGCCGCAGCATCGGCAGGACACCGACTGGCTGATGGCCATGGCCGAGGCGCTCGACAAGACCGGCTGGCACGCCTACGCCCGCCGTCTGCAGGCGTATGTATGGCGTCAGCTGCGCCCCCGGCTGCTGGCGGGTGAACTGAAAGGACTGGTGGCCGAGCGCGCCCTGCGGCTGGCGCGTGCTTTTGCCGGCGCGCGGCCGGCCGATAACCTGACCCGGACGGCACACGTGCAGCTGGATGAAGCGGGGCGGTTGATACTGCTGCTGGAATGGGCGCTGGCCGATGGCAGGCGCATCTGGGCGCACTACTACCTGCAGCGAGCGCTGGCCCACGGGGTGGCGTTGCCCGGCTGGATGCGGCTCTCTATGGCGCTGGATGACAATGATGGTGGCGCACTGGTCTGGGCGTTGAGGCATTTCAAGCGGCTGCCGGTGGCCGACCGGGTCTTTGCCCTGAAGCTGCTGGGACGCCGCACGGCGGCGCTGACCGAAGGGCTGACGGCGCTGGACGCCCGCAAGGATGAACAGACGGTCGCCCAGATTCGCGCCATGACCGCCTCCATCCGCAGCGGTCTGGACAACGGAGTGCGCCTGACCCGCCTGTGGCGCCATCGGGACGCGCTGGATGCGGGGGGCTGGGGTGTGACACTGGCGCGGCTCTATCCGGAGCATGCGATGCGGTTGCAGCTGATGCCGCTGCATCTTGTGGGCCGCGCGCCACTGCGATCCGGGCTGGGCGATCAGCTGGAAGCCCGGCTGGGCTGGCGTCGCTGGGGGCGGGACTGGCAGCTGAAGCTGGAAGGCCTGCATGTCAGCCGCAGGCTGCGTGACAGCTGGGGCGGGCGCATCGACTGGTTCCGCCAGCTGGATGCGGGGCTGGGGTATCATCTGACGGCAGCCTTCAACCGGCGGGCGGACTATTCCGACGCGCTGTGGAGCTGGGGACTGGACAGCCATGCGGGCATGAGTGTGGATTACGGACTGGACAGCCGCACCCGCCTCAGCGGCACCTTGGAGTGGCACCGCATCGACAGCGCCTGGGGCGTGCGGCTGGGCCAGGGACCACGGGTGACGGCAACCGTGACGCACACGCTGTTTGTCCATGACCCCACATGGGAGGTGGGGGCCGACCTGCAGTGGTACCGCTTTGACGGAGATCCGCTGGCCGATGGCCGGCTCAACGACCTGTTCGTCACCCCGCCCCAGACGGACACGATCCTGACGCGGGAATATGGCCGCATCGGGGTGTCGAGCGTGTGGTATCACGGACAGGTGCACCGCATCGCCCACGAGGTGCCCTCACCCCGCTGGAAGCTGGGGGTGAATCTGGGCTATGTGTGGACGCGGCAGGTGGTGGACTATGGCATCGAGGCCGGGCTGGGCTGGCGGATCGAGGGCGATGACGAGCTGGGGCTGACCGCCAGCTTCGGCACCGATACGGTGGCCGGCGGGCCGAGTTTTGAGGTGAAGCTTTCCTATAACCGTTACATGGGGAGATGAGCGATGAGATGGAGCAGGGCATGGCTGGGGGTGCTGCTGGTGTTTGTCCTCACCGGCTGCAGCGTGGTGAAGACCACACCGGAGCGGACGGCGCTGGAGACGTCGGCCCGCTGGACGCTGCTGCCGTTCGAGAATCTGGCGCAGGCACCGCAGGGGGCTGAGCGCATCGAGCGTATCGTGTCCGTGCTGCTGCGTTCAAGTGGTGTGCAGCTGGCGGACTATCCCCGTGAGGCACGCAAGGATCCGCTGTTGCTGGTGGATGATCGGGCGCGCTATCAGAAGGCGCTGGCCTGGGCGAAAAAACAGGGCTTCCGCTACGGTGTCACCGGCAGTCTGAACGAGTGGCGCTACAAGGCGGGGCTGGATGGAGAGCCTGCGGTGGGCGTCACCCTGCGGGTGGTGGATCTCAGAAGCGGGCAGGTGGTGTGGAGCGCCAGTGGCGCCCGTGCCGGCTGGGGCCGGGAAGGGGTGGCCATGACGGCGCAGAAGCTGCTGGACAGGCTGCTCGGCGACCTGCCGCTGAAGAAATGATTCCATGAAGGCGCTGTGGGAAAACGCCATGCTCAGCGGCCGGCAGCGGCAACTGCCGGCCTGGGTGCGCTGGGGGGAAGTAGCGCTGGTCACCGCCGTGGGCATCGCCCTCGGCTTTCTGATCAGCCCGCAGGATCCTTTCTTTGCCCATGGATCCTTTCCCTGGGTGATGGCCGCCTCCCTGCTGGTGGCGCTGCGCTACGGCTTCTACGCCGGTTTCATCTCAGCCTCGGCGGTCGTCATCGCGCTGGTGTGGTACGAGGGCTTTCTGCGCGGCCATCCGCTGCCCTACGGCTTCATGGTGGGGCTGATGACCATGACCATGCTGACCGGCGAGTTCAGCGACTACTGGCAGCGCCACCTGCATGTACTGCGACGGGAGAACCGCTACCTGATCGAGCGGCTTGAGGCGTTCACCCGCAGCTACCATCTGCTGCGGGTCTCCCATGATCAGATCGAGATCCAGCTGGCCGGCAGCACGGTGAGCCTGCGTGGCGCCCTGCGTGCCCTCTATCGGGAGCTGGCCCCTGACCGTCTGGGACAGGTGCTGGATGAGACGGCGGCGCAGCGGGTGCTCAACCTGATGGCCCAGCACGGCAGCCTGCAGCAGGCGGCGCTGGCGGGCATGGAGGGCGATCAGGTGGCAGCGCGGCCGCTGGCGCGGCTGGGTCGGATGGATAGTGTGGAAGGGGACGACCCGCTGGTGCGGGCGGCTGTGTCGCGCCGGCAGATGGTGACGGTGCGACCGGACGAACAGGACGCCGCCGGCAGCCGCTATCTGGCCGCCATCCCGCTGGTGGATTTCGAGGGACGGGTGCACGGCTTGGTGGCGGTGGCGGCCATGCCGTTCTTCGCCTTCGAGGAGCGGGTGCTGCGCCTGCTGGCGGTGCTGGCCGGGCGCACGGCGGACATGATCCTGCTGCGGGAACGGGTGCCCCAGGCGGAGGATGAGGAGCAGGCGGTTTTCTGGGTGCAGCTGCAGCGGGCGGCGGTGGATGCGGTCGAGCACCGGGTGGCCTCATCGCTGGTGGTGCTGAGCCTGCCGGATGATGACACGGGCCGGCGTCTCGCCGAGCTGGTCACCCGCATGCGCCGGGGGCTGGATCTGGTGCTGACGCAGGAAGGCGCATCGCTGAAAGTGCTGGTGCTGCTGCCGCTGACGGACGCGCTGGGACTCAACGGCTATCTGCAGCGGCTGCGGGATGAGGTGCGCAAACTGACCGGTGCCGAGCTGGACCGGCTGCCGGTGACCCTGGCCACCCATGAGATTGTCGATGAGAAGGCGCTGCGGGATTTCCTGCGCGCACAGGGTATGGAGGTGGCATGGTCTGCGCGGTGATCCTGCTGATTCTGGGGCTGCTGGCGGAAGGCACGGCCCTGTGGGCGCTGTTCGTTCTGACAACCCCCGAGATGCAGTTTGCCGCCTATTCGCTGCTGCATCTGCTCTCGGCGCTGCTGATCTCGCTGTTCATCTACCGCTTCCTGCCGCTGCGCTATCAGGCGCAGCGCTTTCGCACGCTGGCGTTTCTGACCACGCTGCAGTTTGCCATTCCGCTGATCGGCTCCCTCGGAGCGCTGGCGGCGATTCTGCCCGCCATCTACCTGACCCGCAGGCGGGGCCGGCAGCCGTTCGAAGTGGTGGAGATTCCGGAACTGCCCTACCGGCCGGTGTCCGTCTCGGCTCAGCCGCTCTACAGCCAGGGCGGACTGGTGCAGGTGCTGCGGGAGGCCGGTGATGTGGAAAAGCGCATGAAGGCGCTGATCGCCACCCGCATGATGCCGGAGCGTCAGCGCATGCAGCTGCTCAAGGAGGCGTTGCGGGATCCTGAGGATGATGTGCGTCTGCTGGCCTACGCCATGCTGGAGGAGAAGGAGGCGGAGATCAACGGACGCATCATGGAGCGGCAGGAGGCGCTGGAGAAGGCGCCTGCGGCCGAACGGCCCCGCCTGCTGTTGCTGCTGGCGCAGGACTACTGGGAGCTGATCTTTCTCGGCATTGCCACCGGCGGGCTGCGCCGCTACTACCTGCAGCAGTGCGAGCGGGCGCTGGAGACGGTGCTTGAGGCACGGCGGGACGCGCAGGCGCTGCGTCTGCTGGGACGGGTGCGGCTGGCGCAGAACCGGCCGGATGAAGCCGCCCGGCTGTTCGAGGCGGCCATGGACGCCGGCATGCCGGAGGAGCAGCTGTTGCCCTATGTGGCGGAGGCGGCCTTTCTGCAGCGGCAGTTCGACCGGGTGGCCGAAGCGCTGCACCGATATCGGGCGCGGGTGGGCCGTCCTCATCCGACCCTGCTGCCGGTGGTGCGCTGGTGGACGGAGGCAGGAACATGAGCGGGCAGCGCGGCGAGGGACGCAGAGACGACCGGCCGATTGCCGACATCGCCCTGCTGCTGGAGGGCACCTACCCCTATGTGCGTGGCGGGGTGTCCTCATGGGTGCACCAGATCGTCACCGGCCTGCCGGAATACACCTTCGCCATCGTCTTTCTGGGTGGTCTGCCGGAGCACTACGAGGGCATCCAGTATGAGCTGCCGGAGAATGTGGTGCATCTGGAGACCCACTACATCATGCACGCCTCCATCCATGGGGAGCCGGACGCCCGTTCGGGCAAGCAGGCTCAGTTCGAGGCCATGCGCGCCATGCATGGGGATTTCCGTGCCCGCAGGCCGGTGCAGCCCGAGGTGATGGCCGAAACGCTCGGCAAGCTGGGCACGGACGCGGGCATCACCCGGGAGGATTTCCTCTACGGCGAAGAGGCGTGGGCGATGATCACCGACCATTACGAGCGCTTCTGCACCGACCCGTCCTTCATCGACTATTTCTGGACGGTGCGCATCATGCACGCGCCGCTGTTTCTGCTGGCCGAGATCGCCCGGGACCTGCCGCCGGTGCGGGCGCTGCACGCGGTTTCCACCGGCTACGCGGGGCTCTTGGGCGCCATGCTGGCCGCGCGGCGCGGGCTGCCGTTCGTGCTCACCGAACACGGCATCTACACCAAGGAGCGCAAGATCGATCTGGTGCAGGCCCAGTGGATCCGGGACCAGATGGACGCGCTGGGGGCGGACATCGAGCATGAGGCGGGCTACATCCGCCAGCTGTGGATCCGCTTTTTCGAGGTGCTGGGGCGGCTGGCCTACCAGCAGGCGGATCCGATCATCTCGCTGCACCGGCCCAATCAGCTGCGCCAGATCAAGGACGGCGCGCCGCCGGAGAAGTGTCGCATCATTCCCAACGGCATCGACATCGAACGCTTCCGCCCGGTGCTGGAAGCGCGCCCGGAGGGCGTGCCGCCGGTGGTGGGGCTGGTGGGGCGGGTGGTGCCCATCAAGGACATCAAGACCTTCATCCGTGCCATGCGGGCGGTGTGCGACACCATGCCGGAGGCGGAAGGCTGGATCGTCGGGCCGGAAGAGGAGGATCCCCTCTACGTGGCGGAGTGCCGGGCGCTGGTGCGCAGTCTGGATCTGGAGGATCGGGTGAAGTTCCTCGGTTTCCGCCGGGTGGATGAGATCTTTCCGCAGCTGGGGCTGATCGTGCTCACGTCCATCAGTGAATCTCAGCCGCTGGTGATTCTGGAAGGCTACGCCGCCGGGCTGCCGTGTGTGGCCACCGATGTGGGATCCTGCCGCGAGCTGGTGGAGGGCCGGGACGAGGAAGACCGGGCGCTGGGCGCCGGCGGGCGCATCGTGCCCATCGCCGATCCGGAGGCCACGGCGCAGGGCATTCTGTCACTGCTGGAGGATGAGGCGGCCTGGCAGGCGGCGCAGCGGGCCGGGCTGGAACGGGTGCGCCGCTACTACCGGCTGGACCAGATGTATGACGCCTACCGGGGCGTCTATGACGAGGCGCTGGAGCGTTCGCCATGGCAGGCATAGGGTTCGAGATCCGCCGCATCCTGCAGAAGGAGACGCTGCTGTCGATTCTGCAGGCCTACACCTACGCGGGCATCATCGGCTCCGGGCCGTGGGTGCTGTCGGTCATCGGCGTGATGCTCATCGGCGTGCTGAGTCTGGGGCATGTCTATCCCTCCACGCTCATCGTGCAGTTTCTGGTGTCGGTGACCTGGCTGATGGCCGCGAGTCTCATTCTCACCGGGCTGCTGCAGCTGCTGTTCACCCGCTATGTGGCCGACCGGCTGTTCGAGAACAGGGACCGCATCATTCTGCCCAACCTGCTGGGGGTGCTGTGGGTGACCATTGTGGCCGCCGGCGTGCTGGGCGGCGCGGCGCTCTATTTCTTCTTCCACGAGACGCTGCTCTACGAGCTGATGATGCTGGCCAACTTCGTGCTGCTGTGCGGCATGTGGATGGTGGTGATCTTCCTCTCCAGCATGAAGCAGTACCGGCAGATTCTGCTGGTGTTCCTGGTGGGCTACTCGCTGGCGGTGGTCAGCGCGCTGGCGCTGCGCCCCTTCGGACTGGTGGGGCTGCTGGGCGGGGTGCTCATCGGCCACGGGGTGCTGTTCTTCAGCTTCCTGTTCATGATCATCCGCGCCTATCCGGGGCGCAAGTTCGTGGATTTCGACTTCACCGACCGGCGCAAGATCTTCATCTCGCTGGCGTTCGCGGGCTTCTTCTTCAATCTGGCCGTGTGGGTGGACAAGTTCATCGTCTGGTTCACACCGGAGCTGTCGCAGCAGATCATCGGGCCACTGCGCGCCTCGCCCATTTATGACCTGCCCATCTTTCTGGCCTATCTGTCCATCATTCCGGGCATGGCGGTGTTTCTGGTGCGCATGGAGACGGATTTCGCCGAGCACTACGACCGCTTCTACAACGCGGTGCGCGAGGGGGAGACGCTGGAGCACATCTATTTCTTCAAGGACCAGATGGTCTATACCGCCCGGCAGGGCATCTACGAGATCTTCAAGGTGCAGGGGCTGACCATCGTCATTCTGCTGCTGTGGGGGCCGGAGATCCTTGATCTGGTGGGCATCTCGCCGCTGTATCTGCGCCTGTTCTACATCGACATCGTGGGGGTGGGGCTGCAGGTGCTGCTGCTGGCCATTCTCAACGTGGCCTTCTATCTGGACTACCGCAACATCGCCGTGGGGCTGAGCGGACTGTTTCTGGTGGCCAACGCCGCGTTCACCTGGCTGACCATCCACCTGGGGCCGGCCTGGCTGGGCTATGGCTTCACCATCGCCATGGCGCTGACGGTGGTGGTGGGCCTGTGGGTGCTGTCCACCAAGCTGGACCGGCTGGAGTACGAGACCTTCATGCTGCAGGAGTAGCGCTCAGTGCATGTCCTGCTCGTCGTAGATGTCGTTGGTGGCCAGAATGATGCGATCGGTCTCCTCGCGGCCGAGGGTGTCGTCGCCGGCGGCCTCGCCGAGAATGTCGGTGCGGATGCGCAGGGTCAGCCGGGCCAGTTCGTCCATGATCTGCTCGGTCTCGCCCGCGTCCAGCTCGCGGTTGCGCAGGTTGTGGTGATAGACGGTGAGAAAACGCTGATACTGCTGCAGCACCTCCGGGCTGGCCACGATGGCCAGCTTGTGGGAAAGCATGCGCATGCGCTTGGCCTCGGTCTCGTCGGTGCGCCCCTGAATGACCACCTCCTGAATGTGATCCAGCAGCTCGAAATAGATGCGCGTCTTCAGTTCGAGGAACTTGGCTCGCTCTTCCTTCTTCAGTTCCGTTTCCGTCTGGCGGTTGAGCAGCAGGGCGGTCAGCGTGATGGTCACCAGCGTGCCGAGGACGATCAGCACCCACTCCTGACTGAACGGCAGCTGGTCGGCCACGTGATAGGCCAGACGCAGAAAGATGTAGCCGGCCACGAACAGCACCAGCGTCAGCAGGGCCCAGAAGAGATCTTCGCGCTTGAATTTCACCGATTTCCGCCTGCGTGCGTCTTAAAATGAGCGCATCTTAACGCGAACGGATGGGCCATGCGCGTCATTCTCGGCATCACCGGCGGCATCGCCGCCTACAAGAGCATTCTGCTGCTGCGCCTGCTCAGGCAGGCGGGACATGAGGTGCAGGTGGTGCTCACCCGCGCCGCGCGGCAGTTCGTCACGCCGCTGACATTGCAGGCGCTGTCCGGTCGACCGGTGCGCGACAGCCTGTTCGACCCCGAACAGGAAGACGCCATGGGGCACATCGAGCTGGCCCGCTGGGCCGAGGCGGTGGTGGTGGCGCCGGCATCCGCCGACTTCATCGCCCGGCTGCGCGCGGGCATGGCCGATGATCTGCTCGCCACCCTGTGTCTGGCCACCGAGGCGCCCATCGTGCTGGCGCCGGCCATGAACCGCCTCATGTGGGTCAACCCGGCCACGCAGGAAAACATCGACGTGCTGCGGGCGCGCGGCGTGCGCATTCTGCCGCCTGAAAGCGGCGAGCAGGCCTGTGGCGAGGTGGGCGAGGGGCGCATGATGGAACCGGAGGGCATTTTTTCCGCCCTGTGGGGCGAAAACGGCCTGTTTCCCGGCAAAAATCAGGGCGCGGCCGGGGCGGGTGAACCGGCAGCCTGTAAAAATGGGGGAGACCCCGTCTTCTGGCGCGGCAAACGGGTGGTGGTGACCGCCGGCCCCACCGAGGAACCCATTGATCCGGTGCGCTTCATCGCTAACCGCAGCTCCGGGCGCATGGGCTTTGCCCTGGCCGAGGCGTTGCGGAATGCCGGGGCCGAGGTGACGCTGGTGGCCGGGCCGGTCAGCCTGCCCACGCCTGCCGGCGTGCACCGCATCGATGTGCGCACGGCAGAAGAGATGGATGCGGCGGTGCAGCAGGCGGTGGCCGGCGCGGATGTCTTCATCTCCGCGGCGGCCGTGGCCGACTGGCGGGTGGCGCATCCGTCTGATCAGAAATTAAAGAAACAGCAGGGTCAGGACAGCATGACGCTGGAGCTGGTGCGCAATCCGGACATTCTCGCCCGGGTGGCGGCGCGGCCCGACCGTCCGGGGCTGGTGATCGGCTTTGCTGCCGAGACGGAGCGGGTGGTGGAGCATGCACGGGAGAAGCTGGCAGCCAAGGGTGCGGACATGCTGATTGCCAACGAGGTGGGCGAGGACAGGGCCTTCGGCCAGCCGGACAATGCCGTGTGGCTGTTGCATCGGAATGGACGCGAGCGGCACTTTGAGCGCCAGCCCAAGGACATTCTGGCGAAACAGTTGATCGAGACCATTGCACAGTGGAGCGAACATGACACCGACGGTTGAATACAGAATCATCGATCCGCGGCTGGGGAAGGAGATTCCCCTGCCGCACTACGCCACCGAGGGCGCGGCGGGCATGGATCTGCGCGCCTGCATCGAGCAGCCGCTCACCCTGCATCCGGGGCAGACGGAACTGATCGGCACCGGCATCGCCATCTGGCTGCGGGATCCGGGCTATGTGGGCATCGTGGTGCCCCGCTCCGGGCTGGGCTATAAGCACGGCATCGTGCTGGGCAATCTGGTGGGCGTGATCGACTCGGACTATCAGGGCGAGATCAAGGTGCCGCTGTGGAACCGCACCGACCGTCCCTACACCATCGAGGTGGGCGAGCGCATCGCCCAGTATCTGGTCATGCCGGTACTGCATCCGCAGCTGGTGCAGGTGGAGGAGTTTTCCGACAGCAGCGCCCGGGGTGAGGGCGGCTTTGGTTCCACTGGAACAAGATAGGAGAAAACGCATGGCACAGGTGGATGCGGGCATTTTCCGCGCCTATGACATTCGCGGCATTGTGGGCGAGGGGCTGACGCCGGAGACGGTGGAGCTGGTCGGTCGGGCGCTGGCCACCGAAGTGCGCGCGGCGGGCGAGGATACCCTGATTGTGGGGCGGGATGGGCGTCTGTCCGGCCCGGAACTGGCCGGGGCGCTGACCCGGGGCGTGCGTGCAGCGGGGGTGAACGTGATCGATCTGGGCTGCGTGACCACGCCGATGGTCTACTGGGCGGCGGCCAACACGCCGGGGGTGTCCAGCTGCGCGGCCATTACCGGTTCCCACAACCCGCCGGAGTACAACGGCATCAAGATGATGGTGGCGGGCGAGACCCTCTCCGGTGAGGCGATTCAGGCCCTGCGTCGCCGCATCGAGGCGGAGGACTTCGCCACGGGCGAGGGCAGCTATGAAACCCGTGACATCGCCGCCGCCTACCGGGATGACATTGCCGGCAAGATTCGGCTCAAACGCCCCCTGAAAGTGGTGGTGGACGCGGGCAATGGGGTGGCCGGCGCCTATGCGCCGGAAGTGCTGCGGGCCGTCGGCTGCGAGGTGGACGAACTCTACTGTGAGGTGGACGGCACCTTCCCCAATCACCATCCCGACCCGGCCAAGCCGAAGAACCTTGAGGACCTCATCGCCCGGGTGAAGGAGACCGGCGCCGATCTGGGGCTGGCCTTCGACGGGGATGGCGACCGCTGCGGCGTGGTGGACGAGCAGGGCAACCTGCTCTATGCCGACCGGCAGATGATGCTCTATGCCTGTGATGTACTGAGCCGCCAGCCGGGGGCGACCATCATCTATGACGTCAAATGCACCAGCCTGCTGGGGCGGGAGATCGAGCGCTGTGGCGGCCAGCCGCTGATGTGGCGCACCGGCCACAGCTTTATCAAGAAGAAGATGAAGGAGACCGGCGCGGCGCTGGCGGGCGAGATGTCCGGCCACATTTTCTTCGGCGAGCGCTGGTATGGCTTTGATGACGGCATCTATACCGCCGCGCGCATGTGCGAGATCATCGCCGGGCAGGATGCGCCCGCATCAGAAGTGTTCGCCCGCCTGCCCGATGCGTACAACACGCCGGAAATGGAGCTGAAGTTCGAGCGCTTCGGCGAGCATTTCGACTTCATGGAAAAGCTCAGGGCCACGGCGGACTTTCCGGATGGCATGGTGTTCGATCTGGACGGCATCCGGGTGGATTTCGACGATGGCTGGGGACTGGTGCGTCCCTCCAACACCACGCCGGTGCTGGTGCTGCGCTTTGAGGGCGAAACCCCCGAAGCGCTGGAACGCATCCAGAACCGCTTTATTGAATGGATTCTGGCGCAGGACCCGCCGATTGACGTGCCATTCTGAGAATGAGCGACATCCTCATCTACGAAGATGACCGGCGGCAGATCCAGGTGCGGCTGGCGTCTGAGACCGTCTGGCTCAACCGGCAGCAGATGGCACAGCTGTTCGGGCGTGATGTGAAGACCATTGGCAAGCACATTGCCAATGTGTTCCGGGAGGGCGAGCTGGAACGGGAGGCAGTTGTCGCAAAATTTGCGACAACTGCTGCGGATGGAAAAACTTATCAAGTCGAGTATTACAATCTGGATGTCATTATTTCTGTCGGTTATCGCGTCAAGAGTCTGCAGGGCACCCGATTCCGCATCTGGGCCACACAGTGGCTGCGGGACTATCTGCTCAAAGGCTATGCCATCAACCGGCAGCGCCTGCGGGAAAATGCCCGGGAACTGGAGCAGGCGCTGGTATGTCGGATGGTTGCCTGATATGAATTTTCTGGCGGGAGACACTCAGGAAACGAACCATGCGGATACAGGATATGAACATCAGTAAGCAGAAAGCCCATCAGATCGCCTCGGTGCTCTCCGAGGCGCTGCCCTACATTCAGCGTTTCGCCGGCAAGACCATCGTGGTCAAGTATGGCGGCAATGCCATGATCGATGAGAAGCTGAAGCACAGCTTCGCCCGTGACATCGTGCTGATGAAGCTGGTGGGCATGAACCCGGTGGTGGTGCATGGTGGTGGGCCGCAGATCGGCCAGCTGCTGGAGCGTATCGGCAAGGAGTCCAAATTCATCGACGGCATGCGGGTGACCGACGAGGAGACCATGGATGTGGTGGAGATGGTCCTCGGCGGTCTGGTGAACAAGGAGATCGTCAACCTCATCCACCAGAACGGCGGCAATGCCGTGGGGCTCACCGGCAAGGACGGCAACCTCATCTGTGCAAAGCCCTTGAAACTCAAGCGCATGCGCCCGGAGCTGGATGCGCCGGAGATCATCGATCTCGGCCATGTGGGTGAAGTGGGCCGGGTCAACACCCGGGTGCTGGACATGCTGGTGGAGGACGACTTCATCCCCGTCATCGCGCCGGTGGGCGTGGGCGAGGACGGGGCCAGCTACAACATCAACGCCGATCTGGTGGCGGGCAAGATCGCCGAGGCGCTGCAGGCGGAAAAGCTGATGCTGCTGACCAACACGCCGGGGCTGCTGGACAATGAGGGCAATCTGCTCACCGGGCTGGATGCCGACACCGTCAATCGCCTGATCGAGGACGGCACCATCTACGGCGGCATGCTGCCCAAGATCCAGTGCGCGCTGGATGCGGTGAGCAACGGCGTCAACGCCGCCCACATCATCGACGGCCGCGTCGAGCACGCCGTCATGCTGGAAGTCTTCACTGATCAGGGTGTGGGCACGCTGATCACGGGATAAAGCGATGAAGTGCCTGTTGCGCTGCCTGCCGTGGCTGCTGGCGGGGATGATGACAGCCCCCGCCTGGGGTTTCGATCTGCTGGACGATGAGGAGGGCGCCCCGGCTGAAAAGACAGGGCCGCACATCATCGAATTCCGTTACGACGGAAAGTTGCCCGAAGGGCAGTGGCAGCGTTTCATTCTGCCCCAGCTGCGCCGCAGCGCGGACTGCCCCGCCCTGCTGGCCCTGCTGCGGGATGACAGGCGCGGCGTGGTGGCCGGCCTCTGTCTGCGCGATGCATCGCCCCGCTTCGTGACCGTTCCAGAGGCCGAGGCACACCTGCTCCCGCAACAGCATTCACGGCGGCGCGACGGTGATCAGCGGGTCGAGGTACTCTATAACACGCGGGGAACCCCTGCGTTCATACTCCTCTGGTATCCGAAGACTTTCACCCGCTCGCAGCTGAAGGGACATGGGGTCTACATTCAGGATACGCCGCAGAACATCGCAGAAGCCCTGCCGGGCCAGCTGATGCTGGCGGGCGAGCCGGAGAAGGTGCCGGCTCAGCCGCTTGCGGAGACAGCACCGCAGGAATCCCGGCGTCCGCCTGCGGCCCATGGGGCAGCAAGGCCGACGACTGTTGCTGAAAAACCGGCTGCTGCCACCCGCAGTCGGGTTTCCCGCAAGGCTGCCCCGTCGTCACGACACGCTCCGGCCCGTGCGCAGGTTGCCAGATCCTCCGCAACAGGGCAGGCGGGCATTGCCGCGGTGGCTACGGAAACGCTGCCGTCTGCCTTCCTACCGGATCTAGGGAAGGTTCGTTCTCTGGCCGGTCTGGCACGGGCACTGGAGAAGGCCCCTCGGGAAAAGCTGCCCCATTCCTTCGAGCACAAGGTGCTGACCTATCTCATCTACTTTGGCGAGCAGCTGCGCAGGGACTGCACCCCAGCCGACGCGGCGAAGGATATCCATTGCCCCGCCTACTATGTCCGCTTCTTTCCTCACTGGAAGCATCAGGGCCATATCGCTTTCCTCAGGGATCTGGCCGACTTCCTCCACAGCCGGGATACCGACCATCAGCAGGCGCTGATCGAACGGTGGAAGAAGCGACCGGTGCTGCAGCAGGTGCTGCGGGACAATCAGCTGGCGCAGAAGCTGTGGGCCATGTATGACGAGGCTATCACTTTCCGACCGGGTGAGGATCGCGCGGCAGATCTGCAGGAGATGAATCGCGTGATTGCCTTGCTTCCCGATATCCGGCGTCCTAATCTGCTGGTCAAGGGACGGCGGAACCGCTATGAAGAAGTGAAGAAATATGCTCCTCGCATGAAGCGCCATCTTGAAGAGGTGGTGGCTGATCAGAACCGGGAACAGCAGCTCAAGGCGCTGGGTGAACGGATCATGGGGCGGCGCTGTGAGGAAGTGGAATGGTGGGGCGGTAAGAAGAATGGCTGGCCGGAAGGTGAGGTCACCCTCTATTGTGAGGAGGGGCTCTCCCATGGTGGCGAGCTGGTCATCGGCACGGATCTGGTCATCCATGATCGCCGCGTTGAAGACCGCAGCGGCAAGGTGTGGGCCTATGCCCGGAGACCCGGCTTTCTGGGCGGCGGCAAGGACACTACCACCCGCGAAGCGACCTACCGTATGCTCAAGGAAATCCCGGCGCGGGTGAAACAGGTGGTGGGCCGTGCGAAAGAGGACTGGCAGTGGCTGGTGGAAGGTGAACAGCGCCGCGCCGCGGGTCGTCCCGCCTCGGTCAGCCTCTACCGCTGTCGCGAGGCCGATGGCCGGCGTATCTGTGAGGTACGTTCCGATCTGGGCGAGGAAGGCACGCTCTTTGCACGCTGGGACGGCGGCGAGCAGGCCTACCACCTCGACCTGATGGGCAGCCCGCACGCCCAGACGGTGACCGGCACCTATTTCACCCGCAACCGGCTGCTCACCACCACCGCTTGCGGTCGGCGCAACGGGGTGGCTTCGGTGGATGTGGCCATGCGCCTTTTTGCCCGCTGCGCGCTACTGAGGCACTTCTGATCCATGGAAGGCTGGGGCGGGCAGCTGCTGCTGTTTGTCGTCTCGCTGGCGGCCAACTTCTTCTCGGCGCTGGCCGGCGGTGGGGCGGGGTTGCTGCAACTGCCGGCACTGCTGTTTCTCGGCCTGCCCTTTGCCATTGCGCTGGCCACCCACAAGGTGGCCAGCGTCTTTCTGGGACTGGGGGCGACGGCGCGGCATTTGCAGTCATCCGAATATGACTGGCGTTTCGCCGCCTTCATCCTCGCCTGCGGTGTGCCGGGGGTCATCACCGGCGCGCTGGTGATCCTCTCCATTCCCGACCGCATCTCGCAGCTGGCGCTGGGCGTGCTGACCCTGGGGCTGGGGCTCTACTC
>NZ_WFYD01000028.1 GCF_015490265.1 Sulfurivirga sp. | reverse complement strand
CCATGGCCGCACCGAGGCGCACGAACGGCCAGAAGTAGAGACCGAGATACTGCAGGAATTCCTGATAGCTGAAGACCACTCAGTTCGCCAACCCGATCAGCACCGGAATGTTCTGCCACAGCTCGCGGGTAAAGCTGAGCCACACATCCAGCATCCACGGCCCGAACACCACCACGGCCACGGCCACCACTGCCAGCTTCGGAATGAAACTGAGCGTCATTTCATTGATCTGTGTGGCGGCCTGGAACATGCCCACCAGCAGGCCCACGATCAGTGCCGGCAGCAGTAGCGGGGCGGAGAGCATCACGATCACCTCCATCATCTTCTGGCCCAGTTCCAGAACCGCCGTCTGCTCCATGACTCACTATCCTCCGCTGCCCGCCACCACAAAGCTGTTGACCAGCGTGCCCATCACCAGCACCCAGCCGTCCACAAGCACGAACAGCATCAGCTTGAACGGCAGGGAGATGATCATGGGCGAGAGCATCATCATGCCCATGGACATCAGCAGGCTGGCGATGACTAGATCGATGATGAGAAACGGCACGAAGATGAGAAAGCCGATCTGAAAGGCCGTCTTCAGTTCCGAGGTCATGAAGGCGGGAATAAGCACCTTGAAAGGAACGGTTTCCGGTGATTCCAGCTTCTCATCGGCCATGTCGGCGAACAGGGCCAGATCCTCCTGGCGCGTCTGCTGGATCATAAAGGTGTGCAGCGGCTTGGCTGCCGTCTCCACCGCCTGTCTGAAGGTGATCTGCTCGTTCATGTAGGGCTGCAGCGCCTCGTTGTAGATGCGGTCCAGCACCGGACTCATGATGAACAGGGTCAGAAACAGCGCCAGACCGATGAGCACCTGATTGGAGGGCGTGTTCATGGTGCCCAGCGCCTGCCTGAGCAGCGCCAGCACGATGATGATGCGCATGAAGGAGGTCATGGCGATGAGCGCGGCCGGCAGCAGCGTCAGGCCCGTCATCAGCAGCAGGATCTGAATGGTCAGGGTGTAGTCCTGATTGCCCTGCTCGTCCACGGTGACGGTGAAGGCCGGCACACCGGCTGCGGCATGAGCGGCCACAGGCAGCAGCAGCCAGCCGGCCAGCGGCAGCAGCCATGCCAGCCGGAAAAAGGAATCAGTTCTCTTTCGGGGTGTCCGGTCGTTCACGCCCGTACTGTTCAACCGCATGCTGCAACCATTTCGGAAAGCCTGTGGAATTCTTCTCCGCATTATCTGGCACGGCAAGCGGCTCCGCAAGCACATGCAGGGTGGAAATGCGGCTGGGTGTCACGCCGACGAGAATCTGCTCGCCACCCACCTCCAGCAGCAGGATTTTCTCCTGCCGACCGACGGCGACGGCCGAGAGTACCCGCACCGCCTGCCCCTGCGCCCCCGGCAGCTGGGTGAAGCGCCGCAGCAACCATGCCGCCACCAGAATGAGGGCGATGACCAGCAGCAGGGAAAAGACCACCTGCCCCAGATAGTCGGCAGCATGAAAGGCACGGGCGCCCACCTCCTCCTGCGCCTGTGCCAGCGCGGGAAACAGCATCAGCATGCCCGAAAGACGGGGTCTCCCCCATTTTTGCAGGATGCGGTGCAGGCCACGCCGGAACGTGCCTGAAAATGCCGTAAAAAAGGCGGGAAAACGGCTCATTTGAGCTTTTTGATGCGTTCCTGCGGGCTGATGACGTCCGTCAGGCGCACGCCGAACTTGTCGTTGATGACCACCACCTCGCCGTGGGCGATGAGCGTGCCGTTGACCAGCACGTCCAGCGGCTCGCCAGCCAGACGGTCCAGCTCCACCACTGAACCCTGGGTGTAGGAGAGCAGATTGCGGATGGTGGCCTTGGTGCGGCCGATCTCCAGCGAGACGGTGACCGGAATGTCCAGCAACACATCAAGGTCCAGTTTCTCGCTGCCGTCCTCGCCGCGCAGGTGGGCGAACAGCCCGGCGGCGTCCTCGGTGGAGATGTCCTCGTGTTCGGTGGCTTCCGCCTGCTCGGACAGGGCCGCCGCCCAGGGATCCTGCTCTTCCTCGCCAGCGCCCCCCTCGGCGGCCTGCTGTTCGGCCAGCGCGTCGCCCCAGTCCACGTTGTCGTCTTCGGGGGTGTTGTTTTCGTCACTCATCGTCCAGTCCTCTCTCCGGATTGATCGGCGGCTCCTTGTAGGCCGGATGGTGGATGATCTGCTCGATCTTGATGGCCTTCTTGTTGCGCTCGCTCACGCCCAGCTCGCCGCGGGCGATGGGGATGTCCTCGGCCAGCAGGGTGACCTGTTCGGGCATGTCGAGCGGAATGATGTCGCCCTCCTTGAGCCTGAGCAGATCTTCCACTTCCATGGTCAGCTCGGCCAGAGTGGAGCTGAGCTGAATCTGTATGTTCTTGATCTCGTCGCGCATGGTGCGCGCCCAGCGGTTGTCGCTGTCGCCCTGCAGGTTCTGCAGGCCCTCCTCCAGCTTGTCGCGGATGGGCTCCAGCGCCGCATAGGGGATGACGATATCCACACGCCCCTCGACCCCTTCGAAACGCACATGCAGCGGGCTGATGACCACCATGTCGGTCGGATCGGTGATGGAGGCGAATTTGGGGTTCATCTCCGAGTGCATGTAGTCGATCTCGAGGTCCATCACCGGCGCCCATGCCTTGTGCATGTTGTCGATGATGATGTCGAGAATGCTGCGGATCATGCTGGTCTCCACCGGGCTGTATTCCCGCCCTTCGATCTTGAAGGGCAGCAGCCCCGTGCCGCCGAAGTAGATGTCCACGGCGGTGAAGATCAGCTTGGAATCCAGGGTGAACAGCGCAACCGTGTTCAGTGGGTTGAGCCGGTAGAGGTTGAGGCTGGTGGGAAAGAACAGGTTGCGCTGATAGTCGATCATCTTGATGATGCGCACCTCGCCGGCGGCCACCTCCAGCGAGGTCATGATCAGCTCGTTGAACTGACGCTGAAACCCGCGGGCAAAGCGTTCGTTGATGATATCCAGCGCAGGCAGGCGGCCCCGGACGATCCGCTCCTGATTGGAGAAATCGTAGGGCTTGATGCCCAGCCCGTCCTCGGGCTGGTCATTCTCGGTCTCCACATCCCCTTCGTCCATGCCGCGAAGGAGTGCGTCGACCTCGTCCTGGCTGAGAATATCATCCATATCAGCAAGTTACGCTTACTGCATCACAAAGCGCTCGAAGTAGACATCCTCCAGCAGATCCGGATAGATGCCATGATGTTCCAAGACCTGCCGCGCGGTTTCCAGAATCTCCTTGCGCAGCTTGTCCGGCCCTTCGTCGGTGTTCAGCTCGTTGTAGTGCTGCTTGCGCAGCAGCATGGTGATCTTGTCACGCAGAATGGGGCGCAGATGCTCCAGCTCGCCATGCTCGCCCACCAGCTGCGGATAGTAGGTCATGAACTTGAGCGTGACGGCCAGGAACTTGGCCTTGCCGTCGCCGTGGAAATTGACCACGAACGGCTTCATCTCGAAATACTGGGGGGCGGCATCCGGCGGCGGCGGCTCGAACTGCTTGTATTTGGGCGAATAGTGCTTGGCATGCGGGTTCTCCCCGTCTTCACCGCCCTCTCCGTGCTCGGCGGAGGCTGTCACGGCCGGTTTGTCCTTGCCTTCGTCACCGCCCTTGTCCTTGGACAGCAGCAGCCAGACCACCAGTCCGCCCAGGGCGAGGACGATAATGAACATGAACACGATGAGAATGATCAGCAGCGTATTGCCGCCGCCAGACTTCTTCTCTTCCTTTTCCTCTTCAGCCATGGCTTGCCTCCTGATCGAACTTCAGACATTCAGTGGTGGGCGGGAGCGTTGTGTCCGCCATCTGCCGGCGGCGCCCCCAGTTTCATTTCCTGACGCAGATCCTCGACGCCCGGCGCCTCGGACAGGCTCTTGAGACGGCGCTCGGCGTCCTTGCTCAGCACGATGATGCTGATGCGCCGGTTTCGAGGATTATACGGGTTTTGTTTATCGAACGGCACGGTGTCCGCCAGCCCCACCACCTGGGCGATGCGCTTCTCCGGCACCCCGCCCTGAAGCAGCAGACGGCGGGCTGCGTTGGCACGGTCGGCGGACAGCTCCCAGTTGGTGTAGTCCTGGCTGCTGTAGCGTGAGGAGTCCGTGTGTCCGGCGATGCTGATGGGCCGATCGGTGTTGGCGAGAATCTCTCCCACCTCACGGATCAGCTTGGCGGCATACTCACGCGGCACGTCCACCCCGCTCTCGAACATGGGACGCTTACGGTCGTCGAGAATCTGGATCTGCAGGCCATTGGGCGTCACATCCAGTTTGAGCTGGTCCTTGAGTTTGCTCAGCTCTGGATCGGCGGCAATCTTTTTCTCGATGGCCACCTTGAGCTGCATCATCTCGGCCTCTTCCTGCTCCTTGCCCTTGCCTTCGCCGGTCTCGTTTTCCTTCTCTCCGGTAGGCATGTCCTTGAAGCCGCCGGCGTCAATGATGGTGTTGGTCTTGCGGCCCTGTGACTTGCTCTCCACCAGCACATCCGGCGAGGCCTCGATCACCGTCGGATTGCGGAAATATTCGGCGATGGCCTTCATCTCCTCGTCATTGGTGCCGCCCAGCACCCACAGCATGAGAAAGAAGGCCATGGCGGCGGTCATGAAGTCGGCGAACGCGATCTTCCACGCTCCGCCATGGGCAGCGTGGGGGCACTTGTTGACCCGTTTTATGATTATGGACTGTTCGTCGCTCACCGCTGCCTACCGCCTGTGATTACTTGATGCTCTGCAGGTATTCGTCCAGTTCCTGGAAGGAAGGCCGCTCCACATGGGGCACGGACTTGCGGCCGAACTCCACCGCCACCTGCGGGGCGTAGCCATTGAGGTTGGCCATCAGGCAGGTTTTGATCACCCCGTAGAAATGCCCCTCATCATTGGCCCGGTTGACGATGTCCTGACCGATGGGGCCGACAATGCCGTAGGCCACGAGAATACCGAGAAAAGTCCCCACCAGCGCCACGGACATGTGGTGGGCGATCTCCATCGGCCCGGCGTCCAGATAGCTCATGGTGATGATGATGCCCAGTACCGCCGCCACGATACCGAAGGCCGGCAGGGCCTGGGACACTTCACCGATGGCGTAGCCGGGCTGGGCCGCCTCATGGTGATGCAGATCCAGCTCCAGAATCATCAGATCTTCCAGCTGATAGGGGTTGCTGGCGCCGGAGATCATCAGGCGCAGATAGTCACAGATGAATTCCACCACATGGTGGTCGGCGGCCACCTTGGGGGCGGAGTTGAACAGCTCACTGGAGTGCGGGTCCTCCACATCCGCCTCAATGGACATCAAACCTTCGCGACGGGCCTTGTTGAAGATCTTGAACATCAGGCCCAGCAGCTCCAGGTACATCTCCTTGTTGTAGGGATTCGGCTTGGCCAGCCCCAGCGCCTTGCCGAAACTGGCCTTGACCACCCAGCCGGGGTTACCGATGACAAACGCCCCGAAGGCGCTGCCACAGATGATCACCACCTCCAGCGGCTGGATGAGAATGCCGAAGGAACCGTGGGGCAGGTAGCCCCCCAGAACGCACCCGACAACAATGAGTGTGCCGACGATCGCTTTCATGCATCAACCTTTGATTCAGACAAAATGATCCACCAGCGCTGTGGAAACGGGCCTGCGGACAGCCTCGATCACCGGTGCATCCTCCTTCACGCCGGGCGCACCGGAAGCCGACGAACGCATCATCTCCCGGCGTGCCTCGGCAAAAGTCTGCGCATGTCCGCGGCCATCCGCCTGCACCTGCACATCCGCCAGCGCGATGCCCTGCGCATCGAACAGCTCTCGAAGACGGGGCAGCGCCTGTTCGATCGCTTCACGGGTCAGGGCATGATGCGCATGCAGGCTTACCTGCATGCCCTTCTCCCCGTCCATCTTCAGGCTCACCTCAATGGGACCCAGATGCGCCGGATGCAGACGGATCTGCGCCAGCTGGCGATTGCCGTTGGCCAGCATCATCACCCGCTGCGCCAGCGCCTCGCCCCACTGGGGATGGCGTAGTGGCAGCCGCAGCGGCGGCAGGCCATCACCGTTTGCCACAGCCGACTGCATCAGACGCTGGGAACCGGTGGTCACACCGGGTTCACCGTCGGTGGCAGCATCAGCGCCACTTTCGGCCATGTCCGTTTCGGTCACTCGGGCCGGTTCAGCAGGTCCGCTCATTCGCACGGCATCGTTTGTCGCCATTGCCGGCGCAGAGCGCATGCCACCACCGGCAGCGACAAAACGAGCCATCAGCGGCAAGGGGGTATTCTGGAGCCATGCTCCAACCGCCGCATCATTCTCCATGGCGGGCAGAACGGACTGCGCCTGCGCAGGGGGAATATTTTCGCTCATCGGTTCGCCTTCTGCCTGCCGCACCAGCACCTGTTCCAGCTGGGCCAAGGCATGACGCAGCCGGTCTGTGCCGGCAGGCAGCCGCTCGCCCAGTTGACGCAGGTGAGTCACCACCTGTTGCAGGCTTGCAGGCAACGATGATCCGGCGTGATCGGGGGAAAGCCTTGCCGCCCCGATGATGTCATCCTGTCCCCGGATACTCCATTCGGCTTCTTCCAGTTCACGAGCCTCGGCAACCTTTTCCGGCTGCGTGGAGACGGGGTCTCCCCCATTTTTACCGGGTGCCTGCGCAACCGCGGCAAGACGCGCCTGAAAATTGCCAGACTTACGGCCCGAAATGGCGGTTTCAGCGGCTTCTCCCCCTGTTTGCGCCAGAGGCAGCAGTGGGTCAGACGCCGCATCAGCCGCTTGCTCCGCCAGCTGGCCGGACACGGCATCTGCCTCCGGTGCCGACAGGGGCGGAAGATTCTTGCCGCTTCCATCGGTGGAGGCACGAATGGCGCTCTCCGTTTCCGAAACGGATTGCGCATGGAGGGAGTGCTGCCGTGTCTGTGTCTGCAACCACGCCTGCAGCGCGGACATGGCTTCAGAAAAAGCGTCACGGGTGGCGTCATCCAGCCGGAGTCCAGATTCGCCTTGCTCACCGGCCTGTTTCAGACGTGTCTCCAGCTGCGTGAGCAGCGCATCCAGCTGCTCCAGCCATGTCTGCAGTGCCGCACCCTCTGCAGACCCGTATTCAGCAAGCACCACATCCTGACCGGGCCCTCCTTCATCCAGCGAAGTACCTGTCTGCCGGGTCAGGGCCGCCAGCAGACCGGAAAAGTCCGGCAGACGACCCTCTTCCGCCGGCACCTGTGCCTGCATGGGTGCCAGCAGCCATCCCAGTGGCAGCGCATTGGCCGCCCCGTTCCCCTGTGTGATGGTTGTGATCTGTTCGTTCATGGCGTCAGTCCACTTTGGCTCGCGGAACTCAAAGCAAGCACCGTGCCGACTCTGGAACAAAAGTTGTGCATTGGGGGAATCCAAGTGGATCAGAGGCTCAGGAGCGAGACGCTCTGGCCGTATGCCATTGCCAGGCGGCGCGCTCGTCCAGCGTATGCTGTGCCTGACGCTCTTGACGACGCTGCTGCGCTTCCAGTCGGCGCTGTAAATACTTTTCCAGTGCCTTGACGCGCGCACGCTGCGCCAGCCAGGCCTGCTCCGTCTCCTGCCGCCGGGCCACCAGAGCGCTGACCTGCTGGTTGAGCTGGCCGAGTGCCTGAAACAGCTGACCGAGATAGCCCCGCTGACGCAGCAGATCGCCGCCACGGTCCATTTGCGTCGCATCCGGCTGACCGAGGCGTTGCAGATACTGCTCCAGATCAGCCACCTGCGCTTCGGTCTGCCGCAACTGAGCATCCACCACCGCCAGCTGCTCCGAGAGCCCATCCAGCTCCCTTTGCGCCTGCTCCAGCAGCCGTTGAAAGCGGGTCAGTTCATCACTCATCGGCTCACCTCCATCAGCGCCTGCACGCTCTCGTCGAAGGAGACGGCCTCATCCATGCCCTGCGCCAGATAGTTCATCATGGCGGGATAGTGCTCAATGGCGTCATCAATGGCCGGGTCGCTGCCCCGGCGGTAAACGCCCAAGGTGATCAGATCACGGTTGCGACTGTAGGTGGACAGGCGCTGACGGAAGCGCCTTACCGCCTGCTGATGGGCCGGTTCAGTGATTTCCACCATCACACGGCTGACCGACTGTTCCACATCGATGGCCGGGTAGTGGCCGGATTCAGCCAGCTCCCGCGACAGGACGATATGGCCGTCCAGCACCCCGCGTGCGGCGTCCACAACCGGGTCCTGCGTATCATCACCCTCTGCCAGCACGGTGTAGATGGCCGTCATGGTGCCTGTCCCCTCTTCCCCATTCCCGGCACGCTCCACCAGCTGAGGGATCCGGGTAAACACGGATGGCGGGTAGCCCTTGCTGGCCGGCGGCTCACCCACCGCCAGCGCGATTTCCCGCTGCGCCTGCGCATAGCGGGTGAGGGAATCCATCAGCAGCAGGACGTTATGGCCCCGATCACGGAAGTCTTCCGCCAGCGCGGTGGCCAGTTGCGCCCCCTGCAGGCGCATCAGTGGCGGCGCATCGGCGGGTGCGGCCACCACCACACTCTTGTTCAGACCCTCGCCCAGGTTGCTTTCGACAAAATCCCGCACCTCTCGGCCCCGCTCCCCCACCAGGCCGACCACCACCACGTCCGCCTCGGTAAAACGGGCCATCATGCCCATGAGAACGCTCTTGCCCACGCCGGTGCCGGCAATCAGACCGACACGCTGCCCCTGCCCGAGGGTGAGCAGCCCATTGATGGCGCGCACGCCCACATCCAGAGGCTTTTCGATGGGACGGCGCAGCATGGGATTGATGGGGGGGCGCTCAAGCGTGACTGTGCGTTCGGCCCGAATGAGCGCACCGCCATCCAGGGGCTGGCCAAGCGCGTCGATGATGCGGCCCAGCACCGCCTCACCGGCCGGGTAGCGGGCCTGACGCTGCCGCGGCCACACTCTGGCACCGGGCGAAAGCCCGTGCACATGGGCCACCGGCATGAGATACAGCACCTGTTCGCCGAAGCCGACCACTTCCGCTTCCACCGGCTCGCCGGTGGCCTGCTCCACCAGACAGCGGGCGCCAAGTGGGGCTTCAAGCCCCCTGACCTCAAGCGTGAGGCCGGTCACCCGCACCAGCGTGCCCATGCGGGTCAGCGGTTCGGGCTGGGGCAGCTCAAGCCTGCTCAGACGCTGCTGCAGTTTCGCTGTCAGAGGGTGATGGGTCATGACGGGTCAGCGCCTCATCCAGCGCCGATGAAAAGGATTCAATGGCCTTCTGCCAGTCCAGCTCGGCCAGACTGTGTTCCTGACGCAGACGCACCTGGCCCGCAGGCAGCGAATCATCCACCTGCATGACGACATCCAGCCGGTCTTTCAGAAGCTCCTCTGCCCACTCGGCATCTTCATTGGATACCGTGATGGTGACGGGCACGCTGCGCGCCTGCCATTCTGCCAGCTGCTGTTCCACCAGACGGGAGAACAGTCGGGCGCGGGCCTCGGCATCATCAGAGAGAAACCGCCTGAGCGCCGCCTCCAGCACCTGCGCCATGGCCTCCACCAGCTCAGGCTCCCACGCTTCGAGCGGATGCGTCAACTGCCCGAGCAGCGGGTCTGCAAGGCGATGAAAGGACTGTTCCAACTCGGTACGCGCCTCGGCCAGTTCCGCTTCAGCGTGTCTGCGGCCTTCTTCAAGACCTTCTGCATGGCCGGCCTCGTAGCCCTCCTTGTACGCCTGTTCATGCGCCTTGCGGCGAATTTCTTCCAGTTCCGCCTCAAGCTGTGGACGCAGCTCCTCGCGCATGCGCGCCAGCACCTGCTCGCTGAGCGCCTGCGCCTCACGCTCATTCCGCTCGCTGAAGCGTTCAAGCCGCCAAGGACTGCCGCCCTGAATGCGCTCTGCGGGAATGGGTTTGACCGGACGGGCGGGTTCCGCCTTGGGCATCAGAGCATCTCCTCACCGGCACCGGGCATGGTGATCTTGCCTTCGTCGGCCAGGCGGCGGATGATCTGGATGATGGTGCGCTGCGCTTCTTCCACTTCACTGAGCTTGGCCGGCGGGGCGTTTTCCAGATCGTCACGCATGATATCCGCCTGCCGCTTGGACATGTTGTTGAGGAACTTCTCACGCAGCTCGTTGTCGGCCGCCTTGAGGGCCAGCACCAGCACGTCGTTGGGAATTTCGGCCAGCGCTGTCTGAATGGCGCGGTCGTCCAGCCCCTTGATGTCCTCGAAGGTGAACATCTGGTCCTGAATGGACTGGGCCACATCCTCGTGCTCCTTGGACAGCTCGTCGAGGATCTCCTCGCTGTGACCGGCGCCGAGCATGTTGATGATCTCCGCCGCCGTCTTGACACCGCCGATGGCAGCCAGCTTGCCGCCACGGCCGTCCCGGGCCGCGCTTTCGATCACATCATTGAGGTCGAACAGAGCGCGCGGCTGCACCGCATCCAGGGTGGCGATACGGTAGATGACCTCGGCGTGGAAGCGTTCCGGAATGCCTCGCAGCACTTCGGCGGCCTGATCCGGATCGAAGTAGGAGAGCACGATGGCGATCACCTGCGGGTGCTCGTTGCGCAGCATATTGGCCACGGTGGAGGGGTGCATCCACTTGAGCGCCTCCAGCCCCTTGAGCTCGTCGGCCAGCATGTGGGCCTCCAGCATGGCGCCGGCCCCCTCTCCCAGCGCTTCGGCCATGAGTTCCTGAGCGTATTCACTTGGATCCACGCCCAGCACGTCCTCGCCCACCTCGTCCAGAAACTGCTTGATGACATCGTTGATAATGTCACGGCTGACGTTTTCCACCTGCGCCATGGCGGTGCCGATCATCTGGATCTCGCGCGGGTTCATGTGCTTGAGCACCTTGGCCGCGGCGTCCTTGCCCATGGCCAGCAGCAGAATGGCGGCCCTGTCCAGACCGGAAAGTTCCGTTTCTTCGACTTCGGGTGCTTCAGCCATGCCGTCAGCCCTCCTGAATCCACTGTTTCAACACGTGCGCGGCCATCTTCGGATCGTTCTGGATGAGCGTGCGCGCCCGCTCGAAGTTGTGCTGGTCTTCCTCGCTGCCGCCCTGCGCCGCTTCGGCCACCGCCTGCTCCACGGACTCGCTCATCTGATCCAGCGCCTTGTGGATCTCCTCCATGCTTTCGACGCTCTCTTCCTCCTCCTCGGAGACGACCTCTTCCGGATATTCGAGCGTCTGCACTTCGTCCGGCTTGGTCAGGTCGCGCAGCATGGGCCGCACGATGCCGAAGAACACCAGCACGATGGCAATGACCGCCAGCGCCTGCTTGACCAGATCGATGAACCAGGGCTCCTGCCAGAAGGGATATTCCTCTTCGGCCTCGGCCGCCTTGACGAAGGAAGCATTGACCACGCTCAGGCTGTCGCCCCGGGCCGGGTTGAGCGCCACGGCGTCGCTGACCAGTTTCCGGAACCGCTCGATGTCCTTCTGATCCCACGGCACCTTCTTGATCTCACCGGTTTCCGGATTGACCTCGGTGCGGTCGTCAATGACCACGGCCACCGACAGGCGCTTGAGCGTGCCCAGATCGGACTTGATGTGGCTGATGGTGCGGTCCAGCTCATAGTTGCGTGTGGTCTTGGACTTGAATTTCTTCGCATCGGCCCCCTCACCCCCGGCACCGTTGTAACCGGTCTCCGGGGCAATGCCGGCCCGGGGCGGCTGGTTGGTCAGCGCTCCCGGAATCCCTGCCGGCGCCTTGTCACGATCCACCTCCTTGATCAGCTGCTCGGAGCGGATCGCCATGGGATCGGGCTCGTAGTTCTCCCGGGTGGTCTCCTGCTGAGTGAAATCCACCTCGGCGGTAACCTGCGCCCGCACCCGGCTCGGACCGCCCACGATGGGCGCCAGCACGTCCACGATGCGCTTGGACAGGGTGTCCTCAATGGTACGGGTGTAGTCAAGCCGCTTGAGGCTGACGCGCATGTCCCGGTTCTGGTTGTCGGAAAGCAGGTTGCCGTGCTGGTCCACCACGGTGACGTTCTTGGGCTTGAGGTTAGGCACCGAGGAGGCCACCAGATAGACGATGGCGTTGACCTGCTCGTCACTGAGCGTGCGCCCCGGACGCAGACGCACCACCACCGAGGCGGTGGGTTCCTGCTGCTTGCGTACGAAGACAGAGCGTTTGGGCAGGCCCAGCATCACCTTCGCACTGGCGATGGCATCAATGGACTGAACGGACTTGGCCAGTTCCCCTTCCAGTGCCCGTTTGTAGCGGGTGGTCTCACGGAATTGGGAGATGCCGAACCCCTGATCCTGATCAAGAATCTGATAGCCACTGGGCGCGGACTTGGGCAGGCCGGCGGCAGCCAGCTTGAGCCGCAACGCATAGACCTTGTCACGCGGCACCAGAATGGCACCGGTCCTGGGATCGAGCTTGTAGTCGATCTGATTGGTGTCGAGGTATTCGATGACCTCCTGCATCTCCTTGGCGTCCATGCTGCCGAACAGCAGCGTATAGTCGCTCTTGCCCGACCACAGAAACAGCCCGACGGTCAGCGCCACAACGGCAGCGATGGACACCAGCAGACTGATCTGCTTGGCCACTGACAGGCTGCTGAGCCGGTCGATCAGCGTGTTGACCGGATCGACCTTCGGTTGTTCAGGGGATGAGGTGTCAGGCTGCTCGGCCATGGATGCGCCCTGTCATCAGATCGGCATGTTCATGATTTCCTTGTAGGCCTCGACAAGCTTGTTGCGCACCTGTGTCATGGCCTCGAAGGAAAGGGAAGCTTTCTGCGCCTGCAGCATCACCTGGGACAGCTCCACATTGGGGTCGCCCAGCTCGAAGGCCTTTTTCAGCTCGGCGGCCTTGTGCTGCTCACTGTTGACCGCATCAATGCCCTGCTCCAGCAGGCTGGCGAAGGACTCACCCGCCGCATTCTGCTGCGCAGGCGCATCGGGCGCAGGCGTCTGCTGCCGCGCCTGTGCCGCCAGCGTGCGCATCTGCATCAACAGGCTCTGGGTATCTACCGGGCTCATGTCAAAAAATCCTCAATCTTTTCTGGTCCAAGCCGATACAGGCAAATTGCATGCCATCAGGGAATCTCATACCCCTTCTCCTTCAGCCGCGCCAGTTTGTAGCGCAACGTGCGCGGGCTGATGCCGAGGCTTTCGGCCGTCTTCTGGCGGTGCCCGCCAAAGCGGCGCAGGGTATCCAGAATCAGTCGGTCCTCATGGGCCTTGAGATCCACCGGCTCCGGCATGACAGATGCCTCCGATGAAGAGCTGGCGGCTGGAGGCACCTGCTCCACGGCGGCCTCCATGCCCACCTCCTCCGCTGCCTGCTGCAGCCACTGCCGGCTGTCGATGAGAATGTCCTCGGCCTGAATGCTGTCTCCCTCCACCAGGACCAGCGCCCGCTGGATCACATTGTCCAGCTCGCGGATGTTGCCCGGCCAGTCATACTCCAGCAGCTTCTTCATGGCAGGTGCCGACAGCACCGGACAGACCCGTTTGCGGAAGCAGTGCCGCTGGATGAGGTGCTCCGCCAGCGCCGGAATGTCCCGACGACGCTCCCGCAACGGGGGCAGATGCAGTGGAAAGACGTTCAGACGATAGAAGAGGTCCTCGCGGAAGCGTCCCTCCCGGATGGCCGCCTCCATGTCGATGTTGGAGGCGCTGAGAATGCGCACATCCAGCTGTATGACCTCCTGACTGCCGAGCCGCTCCACCTCGCGCTCCTGCAGCACGCGCAGCAGCTTGGACTGCAGGTCGGGCCGCATCTCTCCAATTTCGTCGAGAAAGAGCGTGCCACCCTGAGCCTGCTCGAACTTGCCCGGCATGGACTTGACCGCACCGGTGAACGCGCCCTTCTCATAGCCGAACAGGACCGCCTCCAGCATGTTCTCGGGAATGGCGGCACAGTTGATGGCGACGAAGGGTGCGTCCCTGCGGGACGAGTTGCGATGGATATGGCGGGCCAGCACCTCCTTGCCGGTGCCGCTTTCACCGCTGATATAGACGCTGGCATCACTGTCGGCCACCTTCTCGGCCATGCGCTTGATCTGCACGGTCAGTGGATCGACCGCTACAAAATCGTCACCGGTGGAGGCATCGCGGTTGAAGAACTTGCGCGCCTTGTCCACCAGCGCCTGTGCGTCGAAAGGCTTGGGTAGGTAGTCCACGGCGCCCAGTTTCATGGCCTCCACCGCCTGCTCCACCGTGCCATAGGCGGTCATGAGCACCACCGGCAGCCAAGGCTTGTGGGCGCGGATGCGGCGCAGCAGCTCCACCCCGTCCATGCCATCCATGCGAATGTCCGAAAAGACCATGCCGATGTCCCCCCGCAGCGCCCTGAGTGCCTGCTCGGCATTGTCCGCCGCTTCCACCTCGAACTGATTGAGCCGCAGGGTATCCACCAGCGCTTCCTGCAGCTGGCGATCGTCTTCAACCACGAGAATCTTCGGCAGACTCATTCGGCTTTCACCTGTATCAGCGGCAGTTGCAGGGTAAAGGTGCTGCCCACACCGGGCAGGGCGTGCACGCGGACCTCTCCCCCGTGCGCTTCGGCCACGGCACGCACGACGGCCAGTCCCAGACCGGTGCCATTGGCACGCCCGGTATAGAAAGGTTCGAAGATCTTCTCCTGCACGGCTTCATCAATACCGGGGCCATCGTCTATCACACGGATAATCAGTTGATTATTGACCACCTCGCCTGTGACTTCAACACACACTGAATGTCCTGCCGCCTCCAGCGCATTGTGCACCAGGTTCTGAAGCGCCGTCAGCAATGCATCGAAGTCTCCGGAAAGTATGACATCCTGTGCGGGCGGGTCTACTTTAAGCTCAGCCTGCGGATACTGTTCCACCAGCGGTCGCATGGCCTCCTCCAGCCCCTGAAACAGCGCCTGAACGGATACAGGTCGCTCTACCGCCTTACCCCCACGGGCGTACTGCAGCATATCCTCGATCAGATGTTCGATATGACGCAGGCTGGTCAGCGTCTTTTCCGCAAAGGCGGCACGCTGACCTTCTTCCATGGGCTGTCCCAGTTGGGATACATAGAGAATGGCTGTCGACAGGGGCGTACGGATCTGATGCGCCAGAGAAGCCGCCATGTCACCAAGGGAGGTGAGACGCTGATGACGGCTGCGGTATTCCTGCAGCTGACGGGCGGGCGTGACATCCTGCAGCAGAATCAGTCGCCCCTCTCCCGTGTCCAGCCCTGCTTCGGCCGTGTGGAAAGTGCGGCCGTCATGCATGACCAGCTCGTCCGCAGGCGTTCTATGCAGAAAGACATTGCGCTCCACCACCTCCCAGGGGCGCCCGATTACATCCGCGCCAAGAATGGCACGAGCCGCCGGATTGATCTCCACGATGCATCCCTGCCCGTCCAGCAGCACCACACCGGCCGGCAACAGTGCCAGCAGCCGTTCAAGACGCTCACTGACGACACGACGCCGCTGCTCGGTTCGTGCCAGACGCGCCTGCACGCTGGCCAGCTGCTGCTGCAGCGCCTCATAGGCTTCGGTCAGCTGACGGGAGGTTTCATTGAAAAGGGCAAAGGCCTCCTCCAGCTCCCGCAGCCGCTTCTGATCAACCGGTTCCCCGCGACGCTCAGAGGCCATGCTTCTTGATCTTCTCCACCAGCGTGGTGCGGTTCATCTTGAGCAGCCGTGCCGCCTGGGAGACATTGCCATCGGCCGCCTCCAGCGCCTGACGGATCAGATTGATCTCCATCTGCACAAGATAGGATTTCAGATCAAGGCCATCGGACAGATTGGGAATACCCGTGGCCGTGGCATTCTGTGTGGGTGAGGCTGCCGCTTCCCTGATGGTCATGGAAGTTTCCTGAACAGCCGGTGTTTCTTCCATGCTTACCTTATCCGCCCGGGATGCTGACTCGATTTGAGCCTCCGTCTCAGTCTCTTCCGGCTCGGGCTCGATGAAATGCATGCCCTCCGTCAGTTCGATCTGGTAGCGTGGCGGGAGTTGCTCATAGGCCACCGGCTCGTCCGGGTAGAGAATGGACAGCCGCTCGGCCAGGTTGCTCAGCTCGCGCACATTGCCGGGCCACGAATAGTGCTGCAGTGCGATCAGAGCGGACTCCTCCAGATGAGGGGTTTCCAGTCCGCGCTGGCGGATGCGGCCGAACATATGCTCCAGCAGCAGGGGGATGTCTGATTTACGGTCGCGCAAAGGGGGCATTTCAATGGGAAAGACATTCAGGCGGTAGAAGAGGTCCTCGCGAAACTCGCCCTCGGTGATGCGCGCTTCCAGATCCTGATGGGTGGCGGCGATGACGCGCACATCGCACTGAATGCTGCGATTGGAGCCGATCCGCTCGAAGGTGCGCTCCTGCAGAACACGCAGCAGCTTGACCTGCATGGGAAGCGGCATGTCCCCAATCTCATCCAGAAAGATGGTGCCCTTCTCCGCCATCTCGAAACGCCCCTTGCGGGCGGTGATGGCGCCGGTAAAGGCGCCCTTTTCATGACCGAAAAGCTCGGATTCGAGAAGCTCGCCCGGAATGGCGCCACAATTGATGGGCACGAAGGGCTTGTCATGACGCCGGGAAGCGGCGTGAATGGCCTGCGCTACCACCTCTTTGCCCGTACCGGATTCGCCCAGTATGAGCACGGTGGCATCGGTGGGCGCTACCTGAAGTATCAGCTTCTTGATCTTCCGCATGGCCGGGCTGGTGCCGATCAACCCCGCCAGAGCTGGATGCTGAGCCATAAAAAAGCCTCGACTTGAAGTCGAGGCCCATTTTATAGAGAGTCAACTTGAAAATGTCAAAAATTTGGCACTAGGGCTGCTGAAGATAGGCCGCTGTTTGCTGAAGCTGGCGCAAATCCTGTTGCTGCTGTTGCCGGAGCGTCTCAATAACCTGCTCCAGACGCGCCGTCTTCTGTGCCACATCTTCCAACAGGCGGGCAAGCTGCATTTCCACCTCTTCGCCCGATCCGGCATCCATCAGCCTTTCCACACACTGGCGCATGTCATGCATCCATCGCTGCTGCAGTTCACTGACCCGTTCCCATTCATCCGCCTCAACCGCTTCCATGAGCTGGCTGGACAGACCGAGCACCTGATAAAAGCAGTCCTGATCACTCATTGCCCTGCCTGTGCGCGCAACCGCTCAAGCTGAGCGTCATCCATGCGGCGGTATTCTTCAGGCATGTTGTCCCAGCCGTCTTTCAGGGTTTCAAGAATTTCGAGGACTGTCTGGTATTTATCCGCACTGTTATCCTTACTGGCTTCCAGCAGATGGCGCAGGATAAATTCGTAAAGTGCGTCCAGCTGGCTGGTCAGCTGCTCGCCATGCTCATGATTGAGCACACTGCGCAGGCCGCTGACAATATCCATTGCCTTGCCCGTGTGTCGCGCTTTGGCAGGAATATCCTTTTTTTCGACGGCGATCCTTGCCAGTCGCACATGGCGAACCGCCCCGTCATACAACAGCGATACCCGCTTGTGCGGTGTGGCCGAAAGCACGACGCTTTCCAGCCCTGTATTGGCGTATGCCTGTGATAGTTTGCTGCGCAGAGCCGCATTCATGGTTCAACTCCCTTGTGTCGTGATCACTTCTTGTTATTGCTCGGATTCAGAGCGGCCAACTGGGCGCTCAGGTAGGTCTGGGTCTGCTTGAAGCTGTCCAGCACGGCCTGAAGACGGCCGAACTGCAGGCGGTAGCGTTCCTCCAGCATCTGGTAGCGCGCATCAATCTTGGCCTGCTGCTCTTCATACTCCTTCTGTTTCTTGGCCAGGTTATCCAGTTTCTGCCCAACCGGTCCGTCATCGCTCATCCACTGCTTGAAGGCCTGAACGATACGGTCGGCATAACCACGGTTGAAGGTGATGGTGCCGCGACTGCCCGTCGCCGTGCCTCCAACCGTGAACTCCAGCCCTTTGGGCAGTCCATCAAGTGCGTAGTTGCTGACACTGACCTTTCTGCCCTGGCCAGCAAAGGTGTAGGTGTTCCCTGAAACCGGATCCTTCAGCTGCCCGGCCACATCCAGGCCGGTATCGCTATCTCCCGCGGCAAATCCCAACACACCGCTGGTAATGGCGCTGCCACCGGTGAACTCAATGCTGGCAGCACTGCCGAACTTGTCGGTGGTAATGACCAGATTATCTCCTCCAGTGTCATAGCGCACTGAAACCTTGGCACCCTGAGCCGCCAGATCCGCATTGCTGTTGATGGCCGTCTGCATAAGCTGAGCCAGCTGGTCCTTGGTATAGGTGCCTGCTGCCAGCGTCAAAGTGGCAGAAACACCATTCACTTTGATATCCAGAGTGTTGTTGCTGCTGTCCAAAGTTATGGTGCCACTGCCCCCCAGTGCCGCACCCGACAGGGTAGCCTGCTCGGCTGCCTGGCTGACAAACAGATCCCACGTGCCTTCCGGCGTCCTGTCGTTGCTGCCCACATACTCCACCAGAGGATCAGTGGCGGAAATGGAAGCACTGAACAGTCGGCCTACCGCTTCCGGATCTGCCGCCAGTGCCGCATCCAGCTTGCTACTGTCAAATTCCAGCGTGCCATCACGCTTGGTGAGAATGCCGATATCTGCCAGACTGGAAACAGCACCACTGATATTACTGAGCGGCTGGGTGACCATCTGGCGCACCCTGTCCTTCAGAAAACGAAGTGTGGAATCCCCTTTCAGAGAGCCGGCGGTGGGGGCATCTTCGCTGGGCGTATTGTCGTAGGAACCCAGCTGTTTGAAGACCTCCTGAAGGCTGTTGTAGAGGTCCACAAAATCCTGCACCGCCTGACGGGCTTCGCTGGTGTCTCCCTTGACGCTCAGCGTTTGTACCTTGCCCGGTGCGGCCGACTGAAGGTTCAGCGTCAAGCCGTCAATGACATCACTGATGGTATTGCTGGCGCGCGTGATGGTCAGACCGTTGACTACCAGCTGCGCATCCTGCGCTGCAGAGGTCTCCAGCATGTTCGCATTAATTAACTGTGACAGTCCGGCATTGTCCGTATTGTTGCCGTCATCATCTGCAACGCTGACATTGATGGCATTGGCCGCGCCTGTTCTGTCGGACGTGAACATCAGCTTGTAGCCACTGCCCGTATTGATGATGGTGGCGGAAACTCCGATATTGGCCGCATTGACCGCAGCGCGGATGCCTTCCAGTGTGTTATTGCTGCTGTCGATGGCAATGTCCGTCTGCACTCCGCCTACTGTAAGCGTCAACGTGCCTGTTCCCACCACATCATTGACGGAAGCAAAGTTATTGCTGGTTGCAAGCGTATGCGCCTGTGCCAGCTGTTGCACTTCGATCTGATAGGTCCCCGCTACGGGTTTTCCGCTGACACTGGCTTTGAGTACGCTCTCATCGGAAACTGTCACACCCTTTTTGGTGAAGGTGTCCAGTGTCAGCAGGTTGCCCACCTGACTGATGAAGCCATCCAGGGCGCGGTTGAGCAGATCATAGCCGCTTTGCGTGTAGTTCAATTTCTGCTGACGCTGCTCCAGTGCCGCGCGCTGAGCAGCCACATCGGCATTGGCCAATACCTTGGCCATGTTGCCCACATCAAAGCGGCTGGCGCCAAGACTGTTGAGTAGTGAAAGGCCAATATCGCTGTTGATTGCCATGGCGAAATACCCCTATCTGGTCGGATGGCTCATATGTTGTATCTGTCGATAGATGTATCGGCCGGTTCCGACAGACTTGAGCAAGCAAAATGAATGCCGTCAGGCCCGTGTGGTGATCAAGGCGCCTTCTGCTTTCTGGCGAAGCTGATCCAGATACTGATCAATACGCTGCATGAAGCGCAGGCGCTCCTCAGGGGGAATCTGACGCACCAGCTCTCCTGTCAGGGCATCGCGCAATGCCATGACGAGCGCCCCCGTTTCCCTGTCCACTTCGAAGCGAAGCTGGATATTGCGCTGTTCAAGGTAATTGCGCACACGCTCGAGAC
This sequence comes from Sulfurivirga sp., assembly GCF_015490265.1. Lineage (GTDB taxonomy): Bacteria > Pseudomonadota > Gammaproteobacteria > Thiomicrospirales > Thiomicrospiraceae > Sulfurivirga. The sequence continues at coordinate 5,544 of NZ_WFYD01000028.1, read as the reverse complement.
TCTGTCCGGATACTGGTTGCAATGACGCCTGAACGCTGTCCACCTCGATACTGGCCACGTGAGACACCCTCCGACCTGCTGCATCTTTGCTGGCAAACCCGGAAGAAAGGGGGGCGTCGGCGGAAAGAGCGTGATCATTCTGCCGCGGCAGACGGTCGGCAAAGCGGGAACGGGCAAGTTCAAGAGATGAAAACTGACGCTCGGCCTGGATGTTCATAGTCCACCCCTCCCCTTTCATATCAAAAGGTTACCACACCCTTCTCAACAAAAAAAGCGGCACACCTCAAAGAGGAAATGCCGCCAACACACAAGGGAACCTTGCGCCTCTCGGGCTCGCCCTTGGCTTTTTGTCCCTATTCTAATTCGGGGGTTGTCTGTTTCTGTCCTTACTTGAGCAGCTGAATGACCTGCTGCGACTGCTGATTGGCCTGAGACAGCATCGCCATGCCAGCCTGCTGCAGCACCTGGGTACGAGCCAGGTTGGCGGATTCGCGTGCATAGTCGGCATCCAGAATGCGGCTGCGAGATGCCTTGATGTTCTCATTCACATTCTGCAGGTTGGTAATGGTATGCTCGAAACGGTTCTGAATCGCACCCCATTGCGCCCTGTATTTATTCAGCTGGGAAATGTCATTATCCATCAGACTGACAGTCGCCAGAGCTGCTGACTGCTTTGTAACATCTGCGGAAGGATAGTGCAGATTGGCATTACCAGCCGCCAGTGAGATCAGAGGAATGGAAATCTCATTGGCCTTGGCCACTTCCCACCCTGCATGAATGCTCAGCCCTTTGTTCGAACCGGTCAGCAGAGTGGTTCCGTTATATTTGAGTGTCTGACCGATACGGCTGATTTCAACTTTCAGCTGAGATACTTCCAGCTGGATGTCATAGCGTTGTGCTGAAGTATAGGTATCGTTGGCGGCCTGAATAGCCAGCTCGCGCATGCGCTGCAACATGTTGACCACTTCTTCGGTCGCACCATCAAGGGTCTGAACGACACCGATACCATCCTGCACATTTCGGATGGCCATGTCAGTACCGCGGACCTGGCTGTCCATCTTGGTAACCACCGCCTTGCCGGCGGCATCGTCTGCGGTATGGTTGATGCGAAGCCCGGAAGTAAGGCGCTCCATGGAGGTTTTCTGGGAACGGGAAACCTGATCCAGAAGACGAACGGCGTTCTCGGACGCCATGTTGGTGTTGATGACCATAGCCATGATGATCTCTCCCTTGTGTGTGATGATTCGCTTTTTTATTCAGGAGGGTCGATCTCCGCCGCCCTCACCTGTTATATCGGCATGGGAGAAAAAACTTTAGAGAAATTTGTGCAGAAAAAAGCCCTCGGACGAGGGCTCTCAGGAAATGGCCTGCATGATCAGGCCGGTCAGTTCATCCTTGCGCATCGGTGGGCTGTCGCCACTTCTGCTGTAGATGTGCTGCCTCAAGTAGTCGGATATCTGTTGCAGACGCGCCAGAGCCTCATCAGAGGGAATCTGACGAATCACTCTGTTCTGCCTGGTATCCACCACCTCTATGACAGCGGTTTTCAGCTCACGTTCATACCGGAATTTCAGGCTGCTCTGCTGAATCGCCTGATTGACCTTTTCAACCAGCTGCTCAAGTTTCCGGGGTTCAGAAGTTGCATCAGTGGAAAGGTCCGGCTGAGTCTGGGAAAGGTCTGCCGGCTGTGCGTCCCTCGGCCTGTTGGAAAAAGACTGAGGGAGCACAGCCTGAGCCTGAAGGGTTTTATCCACTTCCATTGTCATGCTGTCTCCCTCCTGTCAGGCGGCGAGTGATGCGCCCGCATCACCCACCTGATGGAACTGACCTTTCAGATTAACGCAGCAGGCTGAGCACCTGTTGAGAGTTCTGATTGGCCTGAGACAGCATGGCCATGCCAGCCTGCTGCAGCACCTGGGTGCGAGCCAGGTTGGCGGATTCGCGAGCAAAGTCGGCATCCTGAATCTGGCTGCGAGCCGCCTTGATGTTTTCATTGACGTTCTGCAGGTTGGCAACGGTATGCTCGAAACGGTTCTGGGCCGCGCCCCATTTCGCGCGCATCTTGTTCAGGTTGGAGATGTCAATATCCATCTTAGCGATGGCGGACAGAGCTTTGGCCTGGGTTGATACGACTGCTGTACCGTAGCTGTTATTCCCGGTTGACAGGTTGTACATGGAGACGGAGATCTCATTGACCGCAGCTGTTTCCCAACCCACATGAAAACTCATTTTGGTATTGGAACCATTCAGCAGAGAAGTTCCATTGAATTTGGTGGTCTGAGCAATACGGTTAATCTCAATCTTCAGCTGGGAAACTTCCATCTGCATGTCATAGCGCTGAGCAGAAGTGTAAGTATCGTTAGCTGCCTGCACGGCCAGTTCACGGATACGCTGCAGCATGTTTACCGCTTCTTCTACCGCCCCATCAATGGTCTGCACCAGAGAAATACCATCCTGAGCGTTGCGGATGGCCATATCGGTACCCTTCACCTGGCTGTCCATGCGGGTGACGACGGCCTTGCCAGCCGCATCGTCGGCAGTGTGGTTGATACGCAGACCGGAAGTCAGGCGCTCCATGGAAACCTTCTGAGAACGGCTGGTCTGATCCAGCAGGCGAACGGCGTTCTCGGAAGCCATGTTTGTGTTGATGACCATTGCCATGACTGATCTCCTTTTTGTTATGACAGGTATCTTTTTCTTGTAAGGGTTTCCCCTTTCCTCACCCGCTGTATCGGCCGCACACGGAAGACTTTAGAAAAAATTTCACGACTGTTGTGGCACCAAGGTTGCTGCTACCATGTGATGAAGATCACCAGGAGAAGGAACCATGAATTGGATGCACAATCCGGCAACGGGCGAGAAGTGGCTGGAAACGGTCAATGGAAACGCCTTCTCTCGACGCAGCAGCGGGGAAATTTTCCGTCACACATTCCGCTCGACATTCGAGAAGCCTTCTCACCTGTATCTCATCGTTGGCAGTGACAGCGGTCTGCTGGCCAACTGGATCGCACGCCACTATTGCGGAGAACACCGGCATTTCATTTTCATCGAACCTGCCGAAGTACTGGAAACACTGCGCCCCGCCCTGCCGGATGCCGATTGCATGGAGTTTGTCAGCGCAGAGGCACTGGATCTGGATGAAGTTGCCGAACGTTTCCCAGCTTATACCGGATATCGCCGTTACAGCCTGGTCCGTTCGCTCGGTGTGCTGGATCGTGTCTCAGATGAATATGGCAGACTCTGGGAAGAGGTGCATGATCGTTTCAAGCTGTTCGACCATGAACAGAACAGCCTGCGTGCCAACCGCAAATTCATCGACACCCAGCTCTACAACGTGCCGTTCAATCACCACCCGGTGGCGCGACTGGAAAACCTGCTCAGAGAGCAGAGCGTGATCATTCTGGGAGGCGGCCCCACACTGGATGATGGCATCGACTGGCTCAAGACCCATCGGGATGAAATTATCGTTGTCGCAGTAGGTCGCATCGCCCGACGCCTGCTGGAAGAAGGCATTGAACCGGATTTCTTCACCTCCGTGGATCCCAATGAAGTGAGCTATGACAACAGCAAATGGGTGACTGAGTTTGAAAGGCCCGTACTCATCCACACCAACTACACCAACAGCACTCTGCTGGCGGAATATGCCGGCCCCCAGTGCTTTACCGATGCACGCTATCCCTGGCCCACATCGGAAAACCCTGACAACCTGATCACTCAGGGCCCCACCGTGGTCAACACCACCCTGTCCATCGTCACCATGATGGGGGCCCGCAACATCTATCTGCTGGGCGTGGACTTCTGCTACGGCGCTTCGGGCGAAACCCATGAGTCCAAGAGCATCGAATCCCAACAGGGAGGACTGACTCACAGCGGCGATCTGACGCTTGAAACATACAGCAGTCGCCAGGCTGTGACCAATGCGGTCTTCTTCGATGCAGCACGCTCCGCCAGTGAATTTGCCCGATCCCTGCACAGCCATTCAGACAGCCGCATCTGGCAGCTTGGAAAGGAGTCTGCTCGCCTTGACGGCGTGCCGTTGGTGACTTTTGAGCAGATTGCACTCAATGAACCCGGGATCCAGAGGGAAGTGACCGAACGTGCCCACTCACTGCTGGCAGAAGATCGCAACCGGCGGAGGAGTTTTCTCAAACGTCAGCAGCAGGAGCTTCAGGACAAACGCAAGCTTTTCCGACAGGTGCAGGATTGGGGAGAAGAAGGCTTGGAAATCGCTCGCAAGCTGTTTGAAGACTATGATCGACTGGATGACCAGACACGCCGGATTACCCGGATCAAGTCGAAGCTGGAGCACGAGAAATACGCCTGGCTGAGCCCTTTCCTCTACAACTATGCCATGGGCAACTATGCCAGATTCCTATCACCTGAAGGCGGCGGTGAGGAACAGAGTCAGGAAGAGATCAAGGAAAACCTGATCAACTACTTCACGGCCCTGCACACCACGGCACACGCCATGGTGGAAACACTGGAAGAGGCCATTGCTCATGTGAACAACCATCTTGATGAACTGAATCCCGACCTGCTCGACCGGGTTGCCAATTACTGGCGTGATCACCTTCAGGAAGGCCGGGTCCGCGTCTGGCTGCATCGTCATGGCATTTCCTCTGAGCAACTGCCGGAGCAGGATCGTCATACGGCGGAACAGCTTTTACGGGCATGGCGGGAAAAACTGTCCAATACGGAAGACTCCAAACTTGTGCGTAAGCTCAAGCAGGCCACCGAGCAGATGAAGCATCACCTGGCCGTCATTCGGGAGGCATTTGAAGAAGAAAACAGGCCTGTCCTCGAACAGACCATCAAGGCACTGGAGCACATGAAACATGAAAGGGCGCGTTCAACGCTGGCGCTGGCCCGTGGTCACCTGGCCGAACTTGAGGGCAACACGGACGAAGCGCTTGAGCATTACCTGCAGGTGACCGAAGCGGACATGATGCATACCGCCCTGAATCGTATTGCCAAAATCGCCTTTGACCGACAGGACTTGAAGCTTGCGCTGGATGCTCTCGAGCTGCTGACCCGTTATGACGATCACTATTTCGTGGCTTATGCCGATGCGCTGATGATGCTCGGAGACCCAGCCGGCGCCATTCAGATTTACGACCATTACCTGCAGAAGCACATGGATGACTGGGGTGTGTGGCTCAAGGCCGCCCGCGCAGCTATTGCAGGGGGAGATCTTCAGGCGGCAGACCAGTGTCTCACAATGGTGGAAAAGGAAAGCGAGGATGAATCCCTCGTCCGCCAGGCACACCAACTTCGAAGAGAGATGAAACAGCGCTGATCAGTCAAATAGCGAAGCGTATTCCTCCTGCGCGCGGTGGAAATCATCCATACGCCCGATATCCAGCCAGTACTCGTGCAGTGGAAAGACACCCACAGGCTGCGCTTGCCCCTGCAGCCGCTCAAGCACATCCGGCACATCCACCGGAACCCTGTCTATGCCGCGAATCACCTCCGGGTTCAGCACATAGATGCCGGCACTGACAAACTGCTGCACCACAGGCTTTTCCTCAATGCTTTTGAGGCGAT
>NZ_WFYD01000027.1 GCF_015490265.1 Sulfurivirga sp. | reverse complement strand
GAGGTGGGCGAAGGACTGGAGGAGATCCTCACCCTGGACGCCGCCTGGCTGGAGGAGAAGTTTCTGGAAATCAGCGAAAAGCTGGCCGACCCGGCCCGGCTGGAACTGCTCAAGCTGCGCATGATGGCCGCACTGAACGAGCGGGAGCGCAACTGAGCCTCTACCGCAGGCCGTAGAAGCCGGCCAGCACGCCCACACCCAGCGCCACCGCCACGGCCACCGGCACCAGCGCGGCGGCCATGTCACGCGCCCGCTCCATGGCGGGGTGAGACTTCGGGTGCAGAGGGTCGATCAGCGTCTCGATGGCCGCCCGCATCAGCATCGTCAACAAGACACCGCCTGCGGCAACCAGCAGCAGCGCCCACCACACCGGCGTCAGCCCGCCGTGATGATGGTAGAACAGGGCCACGCCCACGGCGGTCACCACAAGACTGCGCAGCGTCGCCTGATCGCGCCGCCAGAAGGCGCCCAGCCCCCTCAGGGCGCTGAGCAGACGCAGCGGAAAAGGCGCCCGGCTCATCCTGACCGCCCTCCATCCCGACAGGACAGCATGGCCAATCCGCCTTTCACCGTCGGAGCAGACAGGCCTCGAAGCGCCCGCTGACCGCCACGCTCTGCTCGCCACCACGCAGTTTGGGCGCCGGCATGTCGGCGGCCATCATCTTGAACATGGCGCGCATGGGCGCGGGCTTGGGCTGAATGCCACCCTGCATGCCCAGATCCACCTTGAGGAAAGTGGCCGAGCCGGCTCCGAACGCCTCGCGCAGCTTCCGCAGCCGCGCCCGGGCGTCATGGATCAGTCGACTCTCCAGCGTGTTGCGCAGGGCGGTCTGCCGTTCCCGTGAGATGCCAAACCGCACGCTGCTGACGGCCATGTAGCGCTGCAACGCCTGCAGGGCACGGCTGGCGTCATCATCCTTGAGCGGGCCGGTCAGCCGATAACTCAGCTGACCGCGCCAGCGCACGATCACCTTGCGCTTGCTGTCATACACCGGCCAGCTGTTCCAGCCCGAAAGCACCAGCCTGACCCGCTTCGGCAGCTTCTTCGCCGCCGCATCCACCTGCTGTGACAGGGTGTTCAGGGTGCGGTTGAGCGCCACGATGGTGTCCGCCTCCCGGGTGGCAGTGAGGGTGGCCACCAGCTCATCCTGCGCCACCACCGTCTCCACCCGCTGGCTGAAGTTCACCCGCGTGCCTTCTTCACACGCATCATCCGCCCAGACGGGCAGCAGGGCCGCAAGGGACAGCAGCCCGCCTGCAAGCACCTTCTTCATGGCATTCTCCTCGTTTTTTCACGATTTTTGCGGTGGCCGACGCGGGCAGCCTGCAAAAACGGGGGAGACCCCGTCGCCATGACGGCCCGATGCCGCCTGGACAGGGGCAGCGGGCGCCGGCCTCAGCGCTGATAATGACTGATCAGGCTGGCGCTGTCCAGCGCGTGCTCCCGAATCCAGGCGTCGGCCACGGCGGGCGAGGTGTCGGGGCGGAGCGGCAGACGCGCCCTGGGCATGGCGAACACGCTGAACACATAGCGGTGCGGGCCGTGCCCCACCGGCGGGCAGGGGCCGCCGTAACCGGGCGTACCGAAACTGGTGACGCTCTCTACCGCTCCCAGCTCGCGCAGAAAGGCACCCGCACCCTCGGGAATGCGGTGCACCACCCTGGGAATGTCGAACACGATCCAGTGCCACCAGCCGCCGGGCCGGGGGGCGTCCGGGTCATGGACAATCAGGGCGAAACTTTCCGTCTCCTGCGGCGCTCCACCCCAGTCCAGCGGCGGAGAAAGGTTCTCCCCGTGACAGCCATAGCCGTTGTAGACGAAGCGCTCATCCACCCGCTCGCCCAGCGCATCACTGTGCAGATACACGGTTACAGCTCCTCCATGAGAATGCGCTCCTGCTTGCGATATTTCGCCGCCAGCGCCTCCATCTCCTTGGCCACCTCATGCATGGCGGTGGCGTAGATGTCGCCGATGGCTGCCTCCACCAGCAAAGTCAGCTCGTCGAAGTGCTCCCGGTCCACCTGCGCGGCCACCTCCGCCGGCAGCATCTCCTCAAAGCGCTTCACCACCCCTTCGGCCCGCTGTCTGATCTTCAGTCGCATGGTTCAGTCCTCCTTGAAAATGTCGTCGCCGCTGGCAAGGATCAGGGGGTCGGGCGTGCCCACCACCTCAGCGTCCTTGCCGTCGTAGTCAAACTGATTGAGCACATGGCGCATGGCCGCAAGACGAGCGCGCTTCTTGTCGTCCGACTTGATCACCGTCCAGGGCGCATAGCTGGTGTTGGTGTAGAAGAACATGTCCTCCTTGGCCTTGGTGTAGTCGTCCCAGCGGTCGAGGGAGGCCAGATCCATGGGGCTGAGCTTCCACTGCTTGAGCGGGTCGTGCTTGCGCTTCTCGAAACGGCGCAGCTGCTCCTTGCGACTGACGGAGAACCAGAACTTGATCAGGTGAATGCCCTCCTCAAGGATCATGCGCTCCACCTCGGGCGCCTGACGCAGAAAGCGGTTGTACTCGCTCGGCGTGCAGAAGCCCATCACCCGCTCCACGCCGGCGCGGTTGTACCAGGAGCGGTCGAACAGCACCATCTCGCCAAAGGTGGGGAACTGATCAATGTAGCGCTGGAAATACCACTGCCCCTTCTCCTTCTCGGTGGGCTTGTCCAGCGCCACCACCCGGGCCCCGCGGGGGTTGAGGTGCTCCATGAAACGCTTGATGGTGCCGCCCTTGCCGGCCGCATCCCGTCCCTCGAAGACGATGATCAGCCGCTCGCCCCGCTCCTTGATCCACTTCTGCAGCTTGAGCAGCTCGATCTGCAGCAGCCGCTTCTGCCGCTCATATTCCTTGCGTCCCATGCGCTCCGCGTAGGGATAACCGTTCTGGCTGGAGACAATCTTCTTGCCCACTGATACACTCTCCGTCGTCAGATTGAAAATTTCATATTACATCTCATCTATACAAAATATAAACCATGAACAATACCAAAATTGATCTGGCTCAACGGCTTGAGCAGGTGCGGGCGCGCATCGAGCAGGCGGCCCGGCAGGCGGGTCGTGATCCGGCAGACATCACCCTGCTGGCGGTGAGCAAGACCAAACCGCTGGAAATGGTGGACGCCTTCGCCGAGCTGGGGCAGCGCCACTTCGGCGAGAACTATGTGCAGGAGGGCGTGGCCAAGCAGCGGCAGCGGCCGGATCTGATCTGGCACATGATCGGTCCCATCCAGTCCAACAAGACGCGCCTGATCGCCGAACACTTCGACTGGGTGCATGCCATTGACCGCTTCAAGATCGCCCGCCGCCTGAGCGAGCAGCGCCCGTCGGAGAAAGGCCCCCTGCCGGTGCTGATCGAAGTGAACACCTCCAACGAACCCACCAAGGCCGGCGTCACGCCGGACGAAGCGCTGGCGCTGGCGGAGCAGATGCTCACCCTCCCCAACCTTGAGCTGCGCGGGCTGATGACCATTCCCGCCCGCAGCGAAGGGCTGGAGAACCAGCGCCGCCCCTTCCGCCTGCTGCGCGAGACGCTGGAGCGCATCAATCGCACTCTGGGCGTGGAGCTGGACGTGCTCTCCATGGGCATGAGCGCCGATCTGGAAGCGGCCATTCTGGAAGGCGCCACCATCGTGCGCGTGGGCACCGACCTGTTCGGGCCGCGGGACTACGGCACCCGGTCTCAGGCCTGACGGGAGCCGTTGAAGTAGTGATTGTGCAGCAGGCTGCGCGCCTCGCTGCGCCGGAACACCGGCGCCACGGCCACGCTGTTGCGCCCTTTGTGCTTGACCTCGTAGAGAGCCAGGTCGGCCCGCCGCAACAGGTCACTGAAACTGCGATCCACCTGAGGGGCCAGCTCGGCAATCCCCACCGACAGGGTCACCACCACGGTGGCCTCCCCCGCCTGGACCGGTTGCAGGCGCAGCTGGTCGATGAGCCGCGCCATGTAGCGGGCCGCCGTCCGGGCGTCCGTGCCGGGCATGAGCACCACCAGCTCATCCCCGCCCAACCGGCCCAGCAGGTCGCTGTCACGGCGAAAGGCCCGGCGCATCTGCTCGGCCACATGCTCCAGCGCCGCATCGCCCACCGCATGGCCATGCTCGTCATTGATGAGCTTGAAACGGTCCAGATCGATCAGCGCCACCGACAGCGGCGTGCCGGTACGCCGATGGGCAGCGAACAGCGCCTCCGCCTGCTGCAGAAAGCCGCGCCGGTTGAGCAGACCGGTAAGCGGGTCTGTCAGTGCATGACGGCGCAGCTGCGCCTCCTCCTCTGCCAGCATGTTGAAATAATCGAGCATGTACCAGGCCAGCACCGCGGATGGCAGCGCGTTCATGCCAACGAACAGGAACAGATAGGCGTAGGCCTTGGCGCCGGCCACCAGCTCCACCTGCGGGCGCAGCAGCACCAGCAGGCCGATGGCCACCACGGTGGTCAGCGTGCCGCCCTCCAGCCCCACGGTAATGTAGCTGCCGGTGACCACCAGCCCGTAGAAGAACAGCTGCTGATAACTGACGGGATACTCATGCACCTTGAAGGCCAGCAGCGCCAGCACCAGCAGGGACATGGCGATGAAGACCCGGGAAGCAAGCGCTGGAAAACGGTGTGCCGTCCACCCTGCCAGCAGAAAGATGGCGGCCATGAAAAGGTCGAGCGTCACATGCTCGACGGGAAAGGCCAGCACGCCGATCAGGTCCGCCAGCAGAAAGGCCAGCACGATGCCTGTCGACACCCACGCCAGCAGACTCACCAGCCGGGCGCGGAACTGCTGCAGACGCAGATTGACGGATGTTCGGGCCATAGGGCTCCCTCCCGCTTTCTATATTAAGGACGACGGGTGGGCATTGAAAGGGGCAGACGTTTGATCCGGCGTAATTTTTGCGGATTCCAGAATGACGAACCCCGCATGAAGCGGGGTCCGGATCTCCTTTTTGCGACGGTCTCGCCCGGTCTATGCCATGGCGTCGACCTTCTGTTCACGGGGCACACCGTCCGACGCCGCCGCGCCAGCCGATGCGGTCGCACCCCCGCTTTCCCCACTCTCCGCCGCCGCGGGCGCGGCGGGCGAAGCCTCCGGTGTGGCGGCGTGCCGATCACGCACCGCCGAATCGCTCTCCTCTGATTTGCCTGCCTTCTCCTTCGGCTCGGCTGTCCTGTCTTCCGCCTGTGCAGCGTCCGCCGTTGTGGCCTCTTCTTCCGGCAGACCCAGCATGGCGCGCAGCTGCTTCACCTGCTTTCGGATCTCCTCATGCACCTGCTCGATGGCGGAGACGGCGCGCCTGTCCCCGCCCCCCATCATGGTCTCGATGGTGAGACTGAAGCTGCGGAAGGTGGTCTGGATCACCTGCTGCACCTGCTCCACCTGCGCCCAGTAGCGGGTCACCTGCCGCGCCGCCCTGACCGGATCGGGGCCGGTCGTGGGACGGGCACGCTCCACCTCCACATAGGCGGCCGCCGCCTGCTGCTGAATGCGGGCGTAGGTGATCTGCTGGGTCATGTTCAGGCTCACGTTGCCGATCTCGCTCCCGTCCACCTGCAACGCCTTCGCCGCCTGCAGGGCAGCGGGAATGTTGCCACCGTAGAACTGGTCGGCCAGATCGGCCACCTGCTCGAAGATGGACTTGAGCGCCTTCATCTCGTCCTCGTCCAGCTCGCCCTGAACGTGCAGGCCGAAACGGGCCTCGAAGCGCCCTGCCTCCAGCTCCGCGCGGGAACCGACCACCGCCACCCCTTCCGGCCCGGCGTAGCCGGCCATCTTCGCCTCCGAGGCATGCACGGCCTGAAGCATCTGGCGCACGTCCACCCGCACCCGGTCGCCGTCACGGGTGACGATGTCGAGCCGGAAGGTCTCGCCGTAATGGAGCGCTTCGGCCTGCCGAGCCACGGCAGCTACGCCGGCACGCGCCTGCACGCCGGTGTCGGCCGTTGTCGGGAAATGGGTCTTTCCGGTCGGTTTCCAGCCGCTCAGCCCCAGCCGGCCGAGGGCGTCGTGAAAGCCTGTCATCTGTGTATTCATGGCTTTTCTCCTCTGCACGGCGCGGGGAGCCCCTCACGCCGTCAACCGGTTTATCGGCATGGTGCGCCATCCCTTGAGTGCTACAATTTCCGGCAACCATCCGCGGGGACTTGCACACATGGAATCGCTCAATCTCACCTTCATCGGCGCCGGCAACATGGCCCGCAGCCTCATCGGCGGACTGCTGGCCGCCGGCTTTCCGCGCGAGCGCATCAGCGCCACCGACCCCAATGAGGTGGCCCGCGAGCAGCTGACGCAGCAGCTGGGCGTGCGGGCGCTGGCCGACAACGCCGAAGCGGCCCGGCAGGCGGACGTGGTGGTGCTGGCGGTCAAGCCGCAGCAGTTGCAGGCGGTCTGCCGCGAACTCTCACCCGCCGTCGGTCACCGACCGCTGATCATCTCGATCGCCGCCGGCATCCGCACCGACGCCATCGACCGCTGGCTGGGCGGCGGCCTGCCCATCGTGCGCACCATGCCCAACACCCCGGCGCTGGTGCGAAGCGGCGCCACCGGCCTCTACGCCAATGCGCAGGTCATGCCGGAGCAGAAGGACGCTGCCGAGAACATCCTGCGCACCGTGGGGCTGACCCTGTGGGTGGAGAAGGAGTCGCTGCTGGATGCGGTCACCGCCATCAGCGGCAGCGGGCCGGCCTATTTCTTCCTGTTCATGGAGGCGCTGGCCGACGCGGGCGAAAGCCTCGGCCTGACGCCTGAGGCGGCCCGTCTGCTCACGGTGCAGACGGCGCTGGGTGCGGCGCGCATGGCGCTGGAAGGCGAGGACGATCTTGCCGAACTGCGCCGCCGGGTCACCTCCCCGGGCGGCACCACCGCCGCGGCGCTGGCCGTGTTTGACGAGGCCGGCTGCCGCGAGATCATCCATCAGGCCGCCGAGGCGGCGCGCAACCGCGCCGAGGAACTGGCCGAGCAGCTGGGACGGGACGAGGAGGTGAAATCATGAGCGCAGGCCTGCAGGCGATGCTGTTTCTCATTCAGGTGGTCTTCGGGCTGGTCACCTTCGTGTTCATCCTGCGCTTTCTCATGCGCGCCACCCGGGTGGACTGGCGCCTGCCGCTGGTGCACATCACCGCGCGGCTGACCAACTGGGCCTGCGCCCCCCTGGGACGCCTGCTGCCGGTGAAGGGCCGCTGGGACTGGGCCGCACTGGCGGCTGCCTGGCTCACGGAAGTGGCCTACGCCGTGGCGGTGAGCCTGCTCACCGGCCAGCACTATGGTGCCGCCGGCATCGCCCTGTTCGGCGTGGCCGAGACCCTCAACGTGCTGCTGGACAGCCTGTTCTGGCTCATCATCATTCAGGCCATCCTCAGCTGGGTGCAGCCCGGCTACAACCCCAATCTGGCCCTCTTCCACCAGCTGGCCGAACCGGTGCTGGCGCCTTTCCGCCGCTTCATCCCGTCGATTGCCGGGCTGGACCTCTCTCCCATCGCGGCGCTGATCGCCATCAAGCTGGCGCAGATCCTGCTGGTCGGCCCCATCGCCAACATGGCGCGGGCGGCGCTGGTGGGCGGATGAGATGGCGGCCCGCTGGGACGGCGACGACCTCATCCTGCCGGTGCTGCTGCAGCCCAAGGCCAGCCGCGACCGGATCGCCGGCTGGCATGGCGAGGAGCTGAAGATCCAGATCACCGCCCCGCCGGTGGACGGCAAGGCCAACGCCCACCTGATCAAATTCCTCGCCAAGCAGTTCAAGGTGGCCAAGGGGCAGATCGAGATCGAATCAGGCGAACTGTCGCGCCACAAACGCCTGCGCATCCACGCTCCAAGACAGCTGCCCACGGGCTTCGGGCTGGAAAAACCCGCCTGACAACGGGGCCTCCCCCATTTTTACCGGACGCCCGCCTGCCGCGCCGCCAGCGTGACGCAAAAATGCGTCTCCATGCCCATTATGGACGGGGCCTTCCCCGTTTTTACGGCGTGCCTGCCACCGGGCGGAAAAAATCGCCCGGAAAAACCCGGCCACAGCCATACTTGCCCCCCTCGACCACGGGGTCTCCCCCATTTTTGCGGCGCGCCGCCATCCCGCGCCGGGAAAAAACCGGAAACCCCCGCCCCATGGACGGAGACTGGCGGAAAAAGCGCTCTCTTCCCCGGTTCCGATCGGCGCAGGCGCATCCCGCCGGCAGCCTTTTCGCGGACAGGCGCTGCCGGCATGTTGCCATGGCGCCTTGCTTCCAAGGGGCACCCGCTTTTTACACACCGTCTCACTCCGGAGCGACAGCGCAGGTCGCACGGGGTGCCGGCCACCTCTTTACAGCGCAAAAGCCTGTGATACAGTTGCGCCATGACCGACGAGATCCGCCTGACGCTGCACACCCACACCCGCACGGAAGCCCTGTTCGACCAGCTGGCCACGTTGCTGGAAGCCGCGCCACCGGCGCCCTTCGAGCGGGTGCCCTTCCTCATTCAGGGGCGCGGCATGGAACGCTGGCTGCAGCAGCGGCTCAGCGAGCGCTTCGGCGTGTTCAGCCAGGGGGAGTTCCCCTTTCCCGTCCACTTCTTTGCCCGGATGGCGCAGGCGGTGGGCGTGGAACTGGACGAGGCGCAGCTGGAGCGCGCCCATCTGCGCTGGCGCATCGAGGAGGTGCTGCGCCGGGCAGACACGCTTGAGCTGACACCGCAGGCGCACCGTCTGCTGGCGCCCCATCTGGACGGCGACCGCCAGCGCTTTCTGCTGGCCATGCGGCTGGCCAACCTGTTCGACCAGTATCAGATGATGCGACCGGACTGGCTGGACAGGTGGGCGCATGACCGGCCAGCCTGCGATCTGCCCCATGAGGACTGGCAGCGGGCCATCTGGCGCGCGCTGGATCTGCCCCACCACCGGGGCGAGCGCTGGCGCGCGCTCATCGAACGGCTCAACGGCGGCAACCTGCCCGACGGCGCCCTGCCGGGACGCATCTTCGTCTTCGGCATCAGTTTCATGCCGCCTCTCATGCTGGAAGTGCTCGACGCCCTCTCCCGCCATGTGCCGGTGCATCTTTTCGTGCTCACCCCCACGGCGGATTTCTTCGGCGACCTGAGCCAGCGGCGCGACTTCGACCCGGACGACCCCTTCGCCGGCGAGACCCACCACCCCCTGCTGGTGGCGCTGGCCCAGCAGGGACGCCATTTCCAGAACCTGCTGGAGACGCTGGAAACCCGCCCCGGCGTCTTTCCCGTGCGCCAGAGCACCGACGAAGAGGACAGCCCGCCACAGGACCTGATCGGCCGCCTGCAGCACGACCTGCGCCACAACCGCACCCACATCGACCCCAACTTGCCGACGCGGGTCAATGTGGAATTCCACCGCTGCCACACCCCGCTGCGGGAGCTGGAAGTGGTGCGCGACCGCATCGACACCCTGCTGGCGGAGGACGACACCCTCAGCGCCAGCGACATCGTGGTCATGTCGCCGGACATCGCCGCCTACCGGCCCTACATCGAAACCGTCTTCGCCGACCTGCCCCACAGCGTGGCCGACCGCTCGCTGGCGCTGGACAACCCGGCGGCCCAGAGCCTGAGCCAGTGGCTCGAACTGCTGGCCGACGGCACCTTCGGCTGGGAGGCGCTGTTCGCCTTCATCAGCCGCGAGGACGTGGCCACCGGCCTGAGGCTGGACGCCTCCGAGCTGGAGCAGCTGCGCCAGCTGCTGGTGGAGCGGGGGCAGGTGCGTCTCGGTCTGGACGACCCCCACCACGCCAACACCTGGCTCGACGGCGTGCGCCGCCTGCTGCTGGGCGCGGTCATGGACGACGAGCAGGGCCTGTGGCGCGACTGGGCGCCGGTCGGCGGTGTCTCCGGCCAGACGCTCCCGCTGTTCGCCCCGCTGCTCGCCCTGCTGGACGAACTGCAGCGCCAGCGCCGTCTCGGCACCCAGGGACCGCAGCCGGTGAAGGCCTGGCTGGACGCCCTGCGCCGCTGGAACGATCTGCTCTATGCCGACCAGCCGGCGCACCACCGGCTCATCGACACCCTGCTGAGCGAGCTGGAGGCGGAAACCGCCGCCCTGCGACAGCCGCAACTGTCGCTGGAAACCCTGGCCGTCTGGGCCGACACGCTGGCGCAGGAAAAGCGCGCCTCCCACGGTTTCCTGTCCCGCGGCATCACCTTCTGCGACCTGTTGCCCATGCGCGCCATTCCCATGAAGGTGGTGGTGCTGGTGGGCATGAATGACCTGGCCTGGCCCCGCCCGTGGCACCCGCCGGAATACGACCTGATCGCCGCCCGCTTCCGCCCCGGCGACCGCAACCCCCGGGCGGAGGATCGCTACACCTTCCTCGAACTGCTGCTGGGCGTGCGCCAGCGGCTCATCGTCACCTGGCAGGGCCTCAGCGCCGACAAGAACGAACCCCTGCCGCCCGCGCAGGTGATCATCGAACTGCGCGAGCTGCTGGAGAACCGCTACGGCGTGGAGGTGGATGCCCACACCTTCAGCCACGCCGACCGCCCCTTCCACAGCGCCTATTTCGTGGACAACGGGCCGCGCCATCTGCCGCCCGGGCGACAGCTGCGCCATTACCGGCTGGCCCGCGCCCTGCACGAACCCCGGCCAGCGCTGCCGGACCCGCTCGGCGAGCCGCTGCCGCCGGCCCCTCTGCCCGATCCCCTGCCGCTGGCACAGCTGGCCCGCCTGCTCACCCATCCCGTGCGCTGGCTGCTCGACCGGCACCAATTGAGCCCGCACGCCCTCAAGGCACCGCCGCCGCCCCGCCCCATGCTGGCCACCAGCGCCCTTGACCGCTGGCAGGTGCGCGAAGCCATCGGCTGCGCCGCCGGCGTGGACAAAACCCGCCTGCGCCGCCTGCAGGGAGAGGGCCGCTGGCCGCTGGAGCCGGTGGGCACCGCCGCCTGGGCGCTGCTGGAACAGGAACTCAACCTCACCCGCGAACAGCTCAAACGCCTGCAGGACAGGCTGGGCGAACACCTGCCGGCGCGGGAAATACGCATCGAACTGGAAGGCGGCTCACTGCTGTTCGAGGACGACGCCCGCCACGAAACGGGACGGCTGCTGTGCCGCCCTCACCGCCTCAAGGGCAGCCTGTGGCTGAATGTCTGGCTGGGGCATCTGGCCGCCTGCGCCACAGACCCGTGCGACACCCGACTGCTGCACACCCATGAGGGCCGGGGACGCGTGCTCATTCTGTCCCCACTGGAAACGGACACGGCCCGTGCCGAGCTGGAAGGCTGGCTGGCGCTCGCCCGGCGAGCGAGCGAGGCGCCGCTGCCCCTGCTGGCCGACTGGCTGTGGCCGGCGGTGGAAAAGGGCCTCCGCAACGGCGAGCCTGTCAGGACCGAGTGGCGCAAGGCGGCCCGCCTCAGTCTGGGGCTGGATCAGGGGTTTGGTGATCACGACCAGCGTGATGCGGTGCTGACCACCCTCTTCGGCGCCGACGCCGCCGCCGTGCTGGAGGCGCGCATCATGCCCCTGTGGGAGACGGTCGAACCCCGGCTGACGACGGCGGTCATGCACAGCCGGCTGGAAACGGAGAGCCACTGACATGCGCATGCCTGATCCCTTCGCGCTCTACGACACCCCCCTGCCGCCGGGCATCCACGTCATCGAAGCCAGCGCCGGCACCGGCAAGACCTACACCCTGGCCCAGCTGGTGGCCCGGCTGCTGCTGGAAGACGGCCTGCCCATCGAACAGATTCTGGTGGTCACCTTCACCAACGCCGCCGCCGCCGAGCTGCGCGAGCGCATCCACGCCCGGCTGGCGCAGCTGCACCACCTGCTGGACGGCGCCGCCTGCGACGACCCGGCCCTGAGCGCGTGGCTGCGGCGCCTTGATCCCGACAACGCCCGGCAGCGGCTGGCGCGGGCGCTGCGGGACATGGATCTGGCCGCCATCCACACCATCGACGCCTTCGGCATTCAGGTGACCCGTCGCCATGCGCTGGCGCTGGGGCTGGCCGAGGACAGCACCCTGCTGGACGACGCCGCCGAACTGGACCGCCTGCTCATCGACCGGCTGTGGCAGGAAAACATCCAGACCGTCAGCCGACAGGCGCCGGAACTGGTGGACGGGCTGGCCGACGCCGGCGCCGTGTTCGAACTGTGCGACAAGGCCGGCCCCTACGCACGCTTCGAGGACGAGGTGGCCGATTTCGACCAGGCGCTGAGGACCTTTCTGAAGCGGGAAGGGGACAACCCGCTGCGCCAGGCCGCCGCCCGCCAGCGGCTGGGCCGTACGCTGGCCGACCTGCTGCGCGACCCGCCGGCGCCGCTCAAGCAGAATGCGCTCCCCAAGGCGTGGCGGGTGGTGGTCACCCCTCTGCTGCGTGGCGGCTTTCCCGACTGGACGCAACTGCCCAAAGGCGCGCCGGATGTGGCCAGCTACATCGACCAGCTCGCCTACGCAAAAGACCGGGAGAAGTGGCAGCAGGCCCTGCCCGCGCCGCTGAAGCTTGAGCTGGCCGCGCTGGACGCCCTGTGGCCCCACTTCCAGCGGCTGCGCCCTGCCTGGCTGCGCCACCTGCACCGCCAGTGGGCCGAGGCCCGGCAGGCGCGCCTTGAACAGCGCGGCCTGTTCACCTTCGACAGCCTGCGCCACCGGCTGGCCGAGGCGGTGGACGGCCCGCTGGCCGACACCCTGCGGGCCCGCTACCACGCCTGCCTGATCGACGAGTTTCAGGACACCGACCCGGACCAGTGGCGCATCTTCTCCACCCTGTTCCGCAGCACGGACGAAGCGCCGAAGCGGCTGTTTCTCATCGGCGACCCCAAGCAGGCCATCTACGCCTTCCGCGGCGCCAACGTGGAAACCTACCATCTGGCGGTGCAGCAGGCGGACCACCACTACACCTTGGACACCAACTACCGCTCCCACAGCGCGCTGATCGAGGGCTTCAACCTGCTGTTCGCCGAACGGGACGACGCCCCCACCTTCCTCGACCCGCGCTGCCGCTATCATCCGGTGCGCGCCGGTGTGAACGATGAGACCGTGCAGCTGACGCTGGACGGCGCCCCCTTCAACCGCATCCGTCTGCTGCACCCGGCGCCCCACGCCGAACCCGACGCGGTGCTGGCGCGGCTGTGCGCCGATATCGTCACCCTGCTGGAACGGGGGCGTCTGGGCACCGATCAGCGCCCCCTGCGCCCACGGGACATCGCCGTGCTGGTGCCCATCCACGACCATGCCGCCCGAGTGCAGACCGCCCTGCGCCGCTGCGGCGTGCCCAGTGTGCGCAGCGCGCCGGACAGCCTGTGGAAGACCGCCACCAGCGAAGCGCTGCTGACCCTGATGCAGGCGATGCTGGATCCGCGCGACAGCGGCGCGCTGAACGCCTTTCTCATCGGCCCGCTGATGCGCTGGCCGGTGACCCGGCTGACCGATGGCGTGGCCGTGGCCGAAACCCGGGCGCACCTGTCGGAGGCGCGGCGGCACTGGCAGGGGGACGGCATCATGGCCGCTCTGACCGGCCTGTTCGACCAGCTGGCCTGCTGGCAGACGCTGGCCGCCCACGAGGACGGCGAGCGGCGCATCGCCGACCTGCGCCACCTGATCGAGCGCCTGCAGCAGCAGGCGCTGGACGACCGTCTGCCGCCGCTGGAACTGTTCCGCTGGGCGCTGCGCGCCTGGCGCGACGACTCCGACCGCGACACCCTGCGGCTGGAGAGCGACGAGAACGCCGTGGAGATCGCCACCATCTTCGCCAGCAAGGGGCTGCAGTATCCGGTGACGCTGGTCTATGGGGACTGGAAGGCCAAAAGCGCCAGAACGCCGTATGCGGTGGCCGAGGCGGAAGGCCGGCGGATCGGCTTCAGCGAAGCGCTCAAGACGCGCCTGCAAACGGCGCAGCAGCAGGAGCAGCTGCGCCTGTTCTACGTGGCCTGCACCCGGGCCGAGAGCCATCTGGGCCTCTACCTGCCCGGCGGGGAAACCGGCGTGCTCCACCATCTGCTGGGCACCCTGTCGGAAGAAGACACGCCGCCTCCCCGCCGGCAGGTGCTGGATGACCGTCCCGACCTGTTCGAGACCGTGGCGGTGCAGGAGGCCCCGACGGCACGCTGGCAGCCGCCTGCGGAGCCTCTGCGCTGGCGTGCGCCCCCCGAACCGCCCGGCCCGGTGCGCGCCACCCTGCTGAGCAGCTTCACCGCACTGGCGCGCCGCCAGCCGGAGGCGGTGGAGGATCCCTCCCTGCAGGCACGGGCGGACACCGACCCGCTGCTGGAGGCCCCGGCCGATGACGATCTGCCCGCCGGCGCCCGATTCGGCACCCTGTTCCACGATCTGATGGAGCGGCTGCCCCACTTCCAGCCGGACGACGCCGAGGTGGACCGGCTCATCATGGAACTGAGCCACCACCATGGTCTGCCGCTGCATGAGCCCCAGCGGGCACAGCTGCGCCGGCAGGTGCGCAACACACTCGGCGGCCGGGTGGGCGGCTTCACGCTGGCGCAGCTGCCGCCCCACCGATGGGTGCGCGAACGGGGCTTCGTGCTGGACGCCCCCGACCTCTCGCCTACGGCCCTCAACCGGCTCATGGCCGGGTGGCCCGGCTGGAGCCCGCTGCATGAGGACACGGCCCGGGCGCACCTGCGCCACTATCTGCAGGGCTTCGTGGACCTGACCGTGGAAGTGGACGGCCGCTACCACATCATCGACTACAAGACCAACCGGCTGGCCCGCCATGACGCGCCCGCACTGGCCGAGGCCATGGCCGCGCACCACTATCTGCTGCAGGCGCTCATCTACATGGTGGCGCTGCACCGCACCCTGCGCTTCAGTCTCGGCGCGGACTACGACCCGGTCCGACATCTGGGGGACGCCCACTATCTCTTCGTGCGCGGCATGCGCGCCGGCAGCGATGCGGGTGTGTTCAGCGCCGGCTTCACCCCCACGCTGATCGCAGAGGCGGATCGACTGTTCGGAGGCAGCTCATGACCCCTTACGGCACGGATCTGACACCGCTGGCCCGTGAGCTGGCGCGCACCTTCGGCGCCACGGACGAGGACTTCGGCCCGCTGGTGGGGCTGCTGCGCAAACTGCTGCAGGCGCAGGGGCGGGGCGACACCGCCATCCCCGTCAGCGAGGAAGAAGAGACATGGCTGGCCACCCGGCCCTGGGTCTCGGACGACGGACACACGCCGCTGGTGCTGCGGGACGGCTGGCTGCAGTTTCAGCGCCTGTGGAAGGCGGAAGCGCGCATCGCCCGCCGCCTGCGCGCCATGACGACCGCATCCGCGCGCCAGACCGAGACGACGCTGGATGACGCCTTTCTTGCGGCTGCGGACCAATTCGGGCTGGACGGCGAAAAGCTGACCGCCATCCGCCGCATGCTGGGGCAGCGCCTCACCCTGCTGACCGGCGGCCCCGGCACCGGCAAGACCACCACGCTGGCCTGGCTGCTGGCCGCCCACCTGCGTGCCGAGGCGGGACTGGACTTCGCACTGGCCGCGCCCACCGGCAAGGCGGCCCAGCGCATGAGTGACGCCATCGGCAATGCGGCAGGCGATCTGCCGCTGGATGACGCCGCACGGGCACGGCTGGCGGCGGTCACGCCCGTCACCCTGCACCGGCTGCTGAGCATGGACGGCAACGGTCGCCCCGGCCATCACGCCGGAAACCCGCTCCCCCACGCGCTGGTGGTGGTGGACGAAGCCTCCATGGTGGATGTCACCCTCATGGCCCAGCTGGTGGACGCCCTGCGCCCTGACGCCCGTCTGGTGCTGATGGGCGACCCGGACCAACTGGCCTCGGTGGAGGCGGGCCGGGTGCTGAGCGACCTGATCGACGGCCTGCCGGAAGCGCATGTCCAGCTGGAAAAAACCCACCGTTTTCCCGCAAGCATCAAGGCACTGGCCGACGCCATCCGTCAGGGCGAGAGCGATAGCGCATGGCGACACATCACGCAAAACGGCCAGCGTCTCGACACGGACCTGATGACCGCCATGGTAGACGGCCATGCCGACTATGCCGCGGCACTGCGCCAGCCCGCCGGTGAGCCGGCAGCGCAGGCGCGCGCGCTGCTGGAGGCGCTGGAGCGCTTCCGGGTGCTGGCGCCGCTGCGCCGTGGCCCCACCGGGGTGGAGACGCTCAACCGCACCCTGCTGCTGCACTGGGCCTCGCAGGGACTGCTGCAACCGGCCGGAGAGGGCGTCTGGGCCGGCATGCCGGTGCTGGTGACCCGCAACGCGCCCGGTCTGGGGCTTTCCAATGGCGATACCGGCGTGCTGGTGCCCGACGGATCACTGCTCAAGGCCTGGTTCCGGCGCGGCAAGGACGTGGAAGGGCTGCCGCTGACCGCCCTGCCGCCATGGGAGCCGGCGCTGGCCATGACGGTGCACAAGGCGCAGGGCGGCGAGTTCGACCGGGTCCTGCTGGTGCTGCCGGACTCGCCTCATGAGCTGGTCAGCCGCCAGCTGCTCTACACCGCCGTCACCCGAGCGAAGAAAGCCTTCCGTCTGGCCGGTGACGAAGCGGTGCTGCGAAGCGGCATCGAACGGCCCATCTCCCGCACCAGCCGCCTGCTGACCCGGCTGCGGGAGACGGACGGCGCCTGAGCCGTAAGCGGCGGAAACCCGCCCGTAACGCCAGTCAGCCCAGCCTGAAAGGCGCTGCTCCATGGCCTTCCGACGCCCCCTCGCCATAGCCCCGCAACGGCAACGCCTCAGTCCCGCCGAACCCGCCGCCTGTGCCGCCGCTCCTCCACAGCCGCAACGCCTTCTCCACCCTGGCGTCCTCTCCGGCGCAACGGGGTCTCCCCCACTTTTGCAGGGCCACCGCCCGGCCACGCAGGCGGTGAGGGCGGACAGCTCGGGAAAATGGGGCGTTGACGGCCAAAAAGCCACCCGGACGGGCAGGTTGCGCCTTCACACGCCCGGCAGCCGGCACACCATCGCCCGGAAGAGTGCGCAGGGGGAACGCCGGGGCGTGCGTTGCCCGTGGAGACGGGGTCTCCCCCACTTTTACAGGATCGGCACATAACCGCGCCGCGGCGGACGGCGGACCGAGGCAGGGAAACGGGTCGCAGAGCATCGGCAGACATGCCCCGCTTCTGTTGGAAAGGATGAATCAGTTCACGCCCCGTCGCTTCTCACGGGCACGCCGGTGCCCGGTTCCGCCCCCTTGCGGACGGGGTCTCCCCCAATTCCGCGGAGTCGGCCGCAGGGCATCGTGGAAAACCCGAGAAAAGCTCTGCAGCGCCGTTTTTCGTCCCGCGGGACGGGGTCTCCCCCATTTTTGCAAGGTCGGCGCGCAGCCGCACCGGGCGGTGCGGTGAAAATCCCTTTTCAGGGCGGCTTGCGGCCTTTTCAACCGCCCCAAAAGACCGCGCCCCGCTCGAAGGCGGGGCGCAGCGGCCATTGGCAAAGCGGGGCGACCGCCTCAGCCGCGCTTGTCCAGCGGCACGTAGCAGCGCGGGCCGGGGCCGGTGTAGATCTGGGTGGGACGGAAGATCTTGTTGCCCTGCAGCTGTTCGCGCCAGTGGGCCATCCAGCCGGCGGAACGGGCCACGGCGAAGATGGAGGTGAACATGAGCGGGTCGAAGCCCATCTCCCGGTAGAGAATGCCGGAGTAGAAGTCCACGTTGGGATAGACGCCCTTGGGCCCCAGATATTCCTCGCACACCCGCTCCACCTCGCGGGCGATCTCGAAGGTCTTGGACAGGCCGGCCTTGTCCTTGAGCACCTCTTCGGCCAGCTGCTGCAGGATGACCGCGCGCGGGTCCTTGGTCTTGTATTCCCTATGGCCCATGCCCCAGATGACCTGTCTGTTCTTCAGGCGCTTCTCGATGTAGGGGCGCACGTTCTTCACGTCGCCGATCTCGTCGAGCATTTCGATGACCTTCTGGTTGGCGCCGCCGTGCAGCGGGCCGGACAGGGCGCCGATGGCGGCGGACATGACCGAGCAGGGGTTGGCCAGGGTGGAGCCCACCACCAGGGTGGTGAAGGTGGAGGCGTTGATGGTGTGCTCGGCATGCAGCACCAGACAGGCGTCCAGCAGGCGGGCCCATTCCGGATCCGGGTCGTCACCGTTGAGCATGTAGAGGAAGTTCTCGGCGTAGGTGAGGTCCTTGCGCGGCTCGATGGGATCGTAGCCGTTGCGCAGGTGCTCCCACATGGCCACCAGCGTGGCCATGTGGGCGATGATCTTGATGGTCACCTCGTTGATGTAGTCGCGGCTCTCCTCGCCCCCTTCCATGTATTCGGTGCTGGGGTAGAAGCTGGCCAGCGAGGCCACCGCCGTCTGCAGCATGTGCATGGGGTGGGTGGTGTGCGGCAGGTTCTTCATCAGCGCGCGCAGGTTGTACTTGACCCGGCGGTTCTCCCGCAGCTGGGCGTCGAAGGCCTCCAGCTCCGCGCGGTTGGGCAGCTCGCCGTAGAGCAGCAGCAGGGTGGTCTCCTCGAAGGTGGAGTGCTGCGCCAGCTCGGCGATGTCATAGCCCCGGTAGGTGAGAATGCCTTTCTGGCCGTCAATGCAGGAAATGGCGGATTTGGTGGCGGGCACGCCCGCCAGACCGGGCACGTATTCCATGGTCATGGTGCTCTCCTGTCAGACGCTGAAGGAGCTGCCGCAGCCGCAGGTGGTGGTGGCGTTGGGGTTTTCGATGACGAAGCGGGCGCCCTGCAGGTCTTCCAGATAGTCGATCTTGGCGCCCACCAGATACTGGAAGCTCATGGGATCGATCAGCAGAGTGACGCCGTTCTTCTCCACCACGGTGTCATCCTCGGCCTGGTTCTCGTCGAAGGTGAAGCCGTACTGGAAGCCGGAGCAACCGCCGCCGGTGATGTAGACACGCAGCTTGAGGTTGGGGTTGCCCTCTTCCTCGATGAGACTGCGCACCTTGTCGGCCGCCGCCTCGGTGAAGATGACCGGATCTTTCGGCATGTCGCTCATGGCTGTCGCCCTCCCGAATGGTGATAAGGGGCAATTTTACCACAGGCGGCCGCCGCGCCCGTCAGGGCAGCAGCGCCGGGGCGGTCAGCCCGCAGGTTTCGTCCAGTCCGAACATGAGGTTCATGTTCTGCACCGCCTGCCCGGCTGCGCCCTTGACCAGGTTATCGATGACGCTGGTGACCACCACGATGTCACGCCCCTGCGGCCGGTAGACGGCCATGCGGCACATGTTGGAGCCCTTCACCATGCGGGTGTCCGGCAGGCTGCCGCGGGGCATCACGTCCACGAAGGGCTCCTCGGCGTAGGTCTCTTCGAACAGGGCCTGCAGGTCCTCGATGGAGACGTTGCGGGTCAGCCGGCCGTAGAGGGTGGCCTCGATGCCGCGGATCATGGGCACCAGATGGGGCACGAAAGTCAGGTTCACATGGCCCTCGGCCATGTGGTTGAGCTGCTGTTCGATCTCCGGCAGATGGCGGTGGCCGTCAATGCCGTAGGCCTTGAAGCTTTCGGAGGTCTCTGCCGCCAGCGAACCCACCTTGGCGCCCCGTCCGGCGCCGCTGATGCCGGATTTGGCGTCCGCCACCAGATGGTCGATGTCGATCAGCTTCTCCTTCAGAAGCGGCCAGAACCCCAGCTGCACCGCGGTGGGATAGCAGCCGGGGTTGGCCACCACCCGCGCATGGCGGATGCGCTCGCGGTTGAGCTCCGGGAGACCATAGACCACCTCGCGCATCAGCTCCGGACAGGCGTGGGGCATGCCGTAGAAGTTCTCCCACACCCTGAGATCGGTGATGCGGAAATCCGCCGCCAGATCGATCACCTTCACGCCGGCGTCGAGCAGTTCGGGCGTGAGCTTCATGGCCACGCCGTGGGGGGTGGCGAAAAAGACCAGATCGCAGGCCTTGAGCGCCGCCGCGTCCGGCTCGCTGTAGCACAGATCCGGATACGCCTCGCGCAGGTTGGCGAACAGCTCCCACACATGCAGCCCCGCCTCGGAACGGGAGGTGATCACCTTCACCCGCGCCTCGGGATGCTGCGCCAGCAGCCGCAGCAATTCCACACCGGTATAGCCGGTGCCGCCCACAATGCCGATCTCAATCATGACGTTCTCCCTTCTCTCCCCGCTGCCAGCGGGCGATATCCCGTTCGATGGCCTCGGCGCAGCGCTTGAGATGCGCCTCCATGCGTGCATAGAGCTCAAGGGTGGCGCGACCGTAATCGGTCACCACCGTGCCGCCACCGTGACGCCCGCCGGCCTCCTTGACCACCATCGGCTCCGGTCCCAGTGCATTGAGCGCCTCCACCAGCGACCAGGCGCGCTTGTAGGACATGCCCAGCTGCCGGGCCGCCTGACGGATGGAGCCGGTCTGCTCGATGGCGCGCAGCAACTGCACGCGGCCGATGCCGACCCAGTTGTCGCCCGCCTCGTTCACCAGCCACAGGCGCGCATGCAGCCCGGGGACCAGTGCATCGCCCGGTGCGCGCTGTCCGTCATCCTTTGCCATGGGCATATTATGCACGCCCCGCGTCCCCGACGGCATTTCAGCGGACACTAATCCCTTTGACCGCCATGCAGCCGCTCAATAACATGGATATGAAGGTTCAATAATGCAAACAGGAGGAGGCACGTCATGAACGTATGTGGTCTGGATCGCTGGTTCCGGATTATCGTCGGCATCATTCTGGTGGGCTTTGCCGCCGGTGGCGCCATCGGTCTCTGGGGCTGGATCATCGGCCTGATTCTGCTGGTCACCGGACTGATCAAATGGTGCCCGCTCTACAGCCTCATCGGCTTTCAGACCTGCGGTCTGGCGGAGCAGAAATACGGCGACTGAGCCATCATCCCGTCTGATTGGGCAAAAGAAAACCCCGCCATGCCGGCGGGGTTTTCAGTTTCCACAGGGGATCCAGCTCATACCTGCCCCATCAGGTGGAAGGTGCGGATGAAGGGCTTGGCCATGCCCGGATCCTTGAGCATGGCGCCATAGTCTCCCACCACGAACTTGAGCTTGCCTGTCGTAAAGGCCGTGCCCAGTCCCATCATGCCCGGCGGCTTGGCCATCCACTTCTGCCACTGCTCCTCGCTGGCGCGGATATCCCAGTTCAGCGCCTCGCCATTCCAAGCGCCCGCATGAGCGACCTTGCCATTTTCCACCACCAGCACACCACGGGGACTGTCCTCATCCGGCACGCCATAACCGATGGTGGAATTGAAACCGATCGCCCCCAGCGCACCGGTCAGCTCATCATCACCGTTCCAGATCTCCGCAAAACGGGTCATCCAGGCTTCATCAAACAGTGCCATGCATTTTCTCCTCTGATCTGATCACATTGAACACAACCCGGAAAGAATTGTATCGAATCATTTATTCAACATATTCAAATATCATTATTCCGCCAAAAGCGAAACTTATGGCCTTAACACTCAAAAAACAAGAAACCCCGCCGAGGCGGGGTTTTCCGTCATGCATGGAACAGAAAGGGCCTGGCCTAGAAGGGCACATCGTCATCGTCAAAGGGCACCTCTGCCGGTGACGGTGCCCCGGCCCCACCGGCCGATGGCTGTGTCGAAGCGCCACCCCCCACTGGCGCATTGCCCTGCTGGGAGGCCGGACCGCCATACCCGCCCTGCCGGGGCGGGCTCTGCTGGGGAGCGCTCTGTCCGCCGCCGAAGCCGCCGGCCTGCTGTGCGCCCCCCGCCGGTCCCGGCTGCTGCCAGCCGCCCTGACCGGGCGGCTGGTCAAAGGGCGCATCCCCGCCCTGCGGTCGGCGGTCGAGCATCTGCATGGTGCCGCGCTGGTCGATGACCACCTCGGTGGTGTAACGGTCCATGCCGTTCTGGTCGGTCCACTTGCGCGTCTGCAGACGCCCTTCCAGATAGACCTGCGAGCCTTTGCGCAGATACTGGGCCGCCACCTCGGCCACCTTGCCGAACAGCACCACCCGGTGCCATTCGGTGCGCTCCTGCCGCTCGCCGGTCTGACGGTCGTTCCACTGCTCGCTGGTGGCCACGCTCAGGTTGGCGATGGCGTTGCCGTTGGCGGCGTAACGCACCTCGGGATCACGCCCGAGGGTGCCAATGAGGATGACCTTGTTGATGCCTCGACTCATGAATGGGGTTCCTTGTCTGCAAAATGTTCCTTCAGGGCCTGCTCCAGCACCAGCTCCCCGGTCTGCTTGCGGTCGATCTTGAGATAGGCGGTGCACTCATCCTTGCGGATGACCACATCGGCCACGCCCGGCTGGTGCAGCAGAAAGGCGCTCAGCGTCTCGTCGTCCACCTGCATCAGTGCCTCACTCAGCGGCAGGGAGGCGATGCTCAGCGGCTGCGGTTTCTCCATTGTAGCGGCCACCCCCAGCCACAGCAAACCGAGCACCGCCACGCCGTAAAAGACCGCGTCAATGCCATGGTGCTGATAGAGCCAGCCGCCCAGCGCGCCACCCAGCGCCGCGCCGAGGAACTGGCTGGTGGAATAGACGCCGCTGGCGGTGCCCTTCTTGTCCGGCGGTGAGAGCTTGACCACCAGTGACGGCAGCGTGGCCTCCAGCAGGTTGAAGGCGGTGAAGAACACCAGCAGCAGGGCAAACAGCGCCCAGAAGCCGGGCGTGATGCCGGCAAAGGCCAGCTGCACCAGCACCAGCGTGGCCACCGCCCCCACGAACACCGGTTTCATGCGCCCGCGGCTTTCCGCCTGGATGATGAAGGGCACCATCAACACGAAGGAGAGCAGCATCACCGGCAGGTAGAGCTTCCAGTGATGCTGGCTGTCCAGTCCGGCCTCGTGGGCGATCAGCAACGGCACCACCACGAACATGGCCGTCAGCATGGCGTGCAGGCTGAACACGCCGAAGTCCAGCCGCAAAAGCTGCGGGTGGCGCAACACCTGGCCAATCTGACGCACGTCCACCTCCGCCTCACGCTGGAATTTGTGCGTCTTTGGCGTGGGCACCACGAACAGCACCAGCACGATGCCCAGCAGCGCCAGCAGGGCGATGACCCAGAAGATGCCACGCACGCCCCACCAGTTGGACAGAATCGGCCCCAGAATCAGCGACAGGGTGAACGACAGCCCGATGGTCATGCCCACCACGGACATGGCCCGCAGCCGGAGCGGTTCGCGCACCAGATCCGCCACCAGCGCAGTCAACACCGCCGCCACGGCGCCCATGCCCTGCACGGC
This sequence comes from Sulfurivirga sp., assembly GCF_015490265.1. Taxonomy (GTDB): domain Bacteria; phylum Pseudomonadota; class Gammaproteobacteria; order Thiomicrospirales; family Thiomicrospiraceae; genus Sulfurivirga. The sequence continues at coordinate 2,473 of NZ_WFYD01000027.1, read as the reverse complement.
GCGGCCGAGAATCATGGTCTCGATATCGGGCGCCACGGCACAGATGACCGAACCGATGGCGAACACCAGCATGCCGCCAACGATCAGCGGCTTGCGCCCCCATCGGTCGGACGCCAGCCCGAAGGGAATCTGCAGCAGCGCCTGCGTCAGGCCGTAGATGCCCATGGCCAGGCCGATCTGGGTGCCGGTCGCTTCCGGAAAAGCGGTGTGGGCAAACAGCGCAAACACCGGAAAGATCATGAACAGGCCGAGCATGCGCGTGGCGAAGACGCCCGCGATGGCGAAGGTGGCCTTTTTCTCCTGCGGGGTCATTTCCGGTTTGAACAGCGCTTCCTGCCCTTTCTGATCGCTCATTGCCTACCTCCCTTGCATGGAACGGAAAAGCCCGGCACGAGGCCGGGCTTGTGTCGCAAAATCGCAGCGGTGCGGATCAGTTGACTTTCTGATCCAGCTCGCCGGATTCGTAGCGCTGGTACATGACTTCCAGACCCAGCGGCTTGATCTTGTCTGCGTGACCGGCCGCACCGAAGGCTTCGAAGCGCGCCTTGCAGATCTCCTTCATGGCGTCCTGCGCCGCCTTCAGGAACTTGCGCGGGTCGAAGTTGGAGGGGTTCTCGGCCAGGTGCTTGCGGATGGCACCGGTGGAGGCCATGCGCAGGTCGGTGTCGATGTTGACCTTGCGCACACCGTACTTGATGCCTTCAACGATGGCCTCAACCGGCACACCGTAGGTCTGACCCATGTCGCCACCGTAGTTGTTGATGATCTCCAGCCACTCTTCCGGCACGGAGGAAGAACCGTGCATGACCAGGTGAGTGGTCGGGATGCGCTCGTGGATCTCCTTGATGCGGTCGATGCGCAGCACGTCGCCGGAGGGCTTCTTGGTGAACTTGTAGGCGCCGTGGGAGGTACCCACCGCAACCGCCAGCGCGTCCACATTGGTGGCCTTGACGAATTCAGCCGCCTCGTCAGGGTCGGTCAGCAGCTGGGAGTGATCCAGCACGCCTTCCGCGCCGTGACCGTCTTCCTCACCCATCTTGCCGGTTTCCAGAGAGCCCAGGCAGCCCAGCTCACCTTCCACGGATACACCGCCGGAGTGCGCCATTTCCACCACCTTGCGGGTGACTTCCACGTTGTACTCGTAGGTGGAAGGCGTCTTCATGTCAGGCATCAGGGAGCCGTCCATCATCACGGAGGTGAAACCGGACTGAATGGCGCGCAGGCACACGCCCGGATCGGAACCGTGGTCCTGGTGCATGACGATCGGGATGTCCGGATACATTTCAACGGCAGCGGCCACCAGATGACGCAGGAAGGGCTCGCCGGCATACTTGCGGGCACCGGCGGAACCCTGCAGGATCACCGGAGAGTTGGTCTCCTTGGCCGCTTCCATGATGGCCTTGACCTGCTCCATGTTGTTGACGTTGAACGCCGGCATGCCGAAGCCGTGCTCGGCAGCGTAATCCATCAGCTCGCGCAATGTGATCATTGGCATGGTTGGCTACTCCTTTGAGGTCGCTAAACAAAAACGGTTATTGATTGATATCGGGCTATCTTATCAGGGCACCTTGACGATTTCCATGCGGTTTGTGCCGCCCATCACGCCCCGGGCCGCCCCGCGGGTCAGCACCACAAGATCGCCGCTTTCCACCACGCCATAGCCCTTGAGGGTCTCCAGCACGGCCTGCTGCAGCTCCTCGTCCGAGAGGCCGTCGTAGTTGAAGGTGGACGGATACACGCCCCGGTAGATGGTGACCTTGCGACGGGTCTCCAGGTGCGGGGTCATGGCGTAGATGGGAATGCCGGAGCTGATGCGGCTCATCAGCAGTGCCGTATTGCCCGATTCGGTCAGTGCGGCGATGGCGCGCACGCCCGGGAAATGATTGGCCGCATACATGGCCGACATGGCGATGGTCTCGTCCACGGCGGCGAAAGTCTCGTCGATGCGGTGCGTGGACTCGCGGGTGACGCGCGCCTTCTCCGCCTCGCGGCAGATGCGCCCCATGGACTCCACCACCAGCGCGGGAAAGCGCCCGGTGGCCGTCTCGCCGGAGAGCATCACCGCATCGGTGCCGTCCATGACAGCATTGGCCACATCGAACACCTCCGCCCGGGTCGGGATGGGGTTCTCGATCATGGACTCCATCATCTGGGTCGCGGTGATGGAAACCCGATTGAGCTGACGGGCGCGCTTGATGATCTTCTTCTGGATGGCCGGCAGCTGGGCATCACCGATCTCCACACCCAGATCACCGCGGGCGATCATGACCACATCGGAAGCCAGAATGATGGAATCCAGCGTGTAGTCGTCCGCCACCGCCTCAGCCCGCTCGATCTTGGCAACGATGCCGGCGTTCAGTCCGGCTTCCTGCGCCAGCCGGCGACACTCCTCCACATCCTCGGCGCTGCGCGGGAAGGAGAGCGCCAGATAGTCGGCGCCGATCTTCGCCGCCGTCTTGATGTCTTCCTTGTC
>NZ_WFYD01000026.1 GCF_015490265.1 Sulfurivirga sp. | reverse complement strand
CTCCTGCGCCGACTCGTGGAAGGAGAGGCCAGTGTGGGGCGTGACAAGCCTTTCGGTGGTGCAGCTTTCATGCGCACGCCCACCGGTCGGGCGATGCTGGAGCAGGTGGTGGCCGAAACGGAAAAGGTGATGAAGACCCTGCAATGTGCACCGTTCGAAGCACAGGTGCTGGAGCGGCGTCAGGATGCTGACGGCAAGACCCACATTCTGTTCTTCGCCACGCCGGAGAGCGGTCTGAAGGAGGGTGATCAGCTGGCGGTGTATCACCGGCTGGCGCCGACGGTGCGCATGGGCGGCCAGTCGCTGGGCACCGACCGGGTGCCGGCGGGGTTCGTTCGTGTGGTGCGTCTGCAGGACCGTTTTGCCGTGGCGGAGATCGTGGCGGGAAAGCGGCGCATCGAGGAGGGGGACCTGGTGCGCAGCTGGTAAATCCTGCTCGGTTGTCAATGTCCCGGCTACCGGCCTTTCTCAGCCCGCTGCATATGCGGGTTTTTTGTTTCTGAGCGCTGGAATACGGGGTCTCCCCTGATTTTGCCGGATGCCGGTCTGGCCACGCCGCCGCGACGGAAATTTTTCCTAAAGTTTTGCCGCCTGCTGCCGATAGCGGCAACTTTTTGCCGACTTTAGCGGTTTTTGCCAGTTTGGCATCGAGGTTGCTTGGTGGCGAAGTGAGACGACTTTGGATGACGAGACGATGACAGATATTTTCGGCATTCACGCACAGGCCCTGCAGATCCGCGCGCAGCGGGCACAGTTGCTTGCGGCCAATCTGGCCAATGCAGATACGCCCAACTACAAGGCGCGCGATATTGACTGGCGCACGGCGCTGAAACAGGCTGCCGAGGGTCAGGCGGCGCCGAAGGCGTTCCGACCGGAACTGGCGCGCACCAATCCGCGTCACATCGAGGCTTTTGGGGAGCCGGCCTTTGATGACGATCTGCTCAAATACCGCATGCCCACGCAGCCTTCGCTGGACGGGAATACGGTGGAGACGCATATCGAGAAGGCCCAGTTCATGGAAAACGCGCTGCAGTATCAGGCGACGCTGGATTTTCTCAACGGCAAGATCAAGGGCATCCGCAAGGCGTTGCGGGGTGGTGAATAAGGAGGCTGAAACATGGGGTTCTTTCATATTCTCGACATTTCGGCCACCGGTCTGCATGCTCAGACCATTCGCCTGAACACCACGGCGTCCAACTTGGCCAATGTGGACTCGGTCAGCTCCAACGCCAATGAGGTCTACAAGGCCAAGAAGCCGGTGTTTCAGACCATTCTTGATGAAGCGACTGGCGAGCCGGTGGGCGGGGTGCGCATCCGGGAGATCGCCACCTCCAAGGCACCGCCCAAGATGGAATACGCGCCCCACCATCCCATGGCGGATGAGAAGGGATACATCTATCGACCGAATGTGAATGTGGTGGAGGAGATGGCGGACATGCTGTCAGCTTCCCGCACCTATCAGACCAATGTGGAGGTGATGAACACCTCCAAACAGTTGTTGCTGCGCACGCTGCAGCTGGGCAAGTAAGGAGATAGATGATCATGGCCGTGCTCAACCAGGTAAACACATTCGACCGTGCCACCACCACGCTGCCGCAGCCCAATACGGGGCTTGATCCGGATGAGGTGCTGGCGGCGCTCAACGCGCCGGGCAAGCCGCAGGCGCGGGATCTGGGGCTGGGGCAGGAGGATTTCATGCGCCTTCTGACCACGCAGCTGCAGAATCAGGACCCCACCGATCCGATGGATCCCAAGGACATGATCACGGATCTGACCGGCTTCAATCAGCTGGAAGCCATGCTCAAGCTCAATGCTTCCGTCGAGAACATGGTGCAGGGCTTTGCCAGTCTGCAGACCATGCAGGCGGCCAGTCTGATCGGCAAGTCGGTCAAGGTGGCCGCACAGGAAGTGGAGTATCAGCCGGGCCTGACACCGCAGATCCGTCTGACCAGCGACCAGCCCCTTCAGGATGTCAGACTTGTGATCAGTGACGGCAACGGCCCGGTGAAGGAGATCGCGGTTGGCACGCTTAATGCAGACAGGCTGGCCGAGTGGGACGGCACGGACGAGAGCGGCAATCCAGTGCCCGCAGGCACCTACAAGCTGACCGCCTATGGCACGGATGCCAATGGCGAGATTCAGAGCGTCACGACCATCGTGCCCACGCGGGTCACCAGCGTGGCGGTCGAGCCGAGCGGGGCCAGCCTCAAACTGTCACTGGCTACCGGTGAGGTGGTGGACCTCGACAGCGTGCGCGAGATTTCGGAATAACGGTTTGACAGAACACACAAGGGAGAAGCAGCCATGGCAGCAGCATACGATCTGACGGCACTGAGCGGCATCAACGGCGCCTCGCAGGGGCTGGCGGTCATTTCCAACAACCTGGCCAACTCGCAGACATTCGCCTTCAAGGCGTCGCGCTCCGAGTTTGCCGACATTTTCTCCGGTGCCCAGAACGGTCCCGGCCGTGGGGTGCGCGTGGCGGCCATCACCCAGGATTTCAGCCAGGGCACGCTCAATTCCACCGGCCGCGAACTGGACATGGGCATTGACGGCGAGGGCTTCTTCATCATCGAGGACAAGACCGGCAAGTATCCGCAGCTCTATACCCGCAACGGCTCTTTCAAGGTGGACAAGAACGGTTTTCTGACCACCCAGGAGGGCAACCGCGTGCTGGGCTATCTGCGCAATGACGCGCTGTCCACCGAGACCAAGCCGGTATTCGACACCACGCTGTCGCCCATCGATCTGGACGAGCTCAACAAGCGTCCCAAGGCGACCGAGCTGATGAACTTCGACATCAACCTGGACGGACAGGAAGCCAACAATGTGGACGCCGCCGGCAACTCCGTCGGCAGCGCCACGGCCAACAACCTGCAGAAGCTGACCGACCCCACCACGGCGGGCAGCAACTACACCGGTTTTCCCGACTTCTCCACCAACAAGATCATCTATGACTCCCTTGGTGGCGAGCACCGCCTGACCGCCAACTACTACAAGCGGGATGTGGTCACGGCAGCCAATTCCACCGTGGATGCCGACGGGGATGGCAACAACGACAAATACACCAGCTGGATCGTGCAGTACACGGTGGAGGACAAGGACCCCGACACCGGGCAGTGGGTCACCAGCGGTCACTGGTTCAACGACCCGTCCACGCCAAAGACCACCACCGGCATCATCTACGAGCTGCGCTTCGCCACTGACGGCAGCCTGATCGACGTGCGCCAGCCCAACGACAACAAGAACCCGGTGGGGCAGGACAACCCCAATCAGGAGCTGCCGGCGGCCAGCTGGACCTCCGTGGGCAAGCAGCCCCAGATGAGCTGGATCATCGACAATCCGCTCACCGGTGCCACCGACCCGCTGGGCAATCCGGCCACCCTGGCCATTGACGTCAACTACAAGGATTCCACCATGTACGCCGGCACCTACAGCATCCGCGGCGTCACCCAGGACGGCTACAAGGTGGGGGATCTGGTGGGGCTGTCCACCGGACGGGATGGCGTGATCGAGGCGCGCTACTCCAATGGCCGCTCCATTCCGGTGGCGCAGCTGGCACTGGCCAACTTCACAGACAAGAACGCGCTGGACAAGCTGGGTGCCCAGACCTATGCCGAAACCTACGCGTCCGGCACGCCCAGTCTGAGCACACCGCAGCAGAATGGCTTCGGGTCCATCATCGCCGGCTCGCTGGAGTATTCCAATGTGGATGTGGCCAACGAGCTGGTCAACATGATCCAGACGCAGCGGATGTATCAGGCCAGCGCTCAGGTGATCTCCACCTCCAAACAGCTGACCCAGACCATCCTCAACCTCTGACAATCCATCTTTTCTGGTCGGTTGCCGGCAATTTATTGCCGGCTTTTTTGTATCTGCCGCCGGCAAAATTTGCCACATGATTTATCGGCAGGTCGGGAGAAAACTTTAGCGAAAATTGGCACGCTATTCGCTTTTCACCAATCGACACCGATGAAAAGGCGTCAAGCCGCTGACACACAAGGGAATGGCTTAACAGGTGTCCCGGGCCGCAAGGCCCGGTTTCAACCGAACAGGAGAGGAAACCGGACCGATGGACAGAATGGTCTACATCGCCATGAGTGGCGCCAAGGAGGTGATGCTGGCCCAGGCCAACAACGCCAACAACCTGGCCAATGCCACCACCACCGGTTTCATGCAGGACTTCAACCAGTTCCGCGCCATGCACGTGGAAGGGCCGGGCTGGGACGACCGCGCCTACGCGCTGGACGAGCGTCCGGCCACCGACTTCACCCCGGGTGCGGTCAAAGTCACCGGGCGGGATCTGGATGTGGTCATCCCCAACGGTTTTCTTGCCATTCAGGCGCCGGACGGCACTGAATCCTATAGCCGAACCGCCAGCATGCATGTGCTGGAAGACGGCTCTCTGGTGGACCAGCGGGGCGCGCCCATGCTCAACATCACCGGCGCGCCCATCTTTCTGCCGCCGTTTCGCAAGATCGACATCGGGCAGGATGGCACCATCTCCATCGTGCCGGCGGACGCGCCCAACAACAACCCGGTGGTGGTGGACCAGCTGCGACTGGTCGCCCCCAACGAGAAGGATCTGGTGAAGGGAGAGGATGGTTTCATCCGTCTCAAGCCTGGCGCGCTCATGGGCGAGGAGGCGCTGGTGCGTGCCAATCTTCGCCTGATCAAGGGCGCGCTGGAAACCTCCAATGTCAATGTGGCGCAGGCGCTGGTGAACATGCTGGAGCTGTCGCGCAAGTACGAGCTGCAGGTCAAGATGATGAAGACCGCCAAGGACCATTCCGACGCCACCGACAAACTGCTGCGCATGAGCTGAAGGAGTAGCGAGCGATGATCAGAGCCATGTATGTCGCCAAGACAGGACTGGAAGCTCAGGAAACCCGTCTGGCCGCCATTTCCAACAATCTGGCCAACGCCAACACCTATGGCTACAAGACTGGGCGCGCCGAGTTCGTCGATTTGCTCTATCAGAACGTGCGTCAGCCGGGGGCGCAGGCCACGCAGGACACCGCCAACACGCTGCCGTCCGGCCTGCAGCTGGGGGCTGGCGTGCGCACCGTGGGCGTGCAGAAGCTGCACACGCAGGGCAACCTGCTGATGACCGAGCAGCAGCTGGATGTGGCCATCAACGGCAAGGGCTTTTTCCGGGTGCTGGACCAGAACGGCGAGGTGATGTACACCCGGGACGGTTCCTTCCAGCTCAACCAGAACGGCGACCTGGTGACCAGCTCCGGCTATCTGGTGGACCCCAACATCAACATTCCGGCCAATGCGCTGGAGGTCATGATCTCCAAGGACGGTCAGGTATCCGTGCGACTTCCGGGCGACCCCAACCCCAATGTGGTGGGACAGCTGCAGCTGGCCACCTTCATCAACCCGGCCGGTCTGGAGTCCATCGGTGACAACTTCTACCGGGAGACCACCGCCTCCGGTGCGCCCACGGTGAACAACCCGGGCACGGAAGATGCCGGGCAGGTGATTCAGGGCGCGCTGGAGGCGTCCAACGTGAACACCGCAGGCGAGCTGATCGAGATGATCGAGGCGCAGCGCACCTACGAGATGAACTCCAAGGTGATCGCCGCCGCCAGTGGCATGCTGCAGTTCCTCAACAACACGGTGTGAGGCAGAGTCATGAAAGGCGTTAAGGCAATGATGCTTGCGGGACTGGTGGCGCTGGGCGGCTGTTCCACCGCGCCGGAGCGCATGCAGAAGTTCGACTATCAGCCGGCCTATCCGGCCAACATCGGTCAGAAGCCGTTGCCGAAGAACGGCTCCCTGTTTCAGGGCAACGGCAACCTGAGCCTGTTCGATGACGCCCGCGCCCACCGGGTGGGGGATATCATCACCATCAATCTGGTGGAGAAGTTCAAGGCCAAGAAGAAGGATGAGACCAAATACAACCGCGCCAATGATCTGGACCCGGGCGGCGTGAGCCTGTTCGGCAGGAGCGATGCCCAGATTCTCAAACAGGCGGCCGGCCTCTTCTCCCCGCTGAAGATCACCGGCTCCAAGACCAGCTTTCAGGGCAAGAGCGACATCAAGCAGGATTCCAGCATCAACGGCAAGATCGCCGTGATGGTGACCGAGGTGCTGCCAAACGGGAACCTGGTGGTCCGGGGAGAGAAGTGGATCACCGTCTCCGACGGCGAGGAGGTGGTGCGTTTCGCCGGCATCGTGCGTCCGCAGGACATCAGCCCCGACAATACCATCGACTCCACCAAGGTGGCCGACGTGCGCCTGATCTACAAGGACACCGGCTATGCCGGCGACATCAACCGCCCCGGCGCGGTGCAGAAATGGTTTGCGCGCTATTGGCCGCTGTAAGTTTCTGAATTAAAATAGTTTCTCCACCGGCTCGTTTTTTCTGATCTCCTTTTTGGCGAGCCGGTTTTTTTATGCCCACCGTTCCTGAACCGCCTTATCGGCCATTTCCCCACATTCTTGAGCTGGTTTTGGCACGTTCCATGCATGTTTTTTCCTGACAAAAAGCCAACACACAAGGGAATGACCATGCTGACCAGAAAAGTGTTCTTTGCCGTGCTGATGCTGATGAGCGCCGTGGCGCACGCGGAACGGGTCAAGGACCTGGCCTTCGTCTCCGGCGTGCGACCCAACCATCTGGTGGGCTACGGTCTGGTGGTGGGGCTCAACGGCAGTGGCGACAAGACGCCCATGGCCGAGCAGAGCCTCAAATCCATGCTGAAGAAGTTCGGCATTCACCTGCCGCCGGGCATCAAGACCAACAGTAAGAACATCGCCGCCGTGGCGGTGCACGCCGACCTGCCGCCGTTCGCCAAGCCGGGGCAGAAGATCGACGTGACCGTCTCCTCGCTGGGCAACGCCAAGAGCCTGCGCGGCGGCACGCTCTTGATGACGCCGCTGAAGGGCATCAATGGCGAGGTGTATGCCGTCGCCCAGGGCAATCTGGTGGTCAGCGGGCTGGATGCCTCCGGCAATGACGGTTCCAAGATCACCATCAATGTGCCCAGCGTGGGACGCATTCCGGATGGCGCCATTGTGGAGCGGGCCGTACCTACCGGCTTCGACCGCGGGCCGACGATCACGCTCAACCTGCGTCAGCCGGATTTCACCACCGCCACGCGGCTGATGAACGCCATCAACAAGACCTTCGGCAAGGGCACGGCGAGGGCGCTGGATGCGGACTCCGTGGAGGTGCGCGCCCCGCGCATGCCCTCTCAGCGGGTCAGCTTCCTGTCCGTGCTGGAGAACATTCAGGTGGACCCGGATGACGGCCCGGCCAAGGTGATCGTCAACTCCCGCACCGGCACGGTGGTCATCAGCAAGAGCGTGCGCGTGATGCCGGCGGCGGTGACCCACGGCGGCCTGACGGTGCGGGTGTCCGAGGCGCCCAAGGTGGTGCAGCCCAATGCGCTGGCAGGCGGCAACACCGCCGTGCAGCCGGATTCCGCCGTCTCCGTGGAGGAGGGGGGCAAGCGCATGTTCAAGTTTGACGCCGGTGTGACGCTGGATGAGATTGTCGAGGCGGTCAACAAGGTGGGCGTTTCGCCCAGCGATCTGGTGGCCATTCTGGAGGCGCTCAAGCAGGCCGGCGCCCTGCAGGCCGAGCTGGTGGTCATCTGACGGAGGGCTGACATGGACATCAATGCCGCGCCCATGACGCCTGAGCAGGCCAGCATCTACACCGACCTGCACGGGCTGGAAAAGCTCAAAAGCCTGTCGCGCACCGACCAGAAGGCGGCGCTGAAGGCGGCGGCCCAGCAGTTCGAGGCGCTGTTTCTGCAGATGATGTTGCGCCAGGCCGCCAAGGTGAACTATGACGACGAAGGCCTGGTCACCTCCGAACGTACCCGCTTTTTCCAGCAGTGGTATTACGACCAGCTTGCGCAGGATATTGCAACTAAAGGTTCAATCGGTCTGGCCGATCAACTGGTTGAGCAGCTGTCTCCCCGTCACCCCACCATGACGGTGGAGGAATACGAACAGAAAAGCCGCACCGGCCAGCTGCCCGACACGGCCACCGCTTTGAAGCTCAGACGGCCGTAAACCGACCGGAAAGGATTGAGACATGGCAGATCTGTTGACCATCGCCCTCTCGGGCGCCCGCACTTTCCAGCGGGCGCTGGATGTGACCTCCCATAACGTGGCCAATGTGAGCACTGAAGGCTACCACCGCCAGCGGGTGGAGATCAGCAGCAACAACCCGCAGATCGTCGGTCCCACCTTCAACGGGGGCGGCAGCCGGGTGGAGGACATCCAGCGTGTCTATGCCGACTGGCTGTGGCGGCAGAAGCTTCAGGCCACCAGTCTCAACGAGCGCTATGGCGCGGCGCTGGAAAACGCCAAGTCGGTGGAGGGCATCATTGCCGCCAATGACGGTGGCGTGCAGGATTTCCTGCAGCGCTTCTTCGACAGCCTGCAGAACCTGGCCAACGAGCCCCTGTCCACGGTCAACCGCAACATGCTGCTGGACGAGGCCACCAATCTGGAAAGCCACATCCAGAACATCACCGCCTTTCTCAACGACCACCAGACTCAGGCCAACGCCCAGATCAGTTCGTTGGTGGACACGGTCAATCAGCAGCTTGAGGTGATCCAGCAGGCGAACGAGATCATTTTCCGTGCCCGCACGGAGGGCACCTTTCCACCCAACGACCTGCTGGACAAGCGTGACCAGGCCATCATGAAGCTGGGCGAGCTGATCGACGTGCGCACCTTCGAGCAGCCCAACGGTATGGTGGACGTCTATATTGGCAACGGCAAGCTGCCGCTGCTGTCGGACAACACCCGGGTTCCATTTACCGCTGAGCTGGGTCCCTACACCCAAGAAGGGCGCATGGAGGTGTATCTGGAAATCGGCGGCCAGAAGCGGGTGGTCAGCGACCTGATCACTGGCGGTAAGCTGGGCGGTGTTCTGGACTATCGCAGGAACATGCTGGATCAGGCCCAGCGGGAGCTGGGCCTGACGCTCAACGGGCTGGTCAACGCCTTCAACATCCAGCACCATCAGGGCTGGGATCTCAATGGCAATGCAGGGGGCGACTTTTTCCAGCCACTGAATGTGGATGCGGTGGCCCGCAATGACAATGCCGAGCAGAACGGTGCGCTCATCACCGCCCAGTATGTGCCGGTGGCCCCGGCACCAGGCGCTCCGGCGGATTTCAGCGCCATTGCCGACTATCAGCCGCGTGACTACCGGCTGGAGTATGACGGCAGCGTCTTCTACGTCTATGACAGGGTGACCGGCCAGCCGGTGACCGACAGCAGCAACACGCCCATTACCATCGCCCCGGGCAGCAGCGCCACGGTGGACGGCCTGCAGATCTCCGTGGCCACCGGTGGCTATGCCCAGGGCGATGAATTCATTCTCCAGCCCCACCAGAATATGCTGGAGAACTTCAAGCACATCATTACGGACCCGGATGCGATCGCCACCCGGGGGGAAGATCCCAACAGCCCCGGCAGTCCGGCACCGGTGGGCGATAACACCAACGCCGCCAACCTGGCCAACCTGTCGTTAAAGAAGCTGCTCTACCGGGGCGCCAACAACAACCCGTCCAGCACCATTCTGGAAGGCTACTCCCGCATGGCCTCCAATGTGGGCCTGTACACCTACGGCACCCAGATCAATCTGGATGCGCAGAAAAACGTGCTCAACGAGGTCAACAAGCGGGTGGAATCCCTCTCCGGCGTCAATCTGGACGAGGAGGCCGCCAACATGATGCGCTATCAGCAGGCCTATCAGGCCTCGGCGCAGATGATTCAGGTGTCCAACACCCTGTTTGAAACGCTCATCGGCGTCATTCGCTGAGGGAGGTTGAAATGGTTGCACGCATCTCCACCAATCTGTTCTACCACACCGGTCTGGATGCCATGGAGACCCATGCCGAGCGGCTGCTGAAGATCCAGGAGCAGCTCAGCTCCGGCAAACGGGTCAACCGTCCCAGCGATGACCCGGTGGCGGTCAGCAAGCTCCACAACCTCAACCGCGCCATGGCGACCATTGACCAGTTCGTGGAAAACGGCCGTTACGCGCGTTCCCAGCTGGAACTGGAAGATACGGTGCTGGATGACGCCACCAGCGTGTTGCAACGGGCGCGGGAGCTGACCATCCAGATGATGAACGACAGCTACAGCGCTGCCGACCGCAAGGCCACCGCGCAGGAGATCGACCAGCTGATCAGGCATCTGGCCAATCTGGCCAATACCCGCACACCGGAGCATGAGCTGCTGTTTGCAGGCTACGCCAGCGACATTCCCGCCGCCTTTGCCGACAGCAACAGCGACGGCTTCTACGAGTATCAGGGTGCCCAGTCGGGTCAGAGGTTCGTACAGATCGGCTTCGACAACGACAACTATGTGGCTCCGGATGACCAGGGCGACCCCAGCCGTGTGCGTATCGGCGACCGGGGAGATGCCGTTTTTGTCGCCGATCCGAATGCGGGCGCCACCCTCACCATAAGCCGTCCCGGCGGGGGCACTGCCACGGTGGAGAACAATGTGCTCAATGTGCTGATCAACCTGCGCGACTGGCTCGATGCCGGCGAGCAGCCGCCGCCGGAAATCGGTGACCAGCTCTACAAGGGCATCACCGCCATAAGCGAGGCGCAGGCAAGGCTGGGCGGGCGCATCAACCGCATCGACAGCCAGTATGAGGCGCTGCAGACCTTCCAGCTGACGCTCAAGGACCACAAGAAGAACCTTGAGGAAGTGGATGTGGTCAAGGCCACCGCCGACTTCACCCAGACCCAGACGGCGCTGCAGTTCGCCCAGCAGGCTTTCGCCCGCGTGCAGCAGATGTCCCTGTTCCAGTATCTGCGCTGAACCTTCTCCTGTCGCCCCATGTCACCGGGGCGATACTTCAAACTGGCACTGAACTTGCGAAAAGCAGGGCATGGTGACAGTTTCCCGACATCCGCTTGATCGTGTGGCCGTGCGGCTGTTTGCCGCCAGCGTGCTGCTGAGCATCGCCTCGCTGGCCGGTGCCGTGGCGCTGCTGTGGCCGCACGACGGGGAGGAGGCGCACGCACCCGCCGTCTCCCCGGCCGGTGTGCACGCCGCAAGCCGTATTGCGCCCGTTCTGCCTGAAAAAGCGCCCGAAACCCCGCCAGAAGCGGAAAAAAAGACACCGCGCACCGCCGCGGTCGAAAACCATCCTGTAAAAATGGGGGAGGCCCCGTCTCCCGCGCCTGTAAAACATGAAGCCACTTCCCAGACGCCCCCGCTGGATTTCAAGCTGTTCAATGACGAGGCGGTGGTGTGGTTCGATCCGCAGCGTTTGCGCTGGCGGGACCGGGTGCGCGTGCTTACCCGGCTGATGCTGCTGCCACAGCCGCCCACCGTTGAGGCGCTGCTGGACGGCAAGGGCATTCCGTTGCTCACTCCCCCCTGGCTATTGGGACGGGTGCGGGATGTCGGCGGGCAGCCAGTCCGCTACCCCTATCAGGCCGCCCGCTATGCTGAAATCCTGCTCAAGCGGGCCAGGAAGCTGGAAGACGGTTGGCTCGAGGTGAGTGTGCCGCTGAGACCACTCAATGTGCGGCAGCGGGCGCATGCGTGGGTCAAACCGGTGAAAAGGGCGGCGGAGGATGTGGATCCAGCGCTGGTGCTGGCCATCATGGAGGTGGAAAGCGGCTTCCGCGAGCGTGCCGTCAGCACCAGCGGGGCCGTGGGGCTGATGCAGTTGCTGCCGGATCAGGCCGCACGGGATGTGGCTGAGCGCTGGGGGCGGCCATTGAGTGTTGAGGACCTGTTCGATGGCCATACCAACCTGCTGGCCGGCACGGCCTACCTGTCCGCCCTGCAGCAGGACTATCTGGCCGGTGTGGCCGATCCGCGCAGCCGTGAATACCTCACCATCGCCGCCTATAATGGCGGCATTGGCGCAGTGTTGCGCCTGTTCGGAGCCACACCGGAGACGGCCGTGGCCACAATCAACCGTCTCGGGCCGGAACGGGTCTATCGCCGCCTGCGCTATCAGTTTCCGCGCCATGAGACGCGCCGCTATCTGGAAAAGGTTTTGCAGGCCCGGCGGCGTTACGCCCAGTGGATGAAGGAACATGCAGTCTGACTTCTGGCACGACCATCCGGTGCTTGCCACCGCCATGGAGAGGGGAGGGTGGCAAATTGCGCTGATGTGTGACGAAGAATGACATTTGAAGGGGCATCCCGGGCGGGAGGTGTCAAGTGTGCCCTTTTGTGTCATGTGAGGCTTGAAACACCGGCAAAGGTGGTTTTGGCGCTCGTCTTCGCCCGCTCACTCAGGAACGTCCCAAGCCACTGCTTCATGTAGGCGACAAGCCCATTCTTGAACACATCCTCGAGTCCTTTGTGGAGCATGGCTTCCGCCGTTTCTATATCTCCGTACACTACAAGGCCGAGATGATCCGTGAGCATTTCGGTGATGGCCGTCGTTGGGGCGTGGAAATCGACTATCTGCACGAAGATGAACCACTGGGGACGGCAGGTTGCCTGACTCTGCTACCAGATGAAGCGCTGCAGGCGCCGGTCATGGTGATGAACGGTGACAT
>NZ_WFYD01000025.1 GCF_015490265.1 Sulfurivirga sp. | reverse complement strand
GGCGATGTGGTGTTCAAGCTGTATGACACCTACGGCTTTCCGGTGGACCTGACCGCAGATGTGGCGCGGGAGCGGGGTCTCAAGATCGATGAGGCCGGTTTCGAGGCGGAAATGCGCAGGCAGCGCGAGCGGGCCCGGGCCGCCGGCAGCTTCAAGGTGGATCTGAGCAGAAAGATCGACTTCGAGGGGGAGACCGAATTTGTCGGCTACCAGCAGGACGAGATGGATGCCACCGTCCTGGCTCTCTACCGGGATGAGACATCGGTGGAAGCCCTCAGGGAGGGCGAGGAAGGCATTGTCATCCTTGACCGCACTCCCTTCTACGCGGAATCCGGCGGTCAGGTGGGCGATACCGGCAGCCTGACCGAAGGGATGAACAGTTTCCATGTGTCCGACACCCAGAAACAGGGCAAATTGTGGCTGCACGTGGGGCGGGTCACCGCTGGCGAGATCCGTGTGGGTCAGCAGGTGCATGCGCAGGTGGATGTGGCCCGCCGCCGTGCCGCCGAGCGCAACCACTCGGCCACCCACCTGCTTCATGCCGCCCTGCGCCGTCATCTGGGTGAGCATGTAGCCCAGAAGGGTTCGCTGGTGGCGCCGGAGCGGCTGCGTTTCGACTTTTCCCACTTCGAGCCGATTGGTGCAGACACGCTGCGGGCCATCGAACGGGAGGTGAACGAGAAGATCATGGCCGACCTGCCGGTGGTCACCGAGGAGATGTCGCTGGAAGCGGCGAAAGAGAAGGGCGCCATGGCCCTGTTCGGCGAGAAGTATGGGGATGTGGTGCGCGTGGTGGACATGGGGGACTACTCCATTGAGCTGTGCGGCGGTACCCATGTGTGCCGCACCGGTCAGATCGGGCCTTTCCGCATCGTCTCAGAGGGGGGCGTGGCCGCCGGCGTGCGCCGGGTGGAGGCGGTCACCGGTGAGGCGGCATGGGATTTCATCTACCGTCGCGAGGATGCCCTGACGCAGGCGGCCGGAACGCTCAAGGCCAAGCAGCCGGAGCAGCTGCCGCAGCGGGCCGAGCAGCTCGCCACCCAGCTGAAGCAGCAGGACAGGGAGCTGGAGCAGCTCAAGGCCAAGCTGGCGGCACAGGCGGGCGGCGCGCTGGCGGATCAGGCCGAGGAGGTGGCCGGTGTCAAGGTGCTGGCCGCCAAGGTGGACGGTGCCGACGGCAAGGCGCTGCGGGAGCTGATGGACCAGCTCAAGCAGAAGCTGGACAATGCGGTGATCGTGCTGGGCGCCGTCAAGGAGGGCAAGGTGGCGCTGGTGGCCGGTGTCGGCAAGGCCCTGACCGACCGTTTCAAGGCGGGCGAACTGGTCAATTTCGTGGCGCAGCAGGTGGGGGGTCGTGGTGGCGGCCGTCCCGACATGGCTCAGGCCGGTGGCAGCGAGCCGGAGAAGCTGGATGCGGCGCTGGCCAGCGTGCGCGGCTGGGTGGAAGAGAAGGCGAACTGACATGGCTTTGATCGTACAGAAATACGGCGGCACCTCCGTCGGGACCATCGAGCGGATTCAGAATGTAGCCGACAGGGTGATCCGCACCGCCGAGGCGGGCCACAAGGTGGTGGTGACCGTATCCGCCATGAGCGGGGAAACCAACCGGCTGACCGCGCTGGCGCAGGAGATTCAGCTGCGTCCCAATCCGCGCGAGATGGATGTGCTCCTGTCCACGGGCGAGCAGGTCACCATTGCGCTTCTGAGCATGGCGTTGCAGCAGAAGGGCTGGCCGGCCATCTCCTTCACCGGCTGGCAGGTGCCCATCCTCACCAACAATGTGCACACCAAGGCGCGCATCGAGAAGATCAACGAAGAGAAGATCATGGCCGAGCTCAACGCTGGCCGCATCGTGGTGGTGGCCGGCTTTCAGGGGGTGACGCTCAACAATGAGATCACCACGTTGGGCCGCGGCGGCTCCGACACCACGGCGGTGGCGCTGGCGGCGGCGCTGAAGGCGGACGAGTGCCAGATCTACACCGACGTGGATGGCGTCTACACCACCGACCCGCGTGTGGTGCCCAACGCCCGCCGGCTGGATGTGATCACCTATGACGAGATGCTGGAGCTGGCCAGCCTGGGCGCCAAGGTGCTGCAGATCCGTTCGGTGGAGTTCGCCAGCAAGTACCGCGTGCCGCTTCGGGTGCTCAGCTCCATGAAGGAAGGGGGCGGCACCCTGATTACCTCCGAGGACAAAGTGATGGAAAAACCGCTGATTTCAGGCATTGCCTTCAACCGTGACGAGGCCAAGCTGATGATTCTGGGCGTGCCGGATCGACCGGGCGTGGCCTACCAGATCGTCGGACCCATTTCGGACGCCAACATCGACATCGACATGATCATCCAGAACCAGGGTGTGGACGGCACCACCGACTTCACTTTCACCGTCCACCGCAACGACTGTCCGGCGGCGCTGGATATCCTGAAGGCGCAGGCGGAGAAGCTGGGCGCGCGCGAGGTGCTGGCCGACGACGGCATCGTCAAGGTGTCGCTGGTGGGCATCGGCATGAAGTCCCATGCCGGCATCGCCGCGCGCATGTTTGAAGTGCTGGCGGACAGGGGCATCAACATCCAGATGATCGGCACCACCGAGATCAAGATCTCGGTCATCATTGACGAGGAGCATCTGGAAACCGCCGTGCAGGCGCTGCACGATGCGTTCGAACTGGAGCGTTAGGCACCCATGACCGACACCGCAAGGCCGTTTGACGGCGGGCTGCTGATCAAGACCTACGGCTGCCAGATGAACGAGTATGACTCGGAGAAGATGGCGGCGCTGCTGAAGAACGCCTTCGGCCTGGAGCCGGTGGAGACGGCGGAGGCGGCGGACGTGCTGCTGCTCAACACCTGCTCCGTGCGCGAGAAGGCGCAGGAGAAGGTGTTCGACGAGCTGGGCAAGTGGAAGCGCTGGAAGGCCGAGAAGCCCAACCGCATCATCGGCGTGGGCGGTTGTGTGGCCTCACAGGAAGGGGAGCTGATCCGCAGGCGTGCGCCCTACGTGGACGTGATTTTCGGCCCACAGACACTGCACCGCCTGCCGCAGCTGATCCGCGAGGCGCTTGCCGCCCGGCAGGAAGGGGAGAAGAAGGCGGCGGTCATCGACATCTCCTTCCCGGAGATCGAGAAGTTCGATCATCTGCCCAAGCCGGAGGCCAGCTCCGTCACCGCCTATGTGT
>NZ_WFYD01000024.1 GCF_015490265.1 Sulfurivirga sp. | reverse complement strand
GAGTGTGTGGACGGGCCCTGTCTGGGTGATCACCTGCAGCCCTATCCCATCCGCATTGACGAGGCAGGCAACATCTACGCCGCACCGGAAGAGTAAAACCGCCGCAGAGATGGGGCTTCCCCCCCTGATTTTTCCAGGTACGCCCACACCGCACCATCAGCGAAGCGGAGAAAGGCCGCAAAACCGATCTTTGCGTCGATCTGGACGCCGAATCCGCCGCTTTAATGGGGTCTCCCCCGTTTTTGGCAGATGCCGCCTCAGGCGCGCCGGGCAGCGTGGCAAAAACGCGGAGAAATCAGAGGAAAAATGGCAAAGTCCTGCGTCAGTCGGCGTAGTGGCGCTGACGCAGCACCTCATAGAGGGCGACGCCGGCGGCGACGGAGACATTGAGGCTTTCCACCGAGCCCATCATGGGCAGGGCGCACAGGTAATCGCACTGTTCGCGCACCAGCCGGCGCAGCCCTCGCCCTTCCGCCCCCAGCACCAGTCCAATGGGGCCGCGCAGATCCTGCTGGAAAAGCACCCGGTCCGTCTCGCCGGCCAAGCCGATGATCCAGAGGCCGTGCTCCTTGAGCGCCGCCAGCGTGCGGGCCAGATTGTTGACCATGACGACCGGCACGGTTTCGGCCGCACCGCAGGCCACCTTGCGCACCACCGGGGTCACGCCCACGGACTGGTGACGGGGAATGACCACCGCCTGCGCGCCGGTGGCATCTGCCGTGCGCAGAATGGCGCCCAGATTGTGCGGGTCCTGCACCTCGTCGAGAAAGATGAGCAGCGGGTCGGGACGGGACGCAACCAGCGTCGGCAGATCCGCTTCAGTCAGCGCCAGAGCCGAATCCACTTCTTCATCCATAAGTGCGGCCACGCCCTGATGCACACCGCCGAGTTGGTCAAGCCGGGCACGGGGCACACGCTCGACGGGAATGCCCTGACGCTCCGCCATGCGCTGCAGCTTCTGCAGGCGCGGGTTGAGCCGGCCACTGACCAGCTGAATGGCCCGTATCGCAGCGCCCTGCTTGATCAGGCGCTCGACGGCGTGCACCCCATAGACGATTTCGCTCATGTGCGGGGTTTGCGGCTGCGCTTGCGGTTTCGACGGGATTTCGGTCGCTCCGCCTGCTCAGCGGCCTGTGCAGGCTTTTCGGACGAAGGCGCGGACGTCTTGCCAGCCGGCTTGCGGCCACGCTTTCCGCCTCGGCTGCGCTTGCGTTTCGGGCGGGCTGACTTCGCCCCATCTTCAGACCCGCTGCCCGTCTCTTCGTCCTCCACTTCGCCCAGCAGGCGCAGTTCCACCTTGCGCTCATCCAGATTGACCTGCGCCACCTGAACCCGCACCCGGTCACCGATGCGGTAGCGCTTTCCGGTGCGCTCGCCGATGAGGCTGTGACGCGCCTTGTCATAGACGAAGTAGTCATCGCCCAGCTCGGTGATGTGCACCAGCCCCTCCACATAGAGCGGCTGCAGCTCCACGAACAGACCGAAGTTGGTCACCGCGGCGACGATGCCCTCGTAGGTTTCCCCCAAGCGGTGGGAGAGGTACTCGCACTTGAGGAAGTTGACCGCATCGCGGGTGGCCTCATCCGCACGGCGCTCGGTCTCGGAGCAGTGTGCGCCGATCTGCTCCATGCGGGGCAGATCATAGGGATAGGGCATTTTCCCTTCGGTGAGCACGTGCTTGAGTGCCCGGTGGATGATCAGGTCCGGATAGCGTCGGATGGGCGAGGTGTAGTGGGTGTAGCAGTCGAAGTTGAGGCCGAAGTGCCCCTTGTTCTCCGGCTGATACACCGCCTGATTCATGCTGCGCAGCAGCACCGTCTGCACCAGATTGGCGTAGGGCTTGCCCTCCACCTGGCGGATCACCTCGGCGAAGTCCGCCGCGGTGGGCTCGTCTCCACCACCCAGCGTGATGCCGAAATCAGACAGGAAGGTACGCAACTCCTCCAGCCGTTCCGGCTTGGGCGGCTCGTGCACCCGGTAGAGAATGGGAATCTTGAAGCGGGAGAGATAGCGAGCCGTAGCCACATTGGCCATCAGCATGCACTCTTCGATCAGCTTGTGGGCGTCATTGCGCACGACCGGCACAATGCGCTCAATCTTGCGATTGTCATCGAATTCGATGCGGGTTTCCACCGTGTCGAAGTCGAGTGCGCCGCGCGCCTCGCGCTGTTTGCGCAGCACCTTGTAGAGCTCATACAGCTCCTTCACATGGGGCAGCACTTCACGGATGTTGTCGCTGCAGGCGGTTTCATCCTGCAGCGCCTGCCACACCTCGTCATAGGTGAGCCGCGCATGGGAGTGCATCACCGCCGGATAGAACTTGCTGCGCACCAGCCTGCCTTCATCGCTGATCTCCATGTCGGCCACCATGCACAGGCGGTCCACTTTGGGATTGAGGGAGCACAGGCCGTTGGAGAGCTTCTCCGGCAGCATGGGCACCGTCAGCTGTGGGAAATAGACCGAGTTGCCACGGCGGTAGGCCTCCTCGTCCAGCGCCGAACCAGGCCGCACGTAGTGGGACACATCCGCAATGGCCACCACCAGACGCCAGCCGTTCTTGCGCCGCTTGGCGAACACGGCGTCGTCGAAATCCTTGGAATCCACCCCGTCGATGGTCACCAGCGGCAGATGGCGCAGGTCCTTGCGTCCGGCACGATCCGCCTCGGTGACAGTGTCGGGAATTTCATCCAGCTCGGAGAGCGCGTCCGCCGGCCACTCATGGGGAATGTCATAGGCGTAGATGGCCGACTCGATCTCCAGACCGGGGTCCAGATAGTTGCCGAGCACCTTCTCCACACGCCCGACCGGGCCGGAACGACGTGACGGCTGGCGGATGATGTCCACCAGCACCACCTGCCCTTCCTTCGCGCCATTGAGGCCATCGGCTGGAATGAACACATCCTGGGCGATGCGATGGTTGCTGGGCTGCACCCAGGCCATGCCGTATTCGTCAATGTGCAGACGGCCCAGCAGCTTCTGGGTGTGGCGCCGGGTTACCTCGACAATCACCCCTTCCTTGCGGCCGCGACGGTCTTCGCCCACCACGGAGACGAGCACCTCGTCCCCGTGAAGGACCTTGTGCATCTCGTGGGCGGGCAGATAGATGTCCCCGTCGGCATTGGGATCTTCCGGCACCACGAAGCCGAAACCGTCCGGATGGCCAAGCACACGCCCCTTGATCAGCTGCATGCGCTTGACCAGCCCGTAGGCGCCACGACGATTGCGCAGCAGCTGACCGTCCCGCACCATGGCCTTGAGCCGGCGGGACAGCCCTTCAAGGCGAGGCTCGTCGTCAATACCCAGCCGGGCGGCAATGTCCTTGAAGGTCAGCGGCGTGCCCACCTCCTCCAGCAGCTTCATGATGTATTCACGGCTGGGGACGGGGTTTTCGTATTTCTGTGCTTCTCGTTCGAAGTTGGGGTCTTCCACCGGCAGCGTGGCCGGCCTGTCTGATGAGGTATGGTTTTTTCTGCTCACTTAACTGTTGCTTCCTGATTGAACATGACAATGATTCAACCAGCGCGCCTCAGCTTTATTCCCCAGCATCCTGCCGGACACTCGGGAATAAACCTGAAAGCGCGCCGGTCGTGCGCGATTATAGCAGTGACGGTGCGGGGCTGTGTTAAACTCGGCCCATGGCTGCGACCGGAGACGGAATGGCATTGCTACGACAGAGACTGGCTTTCTGCGCGCTGCTGTTGCTGGCCCTGACCGCCCGGGCGCAGAGCGAGGATGCGCCGCCTGCCGACACCTCTTTTTATGGGCGCCTC
Organism: Sulfurivirga sp.; assembly: GCF_015490265.1. Classification (GTDB taxonomy): domain Bacteria; phylum Pseudomonadota; class Gammaproteobacteria; order Thiomicrospirales; family Thiomicrospiraceae; genus Sulfurivirga. The sequence continues at coordinate 19,088 of NZ_WFYD01000024.1, read as the reverse complement.
TACGCCCCTTTTCAAGGGGACCTGCCCGAGATGCGTCAGCGGCGTCTCATCCGGGTACTCATCAGCCCTTCACGTACCAACTTCTACTTTGACGGCCACAAGTGGCGCGGGCTCGAATACGAGCTGCTGCGCCGCTTCGAGCAGTTTCTCAACCGAGGACCACGGCGCAAGCGCTACATCACCCACCTGGTGTTCATGCCGGTTCCTTTTGACGCCATCATCGATGGCGTGCGTGCCGGACGCGGGGACATCGGTGCTGCCGGACTGACCATCACCCCCAGCCGTGCAAGGCTGGTGGACTTCACCCTGCCTTACCTGACCGGCATCAATGAAATTCTGGTCACCGGCATGCTGGCCGAGCAGCCACACCGGCTGGAAGATCTCGCCGGAAAAAAGATCGTTGTCGTGCGCGGCAGCAGCTACGCCACCCATCTCAACGTGTTCAACCAGGCGCTCATCTACCGGGGGCTGCCGCCCATGCAGATCGTGCTGGCAGAACCGGAGCTGGAGGCCGAAGACCTGCTGGAACTGCTCAACGAAGGCCTGATCGACTACACCGTGGTGGACAGTCACCTGGCCCATGCCTGGGCACGGGTGCTCAACAACATCCGACCACGGGACGATTTCGTCTTCCACTACGGCGGCAGGATCGCCTGGGCGGTGCGCAAGAACAACCCGAAACTCAAACAGGCGCTCAACCGGTTCATCAAGGCTCAGGCCAAGCCCGGCAGCCTGCTCAGCAACATTCTGTTTCAGCGTTACTTTGAAAATGCCCGCTGGCTGCGCAACCCCATCGACCGCAAGACACTGCGCCGCTTCTATTGCTACCAGCCGCGTTTCGAGGAACTGGCCGATTTCTTCGACCTGAGCTGGACCCTGCTGGCAGCCGTGGCCTATGTGGAATCCGGCCTGGACCCGAAAAAGCGCAGCCACGCGGGCGCCATCGGCCTGATGCAGGTGCGTCGCCTCATTGCGCGCAAATTCGGCATCCGCAACCTGAAGGATCCATTCGAGAACATGCTGGCGGGCGCCAGCTATCTGGCCTGGCTGCGGGACAACTACTTCAGCTCACCGGTCTATTCCACCGACGACCGCATCAACTTCACCCTGGCCGCCTACAACGCCGGCCCCACTCGCATCCGTCAGCTGCAAAGGGAAGCCAAAAAAGCCGGCCTCAACCCTTTCCGCTGGTTCTTCAACGTAGAACTGATTGCCCGCAAGCGCATCGGTCGCGAGACCGTGGACTACGTCTCCCGCGTGCGCAAGACCCAGGTAGCCATCCGCATGCTGCTCAACCTGCAGCGGCGCAAGCTGCAGGTGCGTGACCACCTCATGGAGTCGGCCGATACACCATGACATTGTCAAAGCCGGCGTCACGCAGGTGCTGGCCGTGCAGCTGGCTCAGCACACCCTGCCTGCAGTAGAGCAGCCAGGTCACATCCTGCGGCAGCTCGGCGAAACGCCGCCCCAGTTCGTAAAAGGGAATAACCGCATCCGCTTCCGGCAGCGGTGAGGCGGCTACTTCTTCCGGCCGGCGGATGTCAATCACCTTCGCCCCCGGCGGCACCTCATGCACGACCGGCACGGCCTCGGCCGCATTGATGGCGGACACCAGCTCATCCACCGGCTCGATGCGCATGTTTTCCAGCGCACGCTCCAGCCGTCCCATGTCAAAGCGCTTCTCTTCCTCCGCCAGCCGACGGAAGCTGCCATGGGTGACCGGATTGCGGCTGATCACACCACAGTACTCCGGCATGGTCTCGGCAAACTGACGGGTGCCGATCTCATCGGCAATGCGGATGATCTCCGGCTTGTCCATCATCGCCAAGGGACGCAGCACCAGCTTGTCCGTCGCCCGATCGATGAGCGCCAAGTTGCGCAGCGTCTGGCTGGACACCTGCGCCACGCTCTCACCGGTGACCAGCGCGTCCACACCCAGCCTGTCCGCCACCCGCTCCGCCGCCATCAGCATCAGGCGCTTGAGCATCACGCCCATGTAGCTGTCGCTCACTTCGGTCAGCAGCCCCTCCACTACATCTTCAAAGGGCACGGTGACGAATTTCACCCGATGGGAACGCCCGAAGCGGCGCCACAGGTAGTAGCTCACCTGCTTGACCCCGATCTCGTGAGCCGCACCCCCCAAGTTGAAGAAGACAAAATGGGTCTTGATGCCGCGGCGCATGGACAGATAGCTGGCCACCGTGGAATCGAAACCGCCCGAGACCAGCGACAGCGCCTCCCCCTGGCTGCCCAGTGGAAAGCCGCCCAGCCCCTTCATGCGCGCGCCCACGATGCTGAGCGTATTGTTCTCCAGCTCCAGCTCCACCCGCACCTCCGGAGTATGCAGGTCCACACCGGTGGCATCGGTGTTGTGGTTCAGATAGCCGCCCACCCAGCGTTCCAGCTCCTGAGAGTTGAAGTCATGCTGACCCTTGCGCCTGGCCCGCACCACGAAAGTTTTCCCGGCCAGTCGTTCACCCACCGCTTCGGCCACCTGACTGGCAATGGCCCCCAGCGTGGGTTCGACCCGGAACTGCCGAACTCTGAGCACCTGCTCAATGCCCGGCGTGCTGAGCAGAATGTCCTCCGCCACAGATGCCCGGTCGTCCGGCACCTCCACCTCCAGCTTGTCAAGAAACCATTTCACCTGTGGCGGCAACCCTTCTTCCATGAAGATGCGGCGCAGGTTGTCCGCCAGCTGACGGGTCATCTTCTTGCGCACCGAGGCGCCCTTGACCATGATTTCCGGGAACAGTTTGATGATGTAGCGCATGCGGCCTCTCTGCTTTTCAATCGTGCGGCTACATGATAAGCTTTCCCGGATTCGAGTTGATAACGATGGAGAAAAACCGCCATGATGCGAGTTGATGAAGTCCTGCGCCGCGACGGCATGCCCGCGGACCTGCGTTCCGTAATCAATCACACCCTGATCGGCTGCAAGGAAATCGCCCACAAGCTGAGCCAGGGCGAGCTGGCCGGCATCCTCGGCTCCACCGAAAGCGAGAACGTTCAGGGCGAGACCCAGAAGAAGCTGGACGTCATTTCCAACGACGTGCTCAAGCATGTGCTGGCTCAGGATCCGGGCGTGCGCGGCATCGCCTCCGAAGAAGAGGACAACACCGTCGCCTGCAATGACGAAGGCAAATATCTGGTCACCTTCGACCCGCTGGACGGCTCCTCCAACATCGACGTCAACCTCTCCGTCGGCACCATCTTCTCCATTCTGGAAGCCAAGCAGCCCGGCTCCGGCGACAACATGGACCTGTTCCTGCAGTCCGGCCGCAACCAGGTGGCCGCCGGCTACGTGCTCTACGGCCCCTCCGCCATTCTGGTTCTGACCACCGGCAAGGGCGTCAACTTCTTCACCCTCGACCGTCACATCGGCGAGTTCGTCCTCACCAAGGAACAGGTGAAGATCCCGGAGGACACCAAGGAATTCGCCATCAACATGTCCAACCAGCGCTTCTGGGAGAAACCCATGCAGGAGTACATCGCCCACTGCCTGCAGGGCGAGGAAGGCCCGCTGGGCAAGCGCTACAACATGCGCTGGGTCGCCTCCATGGTGGCGGAGGTGCACCGTATCCTGGTGCGCGGCGGCATCTTCATGTATCCGTGGGACAGCCGCGATCCCTCCAAGCCGGGCAAGCTGCGTCTGATGTACGAAGGCAATCCCATGAGCTTCATCGTCGAGCAGGCTGGCGGTCGCTCCACCACTGGACGCGAGGACATCATGGACATCCAGCCCGAAGACATCCACCAGCGCGTACCCGTGGTGCTCGGCTCCAAGAACGAAGTGGAGACCGTGATGCGCTATCATCAGGCGGGCTGAGTACTGCCTGAGGACACCTCCGCACACGCCGCCTGCGGGCGGCGTGTTCCGTTATGCAACAGGGAGAGACAACCATGAGCTTTGCAGACGTTCCTGCCGGCAAAAACATTCCCCACGAAATCAACGTCATCATCGAAATTCCGGCCTACGCCCCGCCGATCAAGTACGAGATCGACAAGGACACCGAGGTGGTCTGGGTGGACCGCCTGCAGGCCACCACCATGAGCTATCCGGCCAACTATGGCTATATCAACCAGACCTTGGCCAATGACGGCGACCCGGTGGACGTGCTGGTGGTAACGCCCCACCCGCTGATGGTGGGCTGCGTCATTCCCGCACGCCCCATCGGCATGCTGAAGATGACCGATGACGGTGGCGAGGACAGCAAGATCATCGCCGTGCCCACTTCCAAGATGACCCCGATCTACGACCATGTGGAGAAGATTGAAGACCTGCCGCTGATCAAAGAGCAGACCGAGCACTTCTTCAGTCACTACAAGGATCTGGAAGCCGGCAAGTGGGTGAAGATCGAAGGTTGGGAAGACGCCAACATGGCCAAGAAGGAAATCCTTGAGGCATACGAGCGTTTCTGCAGCGGCAAATAATTTGCCATCCCCCACCACAAACGAAAGCCGCCCCAATGGGCGGCTTTTTTGTGTCCACCATTCCGTCGGGGTATAATTTTTTGGTTTTGTCGAAATAACAGGAATGAGCATGGCTACAGAAGAACTGCGTGACCAGCGACTGCGCGCCCGGGTCAAACTGCTTGGCAACCTGCTGGGCGAGGTTATTCGCAAGCAGCACGGCGACGACGTCCTAGAGGCCATCGAAAAGCTGCGCAAGGGCTTCATCAAGCTGCGCAAGGAAGAGAATCCCGCCCTGCGGGAAGAACTGATCCAGTTCATCGAAGCGCAGGATCCGGACACGCTCATTCTGATCATCCGTGCCTTCAACATCTACTTCGGTCTTGTCAACCTGGCGGAGGAAGAACACCAGTTCCATGAACGCCAGACCCAGGTCAAGAGTGACGGCCCTCTGTGGCTCGGCTCCTTCCTTGACACGGTCAGCACCCTCAAGCGGGAAGGCGTGCAGCCCGAAGAGCTGCAGACCCTGCTGAATCGGCTCAACTACATTCCGGTATTCACCGCCCATCCCACCGAATCACGCCGCCGCGCCGTCATGGAGAACCTGCGCCGCATCTTTGAGACCATCGGCGAGCTGAACGACGCGGAACACCACCAGAACGACTACGCACAGGAAGAGATCATCCACAAGCTGCGCTATCAGATTCAGACCCTGTGGAAGACTGACGAGATCCGCCGCCAGAAGCCGACGGTGGAAGACGAAATCCGCAACGGCATCTACTACTTCCGTCAGTCCCTGTTCAAGGCCATTCCCGATGTCTATCGCTTCATGGAGCGGGCCATTGAGCGCAATTTCCCGGACGCGGAACTGAAAGTGCCCAACTTCATGACCTTCGGCTCCTGGATTGGCGGCGACCGTGACGGCAACCCCTACGTCACCCACGAGACCACCGAACATGCCCTGCTGCTGCAGAGCCGCGCGGTGCTGTATGAATATCAGCGGCGCATCTTCGAGCTGGCCCGCCAGCTGACCCACTCCCGCTACCTGTGTGACATCAAGCAGGAACTGCTCAACCGGGTCACCATCGTGGACGCCGACCTGATGCGCATGGTATTCAAACAGCGCACAGACCGCTTCAAGGACGAGCCGTACCGGCGCATGCTCTACATCATGCACGGTCGTCTGCAGTGCAACCTCAACTACGTGGAAGCCAGACTGGACGGTCAGCCTGCCGTCAAGAGCCGTTTCGCCTACCAGAACGAGCAGGAGCTGCTGGACGACCTGCGCCTGATCTACGACTCACTGGTGGGGCATGGCGATGAGGATCTGGCCAACGCAGAACTGCGCGATCTGATCCGCCTGGTGGAAACTTTCGGCTTCTACCTCATGCGGCTGGATATCCGTCAGGAGTCCACCGTGCATACCGAAGCGGTCGCCGACCTGCTGAAGAACCTCAATATCGACTACCTGTCCCTCTCCGAGGAAGAACGCCAGAAGGTGCTGGCCGAACATATCGCCTCCGCCACTGTCATCGACACCCAGCACCTTGATCTGGCGCCCATGACGCGCGAAGTGCTGGCGGTTTTCGATGTCATGCGCAAGATGCGCGAGGAAATCAGCCCACGCGCCTTCAACAACTATGTCATCTCCATGACCCACGAAGCCAGCCATGTGCTGGAAGTACTGTTCCTGGCCCATCAGGCCGGACTGGCCGGCTGGTGCGGCGACCAGCCCTACTGCCATGTGAGTGTCAGCCCACTGTTCGAGACCATTGTGGATCTCGAGCACATCGTGCCGGTGACCGAAGCACTGTTCAGAAATGACATCTATCGCGCCCTGCTGCAGGCTTCAGGCAATCAGCAGGAGATCATGCTGGGCTACTCCGACTCCGCCAAGGACGGCGGCAACCTGGCTTCCGCCTGGAACCTGTATCAGGCTCAGAAACAGATCATCGCCCTGGCCGACCGCTACGGCATCGACTGTCGCCTGTTCCATGGCCGCGGCGGCACCATCGGCCGTGGCGGTGGCCCGACCCACATGGCCATCATGTCCCAGCCGGCCGGCACCGTGCGAGGCGAGATCAAGTTCACCGAGCAGGGCGAGGTGCTTTCCTACAAGTACAGCAACAGCGAAACCGCCGCTCACGAACTTTCCATGGGTGTCACCGGCCTGATGAAGGCCAGCATGGGCCTGATCCGACCCGTGCCGGAAGACAATCCGAAGCATCTGGAAATCATGAAGCAGCTGGCGGCAGACGGCGAGGATCACTACCGTGAGCTGACCGACCGCACGCCCGGCTTCATTGAAACCTTCTACCAGATCACACCGGTCAACGAGATCGGCCTGCTCAACATCGGTTCCCGCCCCTCCCACCGCAAGAAGGGGAATCTGTCCAAGGCCTCGATCCGTGCCATTCCGTGGGTGTTCGGCTGGGCGCAGGCGCGGCTGACCTTCCCCGCATGGTATGGCACCGGCTACGCCCTGACCCGCTACAGTGACAGCCATGGTGAACAGGATCTGAAGGACATGTATGAGAACTGGCCATTCTTCCGCGCCATCATGAGCAACATCCAGATGGCGCTGGCCAAAACCGACCTGCGCATCGGCAAGCTCTACAGCCAGCTGGCCCGTGACAAGACTGTCGCTGAAAAGATCTACGACATGATTGCGGAAGAATACCGCCGCAGCGTAGACCAGGCGCTGGAAGTCTCCGGCAACGCCTACCTGATGGCGGATGTGCCCACCATCGCCCTGTCACTGCAGCGCCGCAACCCCTATCTGGACCCGCTAAACCACATCCAGGTGGTGCTGCTGCGCCGCTACCACGATGAAAGCCTGCCGGAAGAAGAGCGGGAAAAGTGGCTGGTGCCACTTCTGCGCTCCATCAACGCCATTGCGGCAGGCATGCGCAATACCGGCTGAGGCAGCAGCCAGCGCCTGACAGCTTGCAGCCCCGCACCTGATGCGGGGCTTTTGCATTCTGTTATAATTTTTTGTTCACGGAAACACAGGATGACGGCATGTTCATCACGCTGCTCAAGTCAAAACTGCACCGGGTGACCACCACACAGGTGGAGCTGAACTATGAAGGCTCCTGCGCCATTGACGGCACCCTGATGGATGCCGCCAACATCCGTGAATACGAACAGATTCACATCTACAACATCGCCAATGGCGAGCGCTTCACCACCTATGCCATACGCGCCGAAGACAACAGCGGCATCATCAGTGTCAATGGTGCCGCCGCGCACAAGGCCAGCGTGGGCGATCTGCTGATCATCGCCACCTACGCCCAGCTGAGCGAGGAAGAAGCCACGGGCTTCAAGCCCGCTCTCATCTATGTAGATGAGCACAACCGCATCACCCACACCCGCAACACCATTCCCGTCCAGCGGCTCAAGGCACTGTAAGCCCCCATTCTGGCGCGGTTTGTGCTAATTTCTCTGGGTGAACACAGCGGAACACTTTTCACATGAACGCAAAGACCCGAAACAAACGCACCTTCTACCGACTCAACACCATGCTGCCGCTGAGCTACCGCATCCTCTCCGAACAGGAAGCCCGGCAGGCGCCGGCTCCCAACCTGCCTGACAGCCAGTATATCGAGCGGCACTTCCTCGACAACCTGCAGGAGACGGAGCGCGAGCTGCAGCAGGCCATCAACACCATTGCCGAGCGCAGCGATCTGCTCGCCTCCGCCTTGCACGCACTCAACAACAAGATCAATGTGGCACTGCAGACCCTGGACCGCAAGCAGCTGGCCCACATGCTGCCATTGGTGCGCGTCAATCTGAGCGCAGGTGGTCTGGCGCTGGAAACGGATCGGGACATCAGGGAAACCGACAAGGTGGACCTGCTCATGCAGCCTAATCCGAACGAACCACCCATTCTCATCCGCAGCCATGTGGTCAACATCCTGCCGCTGCCGGACAAGGGACCCAACCGCAAACGGGTGGCGCTGGAGTTCGAGAACCTGCCGGAAGAAATTCGCCGCCGCCTGATCTACTTCATCCAGCAGAAAGAACTGGAGCAGGCGCAGATCGAACGGGCCAAGCAGCAGATCGACTGACCGACCGATATTTCAGCCAGTCTGACATAAAAAAGCCCGGCCAGATGGCCGGGCTTTTCGTTTCATGCTTCTGGAAGTGGAAGATTACTTCTGCTGTGCGGCAGCAGCCTGCTTGGCCACTTCCTCGGCGAAATTTTCTTCCTTCTTCTCAATGCCCTCACCCACTTCCAGACGGGCGAACTGCTTGACAGTGGCATCCGCCTCCTTCAGCAGCTGCTCGACGGTCTGATCGGGGTTCTTGACGAAAGCCTGACCCAGCAGGGTGATCTCCTTGAGGAACTTGTTGATGCGCCCTTCGATCATCTTCTCGATGATGTTGTCGGGCTTGCCGGACTCCTTCGCCTGAGCGGTGAAGATCTCGCGCTCGTGGGCGATAACCTCCTCAGGCACGTCAGCTGCGGAGATGGCTGCCGGGTTGGAAGCGGCAATGTGCATGGCCACATCGCGCACCAGGGTGTCGTCACCGCCTTCCATGACCACCACCACGCCGATACGGTCGCCGTGACGGTAGATGCCGATGTGACCGTTCTCGGTCTGCAGCAGCTCGGCGCGGCGGATCTGCACATTCTCACCGATCTTGGCGATCAGCTCACGGCGGGCCTCGTCAACGGTCTGACCATTGTCCAGCTTGACCTCCGCCAGTGACGCAGGGTCCACGATGCCGGTCTCCAGCACTTTCTGCGCCACTGTATTGGCGAAGTTCTGGAAATCGTCACCCTTGGCCACGAAGTCGGTCTCGCAGTTGACCTCGACGATGGCCGCCTTCTTGCCGTCCTCGGAAACGGCCACGGCGATGATGCCCTCGGCCGCCACGCGGTCAGCCTTCTTGTCAGCGCCGGCCATGCCCTTCTTGCGCAGCAGATCAACAGCCGCGTCCATGTCACCGTTGGTTTCGGACAGCGCCTTCTTGCAGTCCATCATGCCTGCGCCGGTACGTTCGCGCAGCTCCTTTACCATTGCAGCGGTAATAGCCATTTTTCCTTCCTCGATCTTGGTGATTCAAATACGAACGCCCCGGCGAACCGAGGCGTCTCATTCAGGGAACCTGTCCTGCGGCTCAGGCGTCGCCAGCCGCCTCTTCCACCTCGTCGGCTTCCACGAACTCGTCGCCTTCCACCCGGGTGGTGATGCTGTTCTTGCCTTCCAGAATCGCGTCTGCTGCCGTGCTCAGATACAGGCGGATGGCGCGGATGGCGTCATCGTTGCCCGGAATGACGAAATCAATGCCGGACGGGTCATTGTTGGTGTCCACGATGCCGACAACGGGAATGCCCAGCTTCTGCGCTTCCTTGACGGCGATATGCTCATTGCCCACGTCGATGACGAACAGCGCAGCAGGCTTGCCGTTGGACTTCATGTTTTTGATGCCGCCCAGCGCGCGTTCCAGCTTGTCCTTCTCGCGGGACAGCATCAGCGCTTCTTTCTTGGTCAGCTTGTCGAAGGTGCCGTCTTCCGCCATGGTTTCCAGCTCCTTCAGGCGCTGGATGGACTTCTTGATGGTCTGGAAGTTGGTCAGCATACCGCCCAGCCAGCGGTGGTTCACATAGGGCATGCCGGCGCGCTGCGCCTCCTCTGCCACGATATCCTGCGCCTGACGCTTGGTGCCCACGAACAGGACCTCGCCCTTCTCTGCCGCCACGCGGCTGAGAAAGTCCATGGCCTCGTTCATCATGGGCAGCGTCTTTTCCAAGTTGATGATGTGGATCTTGTTGCGCACGCCGAAGATGTACGGCGCCATCTTGGGGTTCCAGTAGCGGGTCTGGTGACCGAAGTGAACGCCGGCTTCCAGCAGCTGGCGCATGGTGACTTTTGCCATGTCGATACTCCTTGTTTCGGGTTCAACCTCCACACGCCCCGTGCATGAACCCTCATCGGGCACCCCATCCACGGTTCAGGCGTGTGTGTGTCGTTGGTGATAAAATACCCGGCTTTCCGGGCTGCGCGATTTATACCACAAAAGCGCGCCGAACACCAGAGGATCCTTGCCTGACATGAGCATCATTCTCAAGACCGAAGAAGACCTTGAAGGCATGCGCATCGCCGGCCAACTGGCGGCCCGCACGCTGGAGATGCTGACACCCCATGTGCAACCCGGCGTCACCACCGAGGAACTGAACCGGCTGGCCCATGAGTTCATTCTGGATCACGGCGCCACCCCTGCTCCACTCAACTATCACGGTTTCCCCAAATCCATCTGTACGTCCATCAACCACCAGGTCTGTCACGGCATTCCCTCTGACAAACGCCTCAAGAACGGCGACATTCTCAACATCGATGTCACCGTCATCAAGGACGGCTACCATGGCGACACCAGCATGATGTACTGCGTGGGTGACAAGGTGGCACCCTACGCGAAACGCCTCTGTGACGTGGCACGTGAGTGCCTCTGGCTCGGCATTGAGCAGGTGCGTCCGGGCAACACGCTGTATGACGTGGCGCTGGCCATCGAAAAACACGCCCACGCCAACGGCTACTCCGTAGTGGAGGAATACTGCGGCCACGGCATCGGCAAAAACTTCCACGAAGAGCCTCAGGTGCTTCACTACGCCGACCCCTCGTTGAAGCGGATCGAGCTGGTGCCCGGCATGACCTTCACCATCGAGCCAATGATCAACCAGGGCCGCAAGGAGACTCGCGTGCTGGGGGATCAGTGGACGGTCATCACCAAGGATCGCAAGCTCTCCGCCCAGTGGGAACATACCCTGGCGGTGACGGATGACGGCTACGAAATCTTCACGCTGCGGGAAGGGGAACAGTCCTTCCTGCCCCAGACGGCATGAAACTGACCGACGCGCTCCGCTCCGGTGACCTGAACACGCTGCGTGCCACCGGGCGGGAGATCCTCACCCACTTTCGGGATACGCAGTTCGCCCAGTTTGACGAGGGCCGGCCGGCCGCCCATCTGGTGTGCGACCGGGCCAATTTCATCGACCAGCTGCTCAAGCTGCTGTGGCAGCACTTCGGTCTTGAAGAAATGACGCTGGTGGCCGTAGGCGGCTATGGTCGGGGCGAACTGCACCCCTATTCGGACATCGACCTGCTCATCATCGCCGATGAACAGCAGCAGCAGCGTCATGAGGAACGCCTGTCCACCTTCCTGACTCTGCTGTGGGACTGGGGGCTGGACGTGGGCAGTTCGGTGCGCTCCACCGACGCCTGCCGGGAGGAAAGCCTGAAAGATGTCACCATCGCCACCAATCTGCTGGAAAGCCGCTGGCTGGCGGGTGACTATGAAGGCTTCGGCAGCTTGCGCCACCTGTGGAAGGACCCGGAGTTCTGGCCGCCGGCCCTGTTCTATGAAGCCAAATATGCGGAACAGCAGGCACGGCGCGAAAAAGTGCAGGGCACCCTCTATCAGATGGAACCCAACCTCAAGGAGTGTCCGGGCGGCCTGCGCGACATCCAGACCATCTTCTGGATCGCCCGTCGCCTGCTCAATGCCGATTCCCTCTACAGCCTGCTGCAGCACAACCTGCTGACACCGCAGGAATTCAACCGGCTGCAGGCGGCCAACAAACAGCTGAGCCGCTTCCGCTTCGCCCTGCACCGCTACAAGAAGCGCAGGGAAGACCGCCTGCTGTTTGAAAATCAGCAGCTGCTGGCCGATGCTCTCGACTATCCGGGCGAGACGGTCAATCAGCAGGTGGAAGCGCTGATGCATACCTTCTACAGCACCACCCGCACGGTCATCCGCCTGAACGAGGTGCTGCTGGCCCACTTCCGTGAGCAGCTGTTCGACCAGAGCCACACACCGGTGCCCATCAATGACCGCTTTCAGGTGGTCAATGATTTTCTCGAAGTGCGCGACCCAGCCATCTACGAACGCAATCCCACGGCGCTGCTGGAGACCTTTCTGCTGTTCACCTACCATCCACAGCTGAAAGGGTTGCGGGCCGGCACGCTGCGGGCCATCGACAGCGCGTTGCATGTGATCGACGATGCCTTCCGGGAGGACGCCATCCACAAGACGCTGCTGCTGGCGCTGTTCCGCCAGCCGCAGGGGGTCTACCACAGCCTCAAGCACATGCATCAGTATGGTGTGCTGGAGCACCTGATTCCCCAGTTCGGCCAGGTGACCGGGTTGATGCAGTTCAACATGTTCCACGCCTACCCGGTGGATGAGCACACGTTGCTGGTGATCCGCAATCTGCGTCGTTTCTTCATCGACCAGCATGCCTGGGAGTTCCCCACCGCCCATCAGGTGGCCAGGCGCATCGAAAAGCCGGAACTGCTCTTTCTCTCCGGCCTGTTCCACGACATCACCAAGGGCAACGAACCCCATGCGGAAACCGGCGCCGTGTTTGCCGAAAGCTGGTGTGCCGCCCACAACCTCTCCCCGCAGGATACGGCTCTGGTCACCTGGCTGGTGCGTCACCATCTGATCTTTTCCGATACCGCCCAGCGGCAGGACCTGTCCGATCCGGAGGTCATCGCCCGCTTTGCCGAACAGGTGGGCGACCAGAAACATCTGGACTACCTCTATCTGCTGACGGTGGCCGATGTCCTTTCCACCTCGCCGGAAGTGTGGAACGACTGGAAGAACGCCCTGTTTCTGGAACTCTACAACGAAACCAGCCGCATGCTGGACAAGGTGTCGGAGACGCCGCGCGACATCGCCCGCAAGGCGCTGCGCAATCAGGAAAAGGCGCGCGAGCTGCTCACCAAGCAGGGATTGGACAGCCAGCGTTTCAGTCCGCTGTGGGATGCGCTGGCGGACACGGAATTCTTCCACCGCCAGGGCCCGCAGGCCATCGCCCGCATCACGACCACCCTGGTGGAACAGACCCCTCCGGTGGTAAAGCTGTCGGAACAGCCGGTGCGCGGCGCCACCGAGATCCTGATCTACATGCCGGATCGGGACTTTCTCTTTGCCCAGATCGCCCAGACGCTGGAACGGGCGCAGGTCTCCATCATGGAGGCGCAGATCTACTGCCTGAGCAATGGCTACACCCTGACCCTGTTCTATGCTCTGGACAAGCAGCGCAACGCCCCGCTGGAAGACACCCAGCGCGAGGCCATCCGGGCGGCATTGCTGGAGGTGGCCGCCCACCCCATCGAGGCGGAAGCGCTGCGCACCGGTCGCCCCGACCGCAAGCTGCGCTGCTTCATCACACCTACTGAGATCACCTTCCAGCAGCGTGGCCAGCTGACCGAACTTTTCATCTCCACCCTGGACGTGCCCGGCCTGCTGGCCCGCATCGCCCGTGTTTTCGTCGAGAACCGCCTGCGCCTGCACGATGCCCGCATCAGCACCGTGGGCGAGAAGGCGGAGGACGTTTTCCTTCTGTCAGACCGGGAAGGCGCACCGCTGGATGAAGCCCGGCAGCATCAGCTGCGCCAGCAGCTGATGGAAGCACTCAGCTGTGAATGATCAGGTGCCTGGCCACCCTCTGACGCTTTTCGACAGTTTTCAGTGTCCGAGGGTTTCGGCCGGGGTCTGTGCTCGACCGGTGCCCTGTCCATCTCCGTCCAATGGCGTAATCACAGGCTTGTCCCAGGGACCGATCACCTTGTAGTGATAACGGATCAGCCCTTCCTTGATGCCCGGCAGATTCTTCATCAGCAGGTAGGTGGTCAGTGCAGCGATGGGGTTGGCCACGCCCAGCAGTGCCGCCAGAGTGGTCACGGTGCCGCCGATCTTGGGCGAGACGGTGGCCAACAGGTCATACTGTCTGCGGGCATAATCCACCCGGCCTTTCAGAGCGGCGTGCACCAGTGGGGCTTCCATGCGGAACCTCTTCAGCTTTGCCATGCCCTTCATCAGACTGGCCTCGGCTTCAATGACCTCATAGGCCATGCCCTCATAACGCAGCTGGTTGACGGTGGTATCAATGCTGCGCAGCAGACTGTCCACGCTCAGCAGACTGATCAGACGGGCCATGCCTACCTTCGCCTTGCGGATCACCCCGTCGTCAAAACGCACTTGGGCCGTGCCCTGCACGCCCCGCAGGGTGAAGCAGTCCGGTGTTCCATGCCAGTGCAGCCGTGCCTTCAAGGCCCCCTTGCGCCCGGTAAAGCCGGACTCACTGAACCCGGCCCACTGCAGCATGGCCTCGACCGGTCGTGCCTGAAGATCAAACTGCAGCATCGTTTCATTGTTGCGCCATGACCACAGCAGCTGCCCCTTGCCGCTCAATCTTCCTTCCGCAGCAGCCATACGCAGATTTTCCAGACGCAGCTGAGCCGGGTCGGCATGAAGATTGAAGCGCACCTCATCAAAGTCATAGGCACCAAAACGGATATGTTGGCCGATAAAGAACAGGTTCAGCCTGTCCGGACGGGCCGGATGAATTCGACAGGCCTGCGTCGGCTCAGTTTCGGCCGTTCGCCACTGCAACCTTTCCACGTTGAGAGCCAGCTGATCCTGCTCCGGCAGATAAAGGGCCAGCACGCGGGCCTTGCCACTGCGCAGTTCGGCTCCCATGCGCCGCCTGTCCACACGATAGGCGTTGAGATACACCTGACGAAAACGCTGAATGCCCCAGCGTACCTCATCGAGCCGCGCGCCCACGACCACCGTGGGCAATGCTCCTCCGGACGTACCAAATAGTGCGCGCTGGTGCCGCCACCAGTCACGCAGTTTCTCCAGCTCGAGCGGCTGATGGATATTCGCCTGTACCAGAATGCCCGGCGTGCCTCGCCGCAGCAGAATCCTGCGCGCGCCTTCTGAAGTATTCAACAGCACAGTGAGGTTATGCAACCGAAACTGGTGTCCAAACGGCCTCAATGTCACACCGGCAAAGCGCTGTCCTGCCTGAGCCAGCTGCAGAAAAACCTGCCGACGACTGAACGTTCCCTGCAGCGTGACCGGCTCGGACAGCCACTGCCCCAACGGCGCCGGAACCCGGTTATGTCGGATATGTTCAGGCGTCAGCCCCCCCTGAATGCGCACCGTGGCATTGCGTCGCAGCGGGATGAAGGCACGGGCACGCCAGTGCCAGCTTCCCTCGACATCCGCCAGCAATCTCTGCATGGGCCAGCGACCGTCCACCTTCAGCTGCAGAGCATTTCGCGCGACATCGGTAGCAACCTGCGCACTGACCGGCTGACCGTCCAGGCGTCCCTTGAGCCGACCGGAGACAGCACTGCGGTGGGTAATGTGTACGGCACCACTGACCCCTTTGAGCTGATGCTTCTGCGCCAGACGCAGCCCCACATCATGCAAAGTGGCCTGTACGTCCACCTGAGGCACCCGACCATCGTAACCGTGCAACGGCAGCCACAGAGCCACCTGTGCCGTCACCGTGCCTTCGGCCAGCATCACCGGTCCGCCCAACACCTTCCCGAGCCCCAGCCGTTCGGCGAGCACCGAATCCAGCAGCAGGCGCTGTACAGTCTGCGCCGTACCTTCCGCCTGCCCCACCAGGGTCAGGGCAACGGGCTTTTTCTTCCGCAACGGCCCGATCTCCACCCGGGCCTGTCGCACCCGCACGCCATCCAGACCGGCCTGGGTGGCGTCGATGGCGATACGCCATGGCTGGAAAGACACTTTGGCATCCAGCCCGGTGAGCACCGGCCATCTGTGAGAGAACCTGAGCGTCGCCTGCCTCACATGAGTGCGTGCCGTGAATACGCCTTCACCATGGCTGAACGGGAAGGCTTCAAGCGGGCCGTCAATACGCAAAGTGACCGGCGCCACTTCTCCAGCAACCAGCCCGTTCTGCAACCAGTGGGCCAGTTTTTTCGACATGAGCCCATAGGGCAGATACTCCTTTACCCGTTCCATCCTCTGCGGGCGCAGCTCGGCGCTGGCTCTCAGATGCCCCTCAACCAGGCTGAAATCAGCCCGACCCGACACCTTGCCATCCAGCAGGAAAGTCACAGCCCGCAGACGCACCCCCCGGTCATCCACCCGCCAGTGCAGAGGCTGCCTGAATGTGATGCGTTTTGTGGCAGGCCGCCATTGCTTCCAGTGCAACCGGACCGGTTCTGCAAGGGTGGTGACGATGGCGCGCCCATCCAGACCCAGCTCGACATGTCTGGCTTCCATGCCCGGGTAGCGAACACTCTCCGGCCATCTGAGACGTGTGATCCGCCCTCTCAACGCGGTCAGCGCAAACGGCTTCAGCTGAAAGCGGGCATCCAGCCCTTCAAGGTCGAACGCCACCTGTTCCACGGGCCAATCTGGCAATAGATCCTGCAAAGCCGCTCCGAAATCGGCCAGACGGAACCGCGCCACATTCAGCTGCAGACGGTTTTCCGTCAGCTGCACCCATGCCGGAGCCACATTGGGCAGCAAGGCGCCATTGAAGCGCCAGCGTTCGATGGAAAAGCGGTCTCCCGCACCACTTTCCCGCCACACCAGGCTTGCCCCCACGCTGCGCACCTGTCGAGCATCTTCGGCTCGCTCGTTTTCCAGCTCACCAAGGTCCACATGCAAGCGGGCAACCGGCCGCCCACCTGACACTTCCAGCTCGGCATTCAACGCCAGCTGGCCATGACGCCAGTCGGCCTGAAAGATCGGTGCCAGATCCTTCAGTCGCGCCGGGTGAATATCCGTCAGACGCAGTGCGCCTGTTTTCCAGTATCCACGCCAGTCCACCTTCAGGGTGCCATGAATGACATGAGTCCACAACAGACGATCGGCATAGAACGTCTTGACAAGGCCGTCCATATGAAACCCGCCCTGCCGGGAGATGGCCACTCCCGGCACCTTGAGCGTCCAGCCCCCCTGCTGATAACGGCCCTGTATGAGGTAGATGCGCACAAAGGGCAGTGCCAGCGTGCGCAACAGGCGGGAAAGCGCCCGCTGCGCCTGCTGCGGATCAATATTCAGATGCCCATGCCGGAGAACACTGCGGCGGACGTGAAAACGGGTGATGCGCAGCCGCTCTCCCCACAGGCCGGGATGGCGCATGTAGCCGAGCCAGTCCACATCCAGCTCTGCTTCCTCCACATGGGCGTCCAGTGATGGTGTGCGCCAGCTCACGCCACGCAGTGTGATCCGCGGATGGGTCCAGTCCCCCGAAAGAGTAAAACGATCGACGGTCAGACGCTCCTGCGTCACCACACGTACCCAGCGGGTGACGCTCTCCGGACTTGTGGACAGCCACACCCAGGTCAGCTGCAGCAGAGCGAGCCACAGCATGCTGGCCAGCACGATGGCCGAGAAGATGGCGCGGAGAAGGCGTTTGGTGCGCTTGACCATCAGAGCATCACGACATCGAACGCCTCGGGCGGATAGGTGGCTTCGGCCTGAAAGCTGAGGCTGCGGCCGATGAAGGCTTCCAGCTCGGCCACGGAGTCGGACTCCTCATCCATGATGTAGGCCACCACGGCTTCGGAGGCGATGACGCGGTACTGGTCCGCATCGAACTGCCGCGCCATGCGGGTGATCTCACGGAAGATCTCGTAGGCCACCGTCTGAGGCGTCTTGACGGTGCCACGCCCCTCGCACACGGGGCAGGTGTGGCACAGGGTGCGCTCCAGACTCTCACGGGTGCGTTTGCGGGTCATCTCCACCAGCCCCAGCGGCGAGAAATCATTGACGGTGGTCTTGACCCGATCGCGCATGAGTGCACGCTTGAGGGCGTCGAGCACATGGCGGCGGTGCTGCGCCTCCTGCATGTCGATGAAATCGATGATGATCATGCCCCCCAGATTGCGCAGGCGCAGCTGCCGGGCGATGGCGTCGGTGGCCTCCATGTTGGTGCGGTAGATGGTCTCTTCCAGATTCTTGTGGCCGACAAAGGCGCCGGTGTTGACGTCAATGGTGGTGAGCGCCTCGGTCTGATCGATGATGAGATAGCCGCCCGATTTGAGCGGCACGCGCTTTTCCAGCGCCTGGGTGATGGCGTCCTCCACATTGAACAGATCGAAGATGGGACGCTCGCCCTCATAGTGCTGGATGAGGTTTTCCAGTTCGGGCACATAGGCGTGGGCGAAGTCGCGCATCTTGAGCAGGGTCTCGCGCGAGTCCACCAGCACGCGCTCCACCTGCTCCACCGGCGTGTCCCGCAACACGCGCAGATAGAGCGGCAGGTCCTCATACAGGCACACCGGTCTGGTGCCCCCCTTCTTTTCGGCGATGCTCTCCCACAGACGCATCAGGTAGAGCAGATCGGCGCGCAGCTCCATCAGGTCGGCGCCTTCCGCCACCGTGCGCACGATGAAGCCCCCCTCCGCCCGCTCCAGCTCAGGAATGGATTTCAGCAGCTCGCGCAGACGCTCCCGCTCGGCCTCATCCTCGATCTTCTGGGAAACACCGATGACCTTCTGTCCGGGCATGTAGACCAGCAGGCGGGAAGGCAGGCTGATCTGCATGCTCACCCGCGCCCCCTTGCTGCCCAGCGGGTTCTTGACCACCTGCACCATGATCCACTGCCCCGGATGCAGCAGCTTCTGAATCTGCTCACAGTCCGGGTCGTCCTCCGGACGGCATACATCGGAAACATGCAGAAAGGCGGCCCGCTCGAGGCCGATGTCCACGAAAGCCGCCTGCATCCCCGGCAGCACCCGCTGCACCCGGCCCCAGTAGATGTTGCCCACCAGCCCGCGCTGACTGGTGCGCTCCACCCACAGCTCCTGCGCCATGCCGTTGTAGACCCAGGCCACCCGCTGCTCACGGGGGGTGATATTGACCAGCAGGGTCTCCTTGCGCGGCGG
>NZ_WFYD01000023.1 GCF_015490265.1 Sulfurivirga sp. | reverse complement strand
CTTCGAGACGCTGTTCGGCGGCGGTTTTCGTCAGGGCGGCCGTCGCAGTGGTGGCTTTCGCGCCCGTGGGCAGGATCAGATCGTCAAGATTCTCATTCCGCTGGAGGACGCGGTCAATGGTGCCGAGCGCACCCTGACCCTGCAGGTGCCTGATGCGGACGCCTACGGTCAGGTGAGCCACCGCAACAAGACCATCAAAGTGAAGATTCCCGCCGGCATCAAGCCGGGTCAGCGCATCCGTCTGGCTGGGCAGGGCGGTCCGGGTATCGGCGGCGGGCCCAACGGCGACCTCTATCTGGAGGTGGAGCTGCAGAAGCACCCGCTCTATCGGGTGGAGGGCGACGATGTCTATCTGGATCTGCCCATCACACCGTGGGAGGCGGCGCTGGGCGCCAGGGTGGAGGTGCCTACGCTCAAGGGCAAGGTGGCGCTCAAGATTCCGCCCGGTGCCCAGTCCGGCAAGAAGCTGCGCCTGAAGGGGCGCGGACTGGGCAAGGTGCCGGGGGATCAGTATGTGGTGCTGCAGATCCACACCCCGCCGGCCGAGACGGAAGAGGCCAAAGACTTCTACAAGGAGATGGCCACCAAATTCGGCAATTTCAATCCACGGGCGCATTTCCCGTCCTGATGGATCCACAACCCGCTGCGGCGGGTTTCTTTTTGAGAGGAGCTTGAAGCATGGCGAATGGTCAACAGCCGAGAGAGGCGCTCGGCTTCAAGGAACTGGTGGCCATGGGGGTGGGCGGCATGATCGGTGGCGGCATCTTCTCGGTGCTGGGGCTGTCCATGAGCGAGGCGGGCCATGCGGCACCGCTGGCCTTTCTGCTGGGTGGCATGGTGGCGCTGCTGACCGGTCTGTCCTACGCCCGGCTGGGGCTGCACTACCGTTCCGCCGGCGGCAGTTTCACCTATATCGAAAAGGCGTTCGCCAGTCACAGGTTGGCGGCGCTGACCGGCTGGCTGCTGCTGGTTGGCTATGTGGGCACCATGGCGCTCTACAGCTACACCTTCGGTGCCTACGGGTCCGCTCTGCTGGGCGGTGGGCAGGAGAATCCGCTCATGCGCCACCTGCTGGAAAGCGTGGTGTTGCTGAGTTTTCTCGGTATCAATCTGTGGGGGGTGAAGGCCAGCGGCCACACGGAAGACCTGATCGTCTTCATCAAGGTGGTCATTCTGGCGCTGTTTGCCATCATCGGTCTCTACACGCTGGATGTGAGTCGGCTGGAGCCGCTGTTCAATCAGGGCTGGGTCGGCGTGGTGCTGGGGGCGGCGCTCATTTTCGTGGCCTATGAGGGGTTCGAGCTGATTCCCAACGCCATCAACGACATGGAGGACCCGGAGCGGGATCTGGGGCGCAGCATCATGGTGGCCATTCTCATTACGGCCACGGTCTATGTGCTGGTATCGCTGGTAGCGGTGGGCAATCTGACACCGGAACAGATCCACAAATATGGTGAATATGCGCTGGCGGTGGCGGCACAGCCCTTTCTCGGGCAGGCGGGCTTCGTGCTCATCGGTGTTGCCGCGCTGTTTTCCACCGCCAGCGCCATCAACGCGACCCTGTTCGGCACGGCGCGGCTGAGCCATGTGATGGCGCGACAGAAGGATCTGCCGCAGGCTTTCTCTCTCAAATCCCGTCGCAACGTGCCCTGGGCGGCGCTGTTGATCATCACGCTGGTGACGCTGGCGTTCGTCAATCTGGCCAATCTGGATGTGATTGCCGCATTTGCCAGCTCTACCTTCCTGCTGCTGTTTGCCGCCGTCAACGGTGCGGCACTCAGACTGCACCGAAAGATCGGTCTGCTGTGGCTGTGGCCGTTGCTGGGGCTGATCGCTGCACTGGCGGCCTGGGTTGCGCTGATGGATTATCTCTACCGTCACAATCCGGACACGCTCAAGTGGGTGCTCGTTTTCTACGGCGCGGTCAGCGTTGTAGAATGGCTCTTCAGTGCACGAGGATGGCTTCACAGGAGGAAATCGGCGTGAAACGCAGAGAACTGATCGGCGCGCTGGCAGGTGCGGCGGCGGCCACCACCCTCAGCGCCTGCGGCAAGAGTGAGGAAGGCGCCAAGGCGGTGCCCGCCGTGGCGGTGAGTAAGACCATCGAGTGGAAGATGGTGACCACATGGCCCAAGAACTTCCCCGGACTGGGCACCGGCGCGAACCGGCTGGCGGAGCTGATCGGCGAGCTCTCCGGCGGACGGCTGAAAGTGAAGGTCTATGGCGCCGGTGAGCTGGTGGGCGCCTTCGAGGTGTTCGATGCCGTCTCCCGTGGCACCGCCGAGATGGGACATGGCGGTGCCTACTACTGGAAGGGTAAGATTCCCGCGGCACCGTTCTTCTCCGCCGTGCCGTTCGGTTTCACGCCCGATGAGATCAACGCCTGGTTCTATCAGGCCGATGGCGTCAAACTGTGGCAGGAGGCCTATCGCCCCTTCGGCCTGATTCCCTTTCCGGCCGGCAACACCGGCCCCCAGATGGGCGGCTGGTTCAACAGGGAAATCCATTCCATCGAGGACATCAAGGGCCTGAAGATGCGCATTCCCGGCTTCGGTGGTGAGGTGCTCAAGCGAGCCGGGGGCATCCCGGTGACCCTGCCGGGCGGTGAGCTGTTCCAGGCCATGCAGTCCGGCGCCATCGACGCCACCGAATGGGTCGGTCCCTACAATGATCTGGCTTTCGGCTTCTACAAGGTGGCCAAGTACTACTACACACCCGGCTGGCATGAGCCGGGTTCGGCGCTGGAGGCCATTGTCAACGCCAAGGCGTTCGAGGCGCTGCCGAAGGATCTTCAGGCCATCGTGGAGCACGCCTGCCGGGTGGTCAATCTGGAGATGCTGGCCGAATATACCGCCCGCAACGAGCAGGCGTTGCAGACGCTGGTGGAGAAACACCATGTGCAGCTGCGCACCTTCCCGGATGATGTGCTGCGCCGCTTCCGTGCGCTCACGGCCGAGGTGATCGCCGATGTCACCACGCGCGATCCCATGGCCGCCAAGGTATGGGCCTCCCAGAAGGCCTTTCTGGAACAGGTATCCAAGTGGACACGGCTGGGTGAGCAGAACTTCCTGCGAGCCCGTGGACTGGATACATAATCGGCTACTGATATGAGCCGCCTTTATGGTGGATTGATATTTTTGATTTCTGTTCCGTGTTCTGCGCTCCCTATAATCGAAAGTGACCTGATCAACAGGTGAATCAGAGGAGCGCAGAAATGAAAAAATGGCTGGCAGGCAGTGCATTGGCGCTACTGCTCACTGCCGCAGGCGGTGCCCAGGCGGGTTGCTGCGGCTGGGGCAATGATGACCCCTATGACGACAACGACTGGCCGGAATGGACCCCCATGTACTGGATGGAGGAGTTCTTTGACGATGATGACGATTACCCGCCGCCTTATGGCTACGGGTATCCACCTCCACCGCCGGCCTATGGCTATGGATACCCGCCACCCCCTCCGGGGTACGGCTACCCGCCCCCCTCACCGGCAGGCAGCTATGGGCCACCGCCGGGCATGGCGCCACCTCCGGCCCCTGGCGGCTATCCTCCCCCT
>NZ_WFYD01000022.1 GCF_015490265.1 Sulfurivirga sp. | reverse complement strand
GGATCGCACGGGCTATCTCAACCTGTCCCACCTGATCTCACAGGCATGGCTGAAGAACCAGCAGATCGTCGGGCACGAGACCGTGCCGGTGGTGCGCCGTGCCTGGCTGGAGGCCCATGCGGAGGGGCTGATTGCGCTTCTGGGGCCGAAACGCGAGCTGGCCGTCCCCATTGCCGCCGGCAAGCCCAACCTGACGGCGCTGCAGGTGGAGTGGTGGCAGAAGCTGTTCGGCGACCGGCTCTATCTGGAATTCGTGCGTACCGGTCGTGAGGGGGAGGCGGCGTGGATCGAGGGTGCGCTGCAGCTTGTGTCACGCTACGGCCTGCCCGCGGTGGCCACCAATGACGTGCGCTTCGCCACACCGGAGGATTTCACCGCCCATGAGGTGCGCACCTGCATCCACACGGGACATGTGCTGGATGATGGCAGCCGCCCTCAGCCTTACAGCGAAGAGCAGTACTTCCGCTCCACCGAGGAAATGGAGGCGCTGTTCGCCGATCTGCCCGGTGCGCTGGAAAACACGGTGGAGATCGCGCGCCGCTGCAATGTGCAGCTGGAACTGGGCACCTATTATCTGCCCGATTTTCCCGTGCCGGACGGCATGACGCTGGACGACTACTTCGTGCAGGTGTGTCGGGAGGGCCTGGAGCAGCGGCTCCAGTTCCTGTTCGGGGATCTGCCGCCCGAGCAGTTCGAGCAGAAGCGGCAGCAGTACCATGAGAGGCTGCGCTTTGAACTGGACACCATCCTGCAGATGGGCTTTCCGGGCTACTTCCTCATCGTGGCGGACTTCATCCAGTGGGCCAAGGACAACGGCATCCCCGTCGGGCCTGGACGGGGCTCCGGCGCTGGCTCGCTGGTGGCCTACGCGCTCAAGATTACCGACCTGGATCCAATCGCCTACGACCTGCTGTTCGAGCGCTTTCTCAATCCGGAGCGGGTCTCCATGCCCGACTTCGACGTGGACTTCTGCATGGAGCGCCGTGACGAGGTCATCGACTATGTGGCGCGGCACTACGGTCGCGACCATGTCTCCCAGATCGTCACCTTCGGCACCATGGCGGCCAAGGCGGTGGTGCGGGACGTGGGCCGGGTGCTGGGGCTGCCCTACGGTATGGTGGACGGGGTGGCCAAGCTCATCCCCGACGAGCTGGGCATCACCCTGAAGAAGGCGCTGGAGATGGAGCCGGACCTCAAGGCCCGCTACGAGCAGGAAGACGAGGTGCGCGAGCTGCTGGATCTGGCGCTGCGGCTGGAGGGCACGGTGCGCAACACCGGCAAGCACGCCGGGGGCGTGGTCATCGGTCCGCGTCCGCTGGAGACCTTCTGCCCTCTGCTGGCGGATGTCGACGGTAGCGGTGTGGTCACTCAGCTGGACAAGAATGACGTGGAGGCCATCGGGCTGGTCAAGTTCGACTTCCTCGGGCTGCGCACGCTCACCATCATCGACTGGGCGCTGCAGGCCATCAACGAAGGCAAGCAGCCGGGGGATGAGGGCTATGTGGACATCAGCCGCATTCCTCTGGACGACCGGGACACCTTCGAGCTGATCAAGACCGGACGCACCACCGGCGTGTTCCAGCTGGAATCCTCCGGCATGCAGGATCTGATCCGGCGTCTCAAACCCGACTGCTTCGAGGATATCATTGCACTGGTGGCCCTGTTCCGGCCGGGGCCGCTGGAGTCGGGCATGGTGGACAACTTCATCGCCCGCAAGCACGGCAAGGAGAAGGTCTCCTATCCGGACCCCAACTACCAGCATGAGTGGCTCAAGCCCATTCTGGAACCCACCTACGGCGTCATCCTCTATCAGGAGCAGGTGATGCAGATCGCTCAGGTGCTGGCCGGCTACACGCTGGGCGGCGCCGACCTGCTGCGCCGTGCCATGGGCAAGAAGAAACCCGAGGAGATGGCCAAACAGCGGGAAGTGTTCCGCGAAGGCGCCATCAAGAAGGGCGTGGACCCCGAGCTGGCCATGAAGATCTTCGACCTGGTGGAGAAGTTCGCCGGCTACGGCTTCAACAAGTCCCACTCGGCGGCCTACGCGCTCGTCTCCTATCAGTCCGCCTGGCTCAAGACCCACTATCCGGCCCAGTTCATGGCGGCGCAGATCTCCTCCGACATGGACAACACCGACAAGGTGGTGCACATGCTCAACGAGTGCCGCAGCATGGGGCTGGAGGTGCTCCCGCCGGACATCAACCGCTGCGACATTGCCTTCCGCGCCCTGCCGGATGGACGCATTCTCTACGGCCTTGCGGCCATCAAGGGCGTGGGCGCCGCCGCCCTGGAGGGGCTGGTGCGCGAGCGGGCGGAGAACGGCCCCTACCGGGACCTGTTCGATCTGGTCAAGCGGGTGGACACCGGCAAGGTCAACCGCCGGGTGCTGGAAGCGCTCATACGCGCCGGCGCGCTGGACAGCCTGCACGACAACCGTCAGGCCATGCTGACGTCGCTGACCAAGGCCTTCGCGCTGGCGGAGC
Source organism: Sulfurivirga sp. (assembly GCF_015490265.1). Taxonomy (GTDB): domain Bacteria; phylum Pseudomonadota; class Gammaproteobacteria; order Thiomicrospirales; family Thiomicrospiraceae; genus Sulfurivirga. The sequence goes on along the minus strand of NZ_WFYD01000022.1, from coordinate 21,335 downwards.
AGTTCCACGCTGACCGGGCCGCCGGGCAGACCGACCTGTTCGGCGGCATGGACGACATGGACGAGGAACACCAGCTGGTGGACGTGCCGGAGATGGCCGCCCGGGAGCGCCTCAAGGGAGAGAAGGCCACCCTCGGCCACTATGTCACCGGCCATCCCATCGACCTGTTCCGGGCCGAGCTGGAGCGCATGGGGCTGACGCCCATCAACCAGCTGACCGTCAGCATGAAGTCCGCCACCGTGGGCGGATTGGTGGTGGGGGTGCGCAAGCGGCGCAACCGCAAGGGCGAGCCCATCGCCATCGTCACCATTGATGACCGCACCGGCCGGCAGGAGTTCGTGCTCAACGCCCGGCAGTACGAGTCGGTCAAGGAGTGGCTGGCCGAAGATGTGGTGGTCATCGTTGAAGGGCGCTGCGAGGCGGACAGCTACAACGACGGCATCCGCCTGATGGTGGAAAACATCCGTTCGCTGATGGCGGCGCGTATGGAAAAGGCCCGGGCCCTCAAGCTGTGGCTCGCGGCGGATCAGGCTGATGATGACCGGCTGGATCAGCTGACCATCCTGCTGGAAAGCTACGCCAAGCCCGATGGCCTGCCGGTGGTGGTGGAATATGACAACGGTCGGGTGAAGGGACAGCTCAAGTTCGGTCCCGCCTTCAGCGTGCTGCCGGACGACGCTCTGCTGGAGGCGGTGGCGGCGCAGAAATTCCCGCTTGAAATTGTCTATCCGCAGTCGTAGAGTTGCGGTATCCCCTCAAACAATAAGAGAAAGGAGCGTCGCCATGTCGGAACAGATCGAGTCCATCCTGCACGAAGATCGGGTCTTCCCGCCGTCCGCCGAATTCACCGCCCAGGCCAACGTCAAGCCGGAAGACTACGAGGCCATGCTGAAAAAGGCGGCCGAGGATCATGTGGGCTTCTGGTCCGATCTGGCACGGGAGAAGATTGACTGGGACACCCCGTTCACGGTAGGGCTGGATGACAGCCGGGCGCCGCATTATCAGTGGTTTACCGACGGCAGGCTCAACGTCTCCTACAACTGCCTTGACCGCCATCTGGCCGAAAAGGAAGACAAGATCGCCATCATCTTTGAATCTGACGACGGCGAGGTGACCCGCTACACCTACAAGGAACTGCTGGATGAAGTGGGCCGCTTCGCCAATGCCCTGAAGAACCTGGGTGTCGGCAAGGGTGATCGTGTGGTCATCTACATGCCCATGATTCCCCAGGTGGTCATCGCCATGCAGGCATGCGCCCGCATCGGCGCCATTCATTCGGTGGTCTTCGGTGGCTTCTCTGCCGAGGCGCTGCGTGATCGCATCGAAGACGCCGGCGCCAAGGTGGTCATCACCGCCGACGGCGGCCATCGCGGCGGCAAGGTGGTGCCGCTCAAGGCAGCGGTGGATGAGGCGCTGGACAAGGGCGGCGCCTGCGTGGAGAAGGTCATCGTCCACGCCCGCACCAACGAGCCGGTGTCCATGAAGGATGGGCGCGACATCTGGTGGCATGACGCCGAGCGTGGCATGCCCGACTACTGCGAGCCGGAGATCGTCGAGGCCGAACACCCGCTGTTTCTGCTCTACACCTCCGGCTCCACCGGCAAGCCCAAGGGCGTGCAGCACAGCTCCGCCGGCTATCTGCTCAACGCCATCGTCACCAACGAGTGGGTGTTCGACCTCAAGGATGACGACATCTTCTGGTGCACGGCGGATGTGGGCTGGATCACCGGTCACACCTACGTGGCCTATGGCCCGCTGGCGCTGGGCAAGACCATCGTCATGTTCGAGGGCGTGCCCACCTACCCCCACGCCGGCCGCTTCTGGGAGATGTGCGAGCGTCATGGTGTCACCGTCTTCTACACCGCGCCCACGGCCATCCGCGCGCTGATGAAGTTCGGTGACGACATTCCTGCCCAGTATGATCTGAGCAAACTGCGCCTGCTGGGCACGGTGGGCGAGCCCATCAACCCGGAAGCGTGGATGTGGTATTATACCGTCATCGGCAAGGAGCGCTGCCCCATCGTGGACACCTGGTGGCAGACGGAAACCGGCGCGCACATGATCGCGCCGCTGCCGGGCGTCACGCCGCTCAAGCCCGGCTCCTGCACGCTGCCGCTGCCGGGCATCGACGCCGCCGTGGTGGATGAGGAAGGCAACGAGATTCCGCACGGCAACGGTGGCTATCTGGTCATCCGCAAGCCGTGGCCGTCCATGCTGCGCACCGTGTGGGGCGATGACCAGCGCTACGTGGACACCTACTGGGCCAAGTTCGGCAACCGCTACTACGTGGCCGGCGATTCCGCCCGCCGTGATGATGACGGTTACTTCTGGATCATGGGCCGTATTGATGATGTGCTCAATGTTTCCGGCCACCGTCTCGGCACCATGGAGATCGAATCGGCGCTGGTGGCCCATGAACGGGTGGCGGAAGCGGCCGTGGTGGGCAAACCCCATGAGGTGAAGGGTGAGGCCATCGTGGCCTTCGTGGTGCTCAAGGGGGACATTCCGGAAGGTGAAGCGCGTGCAGCACTGGTGCAGGAGCTGCGTGAATGGGTCGCCAAAGAGATTGGTCCCATCGCCAAGCCGGATGACATCCGCTTCGGTTCCAATCTGCCCAAGACCCGCTCCGGCAAGATCATGCGCCGGCTACTGCGGGCCATCGCCAAAGGTGAGGAGATCACTCAGGACACCTCCACGCTGGAGAATCCGCAGATCCTCGAACAGTTCATGCAGAAGTAAATGAAGGGACCCGGCGCTTGCCGTTTTTTTCTTAAGGAGGATTTCCCCATGAAGACAATGCTGTCTGTCGCGCTGGCCACTCTGGTGCTCAGTGGGATGGCGCGGGCGGAGGATGCACGCACGCCCATTGTGTTGGGCAATGATGAAAGAGCCATGGTCCTCAAGGAGATGCGTGAATTTCTTGATGCCCTGCGCAAGATGAATGCGGCGCTGGCGGAAGAGAACTTCGCCGCCGCCGCGCAGGCGGCGAGAAAAGTGGGGCGGGCCGCCCAACAGCAGGTGCCGCCGGGGTTGAAAAAGAAGCTGCCTCGGGATTTCATGCAGCTGGGCGGGGCGACCCATGCCGCCTTTGACCGGTGGGCCATGGATGCGGAAACCATGGAGGACGTCAGCCTGTCGCTGAAGCAGATGGGACGGCTGATGAACAACTGCGTGGCCTGTCATGCCCGGTATCGAATCGAAGGTCCTCATCGTGACTGAAAGCATATGGAAAATCTGGCTGGTGGTGATGCTCACCGCCCTGGTCAGCGCCTGTCAGCTCAACCCTGATTCGGCACGGGATGAAGGCATCTGGCTCAATGGACGCATCGAGGGGGACCATGTGCTGGCGGCTACCCGCCAGCCGGGGCAGGTGGTGCGGCTGCGGGCGCATGAAGGGGATGCGGTGGCAGCCGGGCAGGTCCTGGCCGAGCTTGACGACACCACGCTCAGAGCAAAGGTGACTCAGGCGGCGGCGGCCTGGCATGCGGCGCAAAAGCAGTACGAGGCGGCGCGCACGGGGCTGGAGATGCTGCGGCGCACCCTGCCACTGAAGGTGCAGACAGCGGAAGCGGGACTGCGTCATGCCCGGGCCGCCGCACAGGCGGCCACTGCTCAGGCCCGTCAGGCAGAGCGGGACTGGCGCCGCCTCAAGGTGCTGTTCGACAAGGGACAGATCAGCCGTGAACAGCTGGAGCAGGCACGGCTGGCGCTGGAGACCGCCCGGGCACAGGAGAAGACGGCGCAGGCCGCGATGACACAAGCGGAAAAGGCCCTCGCCGAGGCCCGGGTAGCGCTGGATGAAATCCACACCCGCGAGGCGGAAGTGGAGGCGCTGCACGCCCAGACGTTGCGGGCCCATGCGGCGCTGGAAGAGGCCATGGCGTTGCTGGATCAGCTGAAGATTCGCGCACCCCAGGCGGGGGTGGTGGTGCGTCGGCTGGCCCATGTGGGCGAGATGCTCGCACCGGGGGCGGTGCTGTTTGACATCGTGGATCTGGACCGCCTCTATTTTCAGGGGTATGTGCCGGAAGCCGATCTGGGGCGAATTCATCTTGGTCAGAAGGGCACGCTCCATGTGGATGGGCTTGCGGGCACGGTCCGGGCCACCCTGCGTTATGTTTCTTCAGAGGCGGAGTTCACGCCCAAGGAGATTCAGACCCGGGATGAGCGGGTCAAACAGGTGTTCGCCGTCAAGTTCTATCTTGACGAGAATCCGGACCACCGCTACAAGCCGGGCATGCCGGCGGATCTCAAGCTGTTGCCATGATTCGCCTTGAAGGCGTGCACAAGCGCTATGGGCGCACCGTGGCGCTTGAGGATGTCTCGCTGGAGGTGCCGCGCGGTCAGCTGTTCGGGCTGATCGGTCCGGATGGAGCCGGCAAGAGCACGCTGATGCACATCGTCGCCGGGGTTCTGGCACAGGATGCGGGCACGGTGGTGGTCAACGGCGTGCATGTCGACAGCGAGCGCAGCGCCGAGCGCATCAAGTCCAGTCTTGGGCTGATGCCCCAGGGACTGGGACTCAATCTCTATCCCACGCTCTCGGTTGAGGAGAATCTGGACTTCTTCGCCGGGCTGCGCAATGTGCCGAAGGCGGTGGCCCGTCAGCGCAAGACGCAGCTGCTGCAGATGACCGGCCTGACGCCGTTCCGCGACCGGGCCATGCAGCACCTTTCGGGTGGCATGCAGCAGAAGCTGGGGCTGATCTGCGCGCTCATCCATGAGCCGGAACTGGTCATTCTGGACGAACCCACCACGGGCGTGGATCCACTTTCCCGGCGCAGTTTCTGGCGCCTGCTGGCGCAGCTGGTGGAGGAGCGGGGCATGACGGCGCTGGTCTCCACCGCCTACATGGACGAGGCGGCCCTGTTCGATCAGGTGGCGCTGATGCAGCGGGGGCGGGTTCTCAGCGTTGGCGCGCCACAGGCACTGACGGACCGGCTGCCTTTCGAGCAGGCGATCATCCGAGTGCGCAATCCGGAAAGCTGGCAGACGGCGCTGGCCGAGCACTGGCCTGACTGGACCCGCTGGTTCGAGGGGCACCATCTCCATCTGCAGGTGCCGAAAGCGCAAAGGGCGGCGTTTGAAGCATGGATCAAGTCCGACGCCCCCTCAATGGAAGGCATCTGGTGGCAGCCTGCTGACCTGGAAGGCCTGTTTCTGCAGGCGCAGCAGGTGCACAAGGAGACAGTCATCGATCTGCCCCCTCCCAGAGCGGAACGGGCCATCGTGGCCGAGAACCTGACCCGCCGTTTCGGCCGCTTCACTGCCGTGGATGAGGTGTCGCTGGACGTGCATGCGGGCGAGATCGTCGGTCTGCTGGGTGCCAATGGCGCCGGCAAGAGCACGCTGATGCGCATGCTCACCGGCTTGCTGCCGCCCACATCGGGGACGGCAGAAGTGGCTGGGGTGTCCATCCGCGGCAACAGCCTCGCTGTGCGCCGACGCATCGGCTACATGGCCCAGCGCTTTTCCCTCTATGAGGAACTGACGGTGCGGGAGAATCTGCGTCTGTTCGGCCGCATCTACGGCCTGTGGGGCGGACGGCTCAGGGAAAGGCTGGACTGGGCGTTGAACTGGAGTGGTCTTGATTCGGTGGCTGACAGTCGGGCGGGCGCGCTGCCGCTGGGCCAGCGCCAGCGGCTGGCGCTGTCGGCGGCCTTGCTGCATGGGCCGTCCATCCTGTTTCTGGATGAGCCCACCTCCGGGGTGGATCCCGCCGGCAGGCGCCATTTCTGGTCGCTGTTGCGCCAGCTGTGCCATGACGAGGGGGTGGCCATGCTGGTCTCCACCCATGCCATGAACGAGGCGGAGAACTGCCACCGGGTGGTGATGATGCGTCAGGGCCACAAGATCGCCGATGCCCCGCCGGATGTGCTCAAGCAGCAGCTGCGTGAGCGCCGGGGTGAGCTGGCCACGCTGCAGGTGGACCGTCCCTGGCAGGCCGAAAGGGTGCTGCTTGATGCGGGCCTTGACGCATTCGTGCAGGGGCGGCAGGTGGCGCTGTTCGTCCACGGCGAGGCGGAGGTGAGCGGACGGGTGCTGCCGCTGCTTCGGCAAGAGGGGCTTGAGGTGCGTGGCTGGCAGTTGATGCCGCCCACCATGGAGGCGGTGTTCGTGAGCCTGATCGAAGGGGTGGCATGATGCTGCGGCATGTGTGGATCATCGCGCTGAAGGAGTGGCGGGAGATCGTGCGCGATCCCATCTATCTGGCGCTGGCGTTTCTCATTCCGGCGGCGATGATGTTCGTTCTGGGCAATGGTCTGATGCTGGAGGTGCGTCACATGCCCTATGGCGTGTGGGACATGGACAACAGTGCCCAGAGCCGGGATCTGACCGAACGTTTCCGCCATTCCCGCTATTTTCACCATGCGGGGGCGCTGCATGGCTACCGGCAGGTGGAAAAGGCGCTCCGGCGTGGGGATATCCGTTTTGCGCTGATTATCCCTCCGGATTTTTCCGAGCGGCTGGCGCGGGGACGCACGGCCACCATCCAGACGCTCATCGATGGTCAGTTCACCTATCATGCCCGAGTGGCCAAAGGTTATGTGAGCGCCATCGTGGCCTACTACAATCTGGAGCAGGCGCTGCGCTGGGCGGCGGTCAAGGAGGGGCGTTCTCCGCAGGCGCTTGAGCGGCTGATGATGCCGGTGCGGCTGGAGGTGCGCTATCTCTACAATCAGGCCCTGCGCAGCGAGTGGTCCATGGCGCCGGGGCTGGTGATGCTGATCATGCTGGTGTCACCGACGCTGCTGACGGCTCTTGGCGTGGTGCGGGAGAAGGAGCGGGGTTCCATCTTCAACATTCAGGCCTCCACGGTGAGCCGGGCGGCCTTCCTGCTGGGCAAACTGCTGCCCTATGTGCTCATCTCGCTGCTCAACCTCGTGGTGCTGACCCTGCTGGCACTCGGCTATTTCGGCGCCCCGTTCAAGGGCAGCGTGGTCGCTTATGCCCTGGCAAGCTTCATCTACATTTTCGCCGCCGGCGCCATCGGTCTGCTGGTGTCGGTGCTGGTGCGTTCCCAGGCGGCGGCCGCGCTGATCACGCTGCTGGGCACCATGATTCCGGGTTTCATGTTCTCCGGACTGATGATGCCGATTTCCTCCATGAGCCCCGAGGCCCAGGTGGAGGCGCATGTGTTTCCCGCCATGCACTTTCTCGAAGTGGTGTGGGGCGTCTATCTCAAGGGGTACGGTCTGGCCGAGCTGATCCGTCCCGTCGGACTGCTTGTGCTCTATGCGCTGGTGCTCATGGGGCTGGCATGGTTCACCTTTCACAAACGGGTGAAGCGATGAGAGCGGTGTGGGCGCTGTTTCTCAAGGAACTGCGCGTGCTGGGGCGGGATCCTTTTCTGCTCGTCGCCGTGCTGTGGTTCTTTACCGCCGAGATCTATGTGGCCGGCACCGGTATCCGACTGGAGCTGCATCAGGCGCCCATGGCGGTGGTGGACGAGGATCACAGTCTCGCATCGCGCCAGTGGCAGGCGGGCTTTCATGAGCCGTGGTTCCGGCGTCTGCCACCGCCGCCCGCCATGGCGCTGGCCCTGAAGCTGGTGGAGACAGGGCGCGCCATGCTGGCGGCGGACATTCCGCCGCGCTTTTCCGAGCGGATTGAACGGGGACAGCCCGCCTCCATCCAGCTGTTTCTGGACGGTGCCAATGTGACCCTTGGCAGCCTGGCCGCCAGCTACGCGCAGATGATCCATGCCCGCTTCAACGAGCAGCTGCTGTATGACAGGCTGCACCTGTCCCGGGATCAGGCGCCGCCGTTTCCCCATGTGGAAAACCGTCTGCGCCTGCTGTTCAACCAGGCCAACCGGGACAGCTGGTTCATGGCGGCCTCGGAGCTGTTCGCGGTGATGACCCTGATCGGCATGCTGCTGCCGGCAGCGCTGGCGGTGCGCGAGAAGGAGCGCGGTACCATCGAGCAGTTGCTGGTGGCGCCGCTGACGCCGACGCGGATCATGCTGCCCAAGCTGCTGGCGGTGATGCTGGTGATGGTCGCCGGCTTCAGCCTCAGCCTGTGGCTGATCATGCACGGTCTGCTGGGCGTGCCGGTGCGGGGCAGTCCCTGGCTGCTCTATGCCATGGTGGCGCTGTATGCCTTCAGTCTGTCCGGCCTGGGCCTGTTCGTGGCCACCATCACCCGCAACGTGGGGCAGGTGATGCTGGTGGTGTTCATGCTCATGCTGCCCATGCTGCTGCTCTCCGGTGCCTGGACGCCGCCGGAGTCCATGCCTTCTTGGGAGCAGGCGCTGATGCATCTGGCGCCGCTGTATCACTTCAACATCATCGGCAACGGCATTCTGTTCAAGGGCAGTGATCTGGCGCTGCTGTGGCCCAATGTGCTGCAGCTTGCGGCCATCGGGCTGGGGCTTTTCCTACTCGGGGCGTGGCGCTTCCGTAAAATGCTTGCCTGAACGAATCAGAGGAGAGACAGCATGCAGCAGGTTCTGGTCACCGGCGGGGCCGGCTATATCGGCTCCCATACCTGCGTGGCGCTGATCGAGGCGGGCTTTCAGCCCGTAGTGGTGGACAACCTGTCCAACGCCTCGCCGGAGGCCATTCGCCGGGTCGAGGCGATCACCGGCCACAGCATTCCTTTCTACGAGGTGGATGTGCGCGACCAGGCCGCGCTGGCGGCCGTGCTGGCGGATCACGAGGTGGTCGCCACCATCCATTTCGCCGGGCTCAAGGCGGTGGGCGAGTCGGTGGCCCAGCCGCTGCGCTATTACGACAACAACGTGGGGGGCTCGGTCAAACTGCTGGAAGTGCTGCAACGCCATGGCGTGCGGACTTTCGTGTTCAGCTCTTCCGCCACCGTCTATGGTGACCCGGAACGGGTGCCCATCCGCGAGACGGATCCGGCCGGACGCACCACCAATCCTTATGGTCGCAGCAAGTGGATGGTGGAGGAGATCCTGCGCGATCTGCATGTGGCCGAGCCTGACTGGCGCATCGGGATCCTGCGCTATTTCAACCCGGTGGGGGCGCACCCGTCCGGACGCATCGGTGAGGACCCGGCCGGCATTCCCAACAACCTCATGCCGTTCATCGCGCAGGTGGCTGTCGGACGACGCGATCATCTCAACATCTTCGGCAACGACTACGACACGCCCGACGGCACCGGCGTGCGCGACTATATCCATGTGATGGATCTGGCCGAGGGACACATCGCCGCCCTGCGTTATCTGCTCGGCCGGGACGCCGGCGAAGTGCTGACGGTCAATCTGGGCACGGGGCGCGGCATCAGCGTGCTGGAAATGGTCAAGGCGTTCGAGCGGGTCAACGGCGTGTCGGTGCCCTATCAGTTCGCGCCGCGCAGGCCGGGAGACGTGGCCCAGTGCTACGCAGACCCGAGTCTGGCGCAGGAGAGGCTGGGCTGGCGGGCCACCCGGACGCTGGAAGACATGGTGCGCGACACCTGGCGCTGGCAGTCCCAAAACCCCCAGGGCTATGGAGAAAAGGCCTGAAACCGGTTTTTTCGCCGGTTTTTGCGGGAATTTTCCGGCCGGCTGAAACGGCAGCCTGCAAAAATGGGGGAGACCCCGTCAGACAAGCACTTCTCTGAGCTTCAGCCGTGTCCCGTCGTTGCGCCGCTTGAGCATGGCCAGCCAGAGTTCGGCCGTGGCCAGCGCATCCTCCAGCGCGTGATGGGGTGGCCTGTCCGGCAGGCCGTGCGCCTGCCTCAGGGCATCCAGTCTCAGCGCATTACCGGACGGTGGCCTGCCCGACATTTCCTGTGCCCGTCTGGCCAGTTCGAAGGTGTCCACCATGGGCAGCGGGGGTGCGCAGCCGAACACCTGTCGGCAGGCGGCTGTCAGAAAGCGTTGCTCGATGCGGGCAAAATGGACCAGCGGCAGCCGGCCGTGCAGGGCGGAGAACAGTTCGGTGAGCAGCTGTTCCAGCGTCTGACCGGTTGCCATGCGCTGGTGGGTGATGCCATGGACCTTGATGGTCTCTTCCGGCAGCGACTGCTCAATGCGAACCAGCCGGTGTTCACCCCGACCGGCCAGAACGACCCCCTGATCCATGGGTACCCATCCGGCCGAGAGGATGGCGTCCCTGGCGGGATCCAGCCCCGTCGTCTCGAAATCCAGCGCCAGCAGCGGTGCCAGCAGGGCGGGTTGATCCGGATCCGGCCAGCTCAGCAGCCAGTTGCGCACCATCTCCGGGCAGCGGCTCAGAGCACGATGACGCTGAAAATGTCTCCACCGGGCTTTCATAGGTTGTGGTGCAGGGCCAGTGCCTGCTGCATCTCCCGTACGATGGTGAATGCATCCCGCAGATGGCGCCGTTCCAGCCGCGACAAGTCATCCGGGTCGATGAGGTTGTCGGGCGTTTCTCCCCGTTCCACCTGCCGGGCCTGATGCTGCAGGCGCACCAGTGCGATCAGATCCAGCGCATCCCGCAGATCGGCATGGCCCTGCTGGCTCATCAGGCCCGCTTCGGCGGCCTGTTCCAGCCGTTCCCACGTGTTCAGCGCCTTCAGGCCGCCTGTGAGGGCATGAACCCGTGCCAGCTCCGTGATGGGGGCGATACCGTGCTTCTTGATGTCGAAAACGTGGGCACGGTCACCGTGGTCCTCGACGATGAAGGTACGAAAAAAGCCGATGGGCGGACGGAAGCGCAGGGCATTGGCGGCCATATGATGCAGGAACAGGCCGCTATCGCGGCTCCAGCGCAGCACTTGGTCCCGCAGATGCGCCAGCAGGGCTTCGTCACCACCGATCAGGCGCATGTCAAAGAAGATGGCGGCATTGAGCAGGGCATCGGGCGTCGGTTCTTCAATCCAGTGGCGAAAATCCTTCAGCCACTGGTGCAGGGGCAGACGCCATCGGGGGTTGCGGGCCATCACTTCATGGGGGCAGTACGCGTAACCCAGCTCGGCCAGGATGTCATTGAAGCGCAGGGCCAGCTGTTCAAAAGCGGGACCGTGCAGCAGGGCGTCGAAATGGTCACCCAGAATGAGTGCGTTGTCCTGATCGGTGCGCAGGGTCTGCTCATGACGGGCCAGGGAGCCGAGCGCCACCAGAGAAAAGGGCACATCCTGCGGCAGTTCCAGGGTGTGCTGCAGCAGCTGCAGCGTGCGCGTCACCAGCGCCTCGCCGGCACGACTGATCAACTCGCCGCACAGCCTTGGTGGCGTATGGCTGCGCACCAGTGACAAAAACAGTTCCGGGAGTTTTTCTGCGGCGGTTTTCAGAGCGGTCGGCGTGGAGGCTGCGCTGATGCTTTCCAGCAGATCGAACAGCGGATGAGGCCGATCCCGCAGGTCAGCCAGGTCGAACAGGCCGAACCGATCCCCACCCAGTGCCACCACCGCCTTGGTCTCATGCCGGTTCAAGAGCCGGGTCAGTGCCTCGCCCGTTGACAGGTGAGCCGGCAGCAGCAGGGGAGGCGCCTTGTCGAAAGCCTGCGCCACCGGCGTGTGCGGGGCGTGACCTTTCGCCATGGCCTGCACGAGATCAGCTTGCGTGAGCAGGCGGTAGGGCAGATCCGTGGATGTTCTGATCAGCAGCGTCGTCGTGGCAGCCTCTGATATGGCGTGGGCCACCGCCTGCAAACTGGCATGGGTGGAGCGCACTGGCAAAACGCTGGCCATTGCACTGAGCGGACGCCCCAGATCCGGCAGACTGCCGTCAGTCGCCGGGGACGCAAGCGCATGGCGGAACCGGGCCGGCTTGTGCTGGTGGAAAAAAGTGCGGAAAAAGTCGTATTTCCGGTAGTGTTCGAGAAACAGCTCTGCGGGAAAGCGCCAGACCAGCGCATCTTCCCGGGTGATGACATCCAGGGTAATCTCTCCGTCATTGAGCACGGAACGATAGCCGAACCAGTCGCCTTCCGCCAGCAGGTTGACCAGCTGGCCACTCTCGTCCAGCACTTCAACCGAGCCTGTGCGGATAAGCCACACATGGGCGTTGTGTCGGCCCCGCTGGAGAATGGGTTCACCGGCGCGGAAATAGAGAATTTCGGTCGCCGCCTGCCAGCGTGTCAGTTCACTTTGCGGAAGTTTGTCGAGCGGGGGGGTGGAGGCCAGCTCCCGCAGCAGCGTGCGTGCCTCGATGGTCATGGCCGGACGGCAAGCTCGCCGATGTAGTTGCGCCAGTGGCTCTGAGCCACAAGGTGGAGTGTCAGCGGGCCATCCGGTTCGGCGGTCAGTGGCAGTGTCCAACGATAACCGTCACTGTCGGCGGACATGGGTCGGGCGGGCGGCTGAAGCGGACTCAGCTCGATGATCAGCCCTTTGAGGCGCTGGTTGGCCTGAATGTGCAGGGTCCTGCCCTGCCGGCGCAGGGTGAGCACAAAGTCCTGATGGGTGAGCGTACAGCCTTTTGAGAGCACGCAGGGGGGCTCTGTCAGGGTCAGGGCTGTCAGCGCACCCGGCGGCTGATCCTTTTTCAGATACCAGTCGGTCAGAGCGTAGCCGACAAATGCCAGAAACGGCACCATGATGGCGGCCAGCAGAAAGTGCTTCTTCATGGGAATCTCCTTTTTCAGCACACCGCGCCGTCAGGCACGGCGTGTTGAAAAAGCCCCGCACTCAGGCGGGGCGAAAATCTGTCGGCCCGACCGGGCTCAGTGAGCGCCCTGAACGACGCTCTTGCTGCCCTTGGGTACGCGGATGTCGTCAACCAGATCCTGAATGTGAACCGGTGTGGGGGAGGTGAACTTGGTCACCAGGAAGGCGACGATGAAGTTCACCAGTGCACCGACGGCGCCAAAGGCGTTGGGGCTGATGCCGAAGAACCAGTTGGCCGGCATGTCGCCCAGGAAGGCGGTACCCGGAATGAACATGATGCCCTTGTGCTGGAACACGTAGAGCAGGGTCACGCCCATGCCGGCGATCATGCCCCAGATGGCCCCTTCACGGTTGATGTGCTTGAAGAAGATGCCCATGATCAGCGCCGGGAACAGGGAGGCCGCCGCCAGGCCGAAGGCGATGGCCACCGTGCCGGCGGCGAAATCCGGCGGGTTGAGGCCCAGATAGCCGGCCAGCAGCACGGTGAGCGCCATGGCGATGCGGCTGGCGCGCAGCTCGGCCCGCTCGCTCATGTCGCGTACCACCAGTCCCTTGAGAATGTCATGGGAAATGGCCGAGGCGATGGCCAGCAGCAGCCCCGCCGCCGTGGAGAGCGCCGCGGCCAGGCCACCGGCGACCACCAGTGCGATCACCCAGTTGGGCAGGCCGGCGATTTCCGGGTTGGCCAGTACCATGATGTCGCGGTCCACCTTCAGCTCGGAGCCCTTCCAGCCCCATTCTTCCGCCTTTTTGGCAAACTCGGGGTTCTTGTCGTTGTAGTACTGGATACGACCGTCACCGTTCTTGTCCTCGAACTTGAGCAGGCCTGTGGTTTCCCACTTCTTGAACCACTCCGGACGGTCTTCATATTTCAGGTTGCCATCGGGGGAACCGACCGGGCCGGTCTGGATGGTATCCATCAGGTTCAGGCGTGCCATGCCGCCCACCGCTGGGGCCACGGTGTAGAGCAGGGCGATAAACACCAGCGCCCAGCCGGCGGACAGGCGGGCATCACGCACTGTGCGCACGGTGAAGAAGCGCATGATTACATGCGGCAGACCCGCGGTGCCGATCATCAGCGTCAGGGTGTAGACGAACATGTTGAGATCGTTGCCCATCACCTGAGTGGTGTAGCGGTTGAAGCCCAGATCCACCAGCAGCTGATCCAGCTTGTCCAACACATAGGTGCCGTCCGAGAGCAGACGGTCGCCCAGACCCAGCTGCGGCAGCGGGTTGCCGGTCAGATGCAGGGAGATGAAGATCGCCGGTACGGTGTAGGCAGTGATCAGCACGACATACTGGGCAATCTGAGTGTAGGTGATCCCTTTCATGCCGCCCAGCACGGCGTAGAAGAACACGATGGCCATGCCCACGTAGAGCCCGGTGTCATAGTCGGTTTCGAGAAAGCGCGAGAAGGCCACGCCGATGCCTTTCATCTGACCGATGACATAGGTGATGGAAGCCAGAATCAGACAGATGACGGCGATGACCCGGGCGGTGTCGGAGTAGTAGCGCTCGCCGATGAACTCCGGCACGGTGTACTTGCCGAACTTGCGCAGATAGGGTGCCAGCAGCATGGCCAGCAGCACATAGCCGCCGGTCCACCCCATCAGGAAGACAGAGGCGCCGTAGCCGTTGAAGGCGATCAGGCCGGCCATGGAGATGAAGGAGGCCGCAGACATCCAGTCCGCAGCGGTCGCCATGGCGTTGGCGATCGGGTTGACATTGCCACCGGCCACATAGAAATCCCCGGTGCTCTGTGCCCGGGCCCAGATGGCGATGCCGATATAGAGCGCGAAGGTCGCGCCGACGACGATATACGTCAGTGTCTGCAGATCCATCAGACGGTCTCCTTATTCTTCATGGACATCATGCTGGCGATCCAGCTTGTTCATCTTCCAGGCGTAGCAGAACGTCAGGATGATGAAGGCGTAGATTGACCCCTGCTGTGCGAACCAGAATCCCAGCGGATAGCCGCCGATGCGGAACTGGTTGAGCACATCGGCCAGCAGAATGCCAAAGCCGTAGGAAACGATGAACCAGATGGACAGGCAGATGGCCAGCAGGCGCAGATTGGCCCGCCAGTAGGCGTAGTTGTCGAGTCGTGTCTCTTCGGACATGCCGCGACCTCCTTCTTTTGAGCTCGGATTGATGATATGTATCCTTCGTGATGCCCGCATGCAGGCGAAAGCATGTTAGCACTGCTTATTTCCCCGGGTTTTTCATGTTTTTTATGACCGCGGGGAAAAAACTTATATTCACAACTCTTGAAATGGGGGCGCTGCTTGATTATTGAGGTGCAGGGACTATAATTGGAGGGGATATAAAGGCGTTGACAGCCGTTGAGCTGTCCGCCCCTGCCAGGAGCAGGACGGATCAAACCCCGTTATCAGACGGGGTTTTTTGTTAAGGGGTTGATGGGAACGCATGAGTCAGCGACTGGAAGACAGAATCGAACAGATGGTGAAGCCCGCCATCGAAGACCTGGGCTGCGAGTTCTGGGGATGCGAGTACCTGCCGGTGAGCGGGCATGCCACCCTGCGCATCTATATTGACAAGCCGGAAGGCGTGACGGTGGATGACTGTGCCGATGTCAGCCACGAGGTCAGTGGCATTCTGGATGTGGAAGATCCCATCTCGGGTGCCTACAACCTGGAGATTTCTTCTCCGGGCGTGGACCGGCCACTGATGAATCCGGAGCATTTCAGCCGCTATGTGGGCGAGGAGGTCGCCGTGCGCGCCCACGAGCCGGTGCTGGGCCGGCGCAAGTTCAAAGGGCCGCTGCTGTCCGCGGACGAAAGCGGGATCGAAATTCTGGTGGATGGCGAGACCTACGCCATTGATTACGACAACATTGACAAGGCCAATCTGGTGCCGCGGTTTGACTGACGAGGGTTGAAAAGCATGAGCAAGAACAAGGAAATCCTGCAGATTGTCGAGATCATGTCCAACGAGAAGGGCGTGGACGAGGATGTGATTTTCGAAGCGATCGAAACGGCGCTGGCCACCGCCACACGCAAGAAGCACCATGATGAGATCAACGCCCGCGTCAGGATCGACCGCGAGACCGGCGACTACACCACCTGGCGTGTGTGGGAGGTCATCGATGATGACGCCGAGGTGGAAGAACACGAAGGCTGGTACATGCGCCTGAGCGAAGCGAAAGAGCGTGACCCTCACGTGGAGGTGGGCGACACCATCGAGGAGGAGATCGAATCGGTCGACTTCGGTCGCATCGGTGCCCAGACGGCCAAGCAGGTCATCATTCAGAAGGTGCGCGAGGCCGAGCGCCAGAAGATCGTCAACGACTACAAGGACCGCGTCGGCGAGATCGTCTCCGGCCAGGTCAAGCGTGTGGACCGTGGCGACATCATCCTTGATCTGGGGGACAATGTGGAGGCGGTCATTCCCCGTTCGCAGGTGATTCCCCGCGAGCACTTCCGTCTGGGTGAGTGGACGCGTGCCTATCTGCAGAACGTGGAATATCGCCCGCGTGGCCCGCTGCTGCAGTGCTCCCGCACCTGCAACGAGTTTCTGATCGAGCTGTTCAAGATCGAAGTGCCGGAGATCAACGAAGGCCTGATCGACATCATGGGCGCGGCCCGTGACCCGGGTGTGCGCGCCAAGGTGGCGGTGCGCTCCAACGACCCCCGTCTGGATGCCGTGGGCGCCTGTATCGGCATGCGCGGCGGCCGGGTCAATGCCGTCAGCGACGAACTCAACGGCGAGCGCATCGACATCATCCAGTGGGACGAGAACGACGCCCAGTATGTCATCAACGCCATGGCGCCGGCGGAGATCGTCTCCATCGTGGTGGACGAGGACAAGCATGTCATGGATCTGGCCGTGGAAGATGAGATGCTCTCTCAGGCCATTGGCAAGAACGGCCAGAACGTGCGTCTTGCCTCCGAGCTGACCGGCTGGGAGCTGAATGTCATGTCCGCCTCCGAGATGGAACAGAAGCACGCCAGCGAAGCGCAGAAGCTGGTTGACCTGTTCACCGAGGCGCTGGGCGTAGACGAGGAGCTGGCACAGGTGCTGGTGGAAGAGGGCTTCACCACACTGGAGGAAGTGGCCTACGTTCCCGCCGCCGAAATGCTGGAGATCGAAGGTTTTGACGAAGAGCTGGTTGCCGAACTGAAGCAGCGCGCCAAGGATGCCCTGCTGGCCAAGGCGCTGGCCGAAGAGGAGCAGGAAGAGCTGGGTGAGCCGGCGGAAGACCTGCTCAACCTGGAGGGCATGACCGAGGAGCTTGCCAGGACGCTGGCATCCAAAGGGGTGCGTACCCAGGAAGATCTGGCCGAGTTGAGCACGGATGAACTGGTGGAGATGACCGGTCTGGATGAAGATAAGGCGGCCGACCTGATCATGAAGGCCCGTGCGCCCTGGTTTGAATAATTGAGAGGAGGGGCCGGAGATGGCAAAGAACATTGAACAGTTTGCCCAGACGCTGGGGCTTTCCGTCGAAAAACTGATTCAGCAGCTGGATGAGGCGGGCATCAAGGGCAAGACGCCGGATGCCCCCATCACCGATGAGGAAAAACAGCAGCTTCTGGCGCATCTGAAGGAAAAGCACGGCAAGGCTGCCGAGGCACCGCAGAAGATCACGCTCAAGCGCAAGAAGGTGGAAACGCTTAGCGTGGGTGGCAAGCGCAAGGTGAATGTGGAAGTGCGCAAGAAGCGCACTTACGTCAAGCGCACGCTGGTGGAAGAGAAGCTGGCCGAAGAGGAAGCCAAACGCAAGGCGGAAGAAGAGGCGCGCCGTAAGGCGGAAGAGGAAGCCCGTGCGAAGCGTGAGGCGGAGATCGCCCGTCTGAAGGCTGAGGAAGAGGCGAAGAAGCGGGCTGCCGAGGCGGCCAGAAAGCAGGCTGAGCAGCCTGAGCCTGCGGCGCAGGAAGAAAAGCCCGCCGCCCGCAAGCCGGCCAAGCCCGTCGAGACGGAAGAGGACATCAACAAGGCGTTGGAAGAAGACGCCAAGGCGCTGGAAAAACTGCGCGAGAAGCCCAAAGCCAAGAACAGGAAGAAGCCGGGCAAGAAGAAGAAGGGTCTGCTGGATGATGCCGTGGTGGAGGATGACAAGACTGCGGAGGTGGTCAACCCACTGCTGAAGCGTCAGAAGGCGGAGGCCCGCGAGAAAAAGGTAGTCAAGGTGAAAAACGAGCACGGCTTCAAGAAGCCTTCCCAGCCGGTGGTGCGTGAAGTGCGCATTCCGGAAAGCATCACCGTCGGCGAGCTGGCCGAGCGCATGGCTGTCAAGGCCGGTGAGGTGATCAAGAAACTGATGATGATGGGCGAGATGGCCACCATCAATCAGTCCATCGATCAGGACACCGCCGTGCTGATCGTCGAGGAGTTCGGCCACAAGCCGGTCACCGTCAGCGAGAGCGCACTGGAAGAAGAGGTGATGGAAGAGGTGGAAAGCCTCTACTCCGACGAGCGCCCGCGCCCGCCGGTGGTCACCATCATGGGGCACGTGGACCACGGCAAGACCAGTCTGCTGGATTACATCCGCAACGCGCGTGTGGCGGCCAAGGAGGCCGGTGGCATCACCCAGCACATCGGTGCCTACAGCGTCGAGCTGGACGGTGGCAAGATCACCTTCATCGACACCCCGGGGCACGAGGCCTTCACCGCCATGCGCGCCCGTGGTGCCAAGGTGACGGATATCGCCATCATCGTGGTGGCGGCTGACGACGGCGTCATGCCCCAGACGGTGGAGGCGATTCAGCACGCCAAGTCAGCCGGCGTGGCCATGATCGTGGCCATCAACAAGATCGACAAGGAAACCGCCAATCCGGACCGCGTGATGCAAGAGCTGGTGCAGCATGAGGTGGTGCCGGAGGAATGGGGCGGCGATGTGCCTTTCGTGCGCGTTTCCGCCAAGACCGGCCAGGGCGTGGATGAGCTGCTGGAGACCATTCTGCTGGTGTCCGACATTCTGGAGCTCAAGGCACCCTACAAGGGCCCGGCCAAGGGCGTGGTACTGGAATCCCGTCTGGAGAAGGGCCGAGGGCCGGTGGCCACGGTATTGGTGCAGGCGGGCACCCTCAACAAGGGGGACATGACCCTGTGCGGCACCGAGTATGGCCGCGTGCGTGCCATGATCAACGATCTGGGCAAGCAGGTGAAGGAGGCCACGCCTTCTACGCCGGTGGAAATTCTCGGCCTGTCCGGCGTGCCGGCGGCCGGTGACGAGATGCTGGTGGTACCCAACGAGCGCAAGGCCAAGGAGCTGGCCGAGCAGCGCAAGGAGAAGATCCGCGAGGAACAGCTCAAGCGTCAGCAGAAGGCCAAGCTGGAGGCCATGTTCAACCGCATGGGCGAGCAGGATCTGGAAGAGATCAACGTCATCATCAAGGCGGACGTGCAGGGCTCGCTGGAGGCGCTGCGCGAGGCGCTCACCAAGCTCTCCACCGACGAGGTGAAGGTGAACATCGTCTCCAGCGGCGTGGGCGCCATCACCGAGACGGACGTCAACCTGGCGGTGGCCACCCACGCCATCATCATCGGCTTCAACGTGCGTGCCGACGCCGCCGCGCGCAAGCTGATCGAGCAGGAGGGCGTGGATCTGCACTACTTCTCGGTCATCTATGACGCGGTGGACACCATCAAGCGGGCCATCGAAGGCAAGATGGCGCCGGAATTCAAGGAAGAGATCATCGGCGTGGCCGAGGTGCGCGACGTGTTCCGCTCACCCAAGTTCGGTGCCGTGGCCGGCTGCATGGTCACCGAGGGCGTGGTCAAGCGCAACAATCCCATCCGCGTGCTGCGTGACAACACGGTCATCTTCACCGGCGAGCTGGAATCGCTGCGCCGCTACAAGGAAGACGTGCAGGAAGTGCGTCAGGGCATGGAGTGCGGCATCGGCGTGAAGGACTACAACGACGTGCGCGTCGGTGACCTGATCGAAGTGTTCGAACGCACCGAGGTGAAGAGGACGCTCGACTGATGTTCGATTTCGACAACGAGCCGTCATTCAGCCGCACCGACCGGGTCGCACGGGAGATTCAGCGCATTTTGGCCACCCTGCTGCAACGGGAGGTCAAGGACCCGCGCCTGCAGGGGGTGACCATCACCGACTGCAAGGTCTCGAAGGACCTGAGCGTGTGCAAGGTCTATTTCGACGTGCTCGGCGCCGACCGTGACAGTCCGCAGGTGGCCGAGGCGCTTGCGGGGTTCGACAAGGCGCGCGGCTTTCTGCGTTCCGCACTCGGAAAGCAGCTGCGCCTGCGCCTGACGCCCGAACTGCGCTTCTACTATGACGAAGTGCCGGAGAAGGCCAACGAGATTGATGCGCTGATCGCCAAGGCGCTGCGCAGGGACCGCTGACAACGGGGTCTCCCCCATTTTTGCGGACTCGTTTTTTCACCGCCCTGAAATCGACCCGATTTCAGGGCGTTTTTGCAGGGAAAACGCCCATGGGAAGGAAAAAACGCGGCAGACCGGTGCATGGTGTCGTGCTGGTGGACAAACCGGCGGGCATGACCTCCAATGCCGTGGTGCAGCGGGTGCGCCGACTTTTCAATGCCCAGAAGGCGGGGCATACCGGCACGCTGGATCCCTTCGCCACCGGCCTGCTGCCGGTCTGTCTGGGAGAAGCCACCAAGGCAAGCGCCTTTCAGCTGGATGCGGACAAGACCTATGAGGCCTCACTCAAACTGGGTGTGCGCACCGACACCGGTGACAGTGACGGCTCTCCGGTTGAGACGGCCCCTGTTCCGGCCCTGACCATGGCGCAGGTGGTGGATGCCTGCCGGACGCTGACCGGCGAAATCTGGCAGACGCCGCCGCTCTATTCCGCGCTGAAGAAGGATGGCCGGCCACTGTATGACTATGCTCGTGCCGGCGAGACGGTGGCGGTGGAACCTCGGCGGGTCGTGGTGCATGCGCTGGAACCGCTTGCACTGGAAGGGGACAGGCTGCGTTTCCGCGTTCATTGCGGCAAGGGCACCTATGTGCGTGCTCTGGGCGAGGATCTGGCTCGTGCACTGGGGACGGTGGGGCATCTTGTCGAACTGCGGCGGCTGGAAACCGGCGGCCTGTCCGTGGATGACGCCCTGACACTTGAGGCCATCGAGCAGGCGCCTGATGCCGCGCTCCGGCCGCTGGAGATATTGCTGCCGCATCTGCCAAGGCATGATGCGGATGAGGCGGCCGCCCGCCAGCTGAGTCATGGCAATCCCATTCCGTGGACGTCTGCGGAATCAGCGCCGGCCGTGCTGGTCATGCATGACGGCGTCCCGCTGTGCATCGGCGAGGTGCGGCAAGGCCGGCTGTGGCCCAAACGCCGTTTCAATCTGGCTACAATAACCGAAGCATCTTGATAAGGAGCCTGCCATGAAGAATATCACCGCCGATCAGCTGTTTGATTTCTTTCAGACCCACAAGATCTGCGAGTCGCTGACCCGTGACGAGGTCAAGCGCCTGACCAAGTATCTGCAGGAGCAGCACTACAGTCAGGGCGAGATCATCTCCGACATGGGTGAGATCGGCGATGCGCTCTACTATGTCTACAAGGGCAAGGTGGGCTTCTACACCCGCAACGGGCAGGACATCATCGAAGTGGGCGTGCAGACCGAAGGCACGCTGATCGGCGAGATGTCCTTCTTCGACCGCCGCCCGCGCGATCTGCGCATGCAGGCCGACAGCCGCGATGTGGTGCTGATCGCCCTGAGCCGCGCCATGTACGACCGCCTCAAGATCGAGGAGCCCTACATCGCGGTGAACATTCTGGAAAACGCCATCGTCAGCCTCGACCATCTGGTGCGCGCCATGAGCCAGGACATCACCGCCATGGAGCACTATCTCATGGG